>NZ_SMKY01000217.1 GCF_004349235.1 Actinomadura darangshiensis | reverse complement strand
GCCGAGCGCCATGCCGCCGACAACGCACGCTGCGCCGCTCCAGTTGTAGGAATCCTGCAAAAGCCGGACGCGCGTCCCGGCTCTCCCTCTTGGCTCGGACGGTCCGGCTGAGGTATGGATGGTTGAACAAACGTTCAGGAGGATTTGTGGACTTCGCGCTTCCCGACGAACTGATCCGGCTTCTCGGCGACCTCGACACCTTCGTCGAACGCGAGATCCTGCCGTTGCAGGCGCAGGACGACAACGAGCGCTTCTTCGACCACCGCCGCGAGTACGCGCGCACCGACTTCGAGAACGGCGGGGTGCCGCGCCCCGAGTGGGAGGAGCTGCTCGGCGAGATGTTCCGGCGGGCGGACGCGGCGGGCTGGCTGCGCTACGGGCTGCCCGAGGAGGCCGGCGGCTCCGGCGGGACGAACCTGGACATGGCGGTGATCCGCGAGCATCTCGCGCACCGGGGCCTCGGGCTCCACAACGACCTGCAGAACGAGGCGTCGATCGTCGGCAACTTCCCGTTCGTCCACATGATGCTGGAGTACGGGACGCCGGAGCAGAAGGAGGAGTTCCTGGAGCCGATGCTGGCCCGGGAGAAGCGGATCGGCTTCGGCCTCACCGAGCCCGACCACGGCAGCGACGCGACCTGGATGGAGACCGCGGCCGTCCGCGACGGCGGCGACTGGGTCATCAACGGCGCCAAGCGCTTCAACTCCGGCATGCACTCCGCGACGCACGACGTGGTGTTCGCCCGGACGTCCGGCAAGTCCGGCGACGCACGCGGCATCACCGCCTTCTTCGTGCCCACCGACGCCCCGGGGTTCTCGGTCGACTTCCACTGGTGGACGCTGAACATGCCCACCGACCACGCCGAGGTCACGATCACCGACGTGCGCGTGCCCGACTCGGCGATCTTCGGTGCGGAGGGGGAGGGCCTCGCGGTCGCCCAGACGTTCGTCCACGAGAACCGGATCCGGCAGGCGGCGTCCGGTGTCGGCGCCGGGCAGTACTGCGTCGACCGCAGCGTCGAGTACGCCCGCGAGCGCCTGACGTTCGGGCGGCCGCTGGCCACCCGGCAGGCGATCCAGTGGCCGCTGGTCGAGCTGCAGACCGAGGCGGAGCTGCTGCGCGGCCTCGTCCGCAAGACGGCCTGGGAGCTCGACCGGATCCCGCACTTCCAGCTCAGCGACAAGGTGTCGATGTGCAACTACCGGGCCAACCGGTTCGTGTGCGACGCGGCCGACCGCGCGATGCAGGTGCACGGCGGTCTCGGCTACACCCGGCACACCCCGTTCGAGCACATCTACCGGCACCACCGCCGCTACCGCATCACCGAGGGGTCCGAGGAGATCCAGATGCGGAAGGTCGCCGGCTACCTGTTCGGGTTCGCCGGGCCGAACAAGGCGAACGGCTGAGCCGCGTGGTACCGCGGCCGGCCCAGGGGCCCGGTGAGGAGGGGATTCTGAAGGCCGCGATCGCGGTGATGTCCGAGCAGGGCTACCACGGCACCTCGGTGCGCGACATCGCGGGCCGGGCGGGCCTGAGCCCCGGTGCGCTCTACTACCACTTCGAGTCCAAGCAGGAACTGCTCGCGACGATCATGGAGCGTGGCATCGGGGAGCTGCTGCGGCGGACCCGCGCGGCGCTCGACGCGGCCGGCGACGAACCCGCCGCCCGGCTGCGGGCGATCGTCTCGACCCACGTGCTGTTCCACCTGGAGGACCAGCGGGGGACGATGCTCGGCACGAGCGAGCTGCGGGCCCTGGACGAGCCGGTGCGCACCCGCCATCTGGACGACCGGCACCGGCAGCAGCGACTGTTCGACGACGTCGTGGTGCAGGGCACCGAACGCGGCGTGTTCGCCACGCCGATCCCGCTGGAGGCGTCCCGCGCGGTCGTCGTGATGTGCACCGGCGTGGCCGGCTGGTTCTCGCCGAGGGGACCGCTGACCCGCACCGAGATCGCGCTGCGCTACGAACGGCTGGCACTGGACATGGTCGGAGCCGTCGAGTAGCCGGGGCCCTGACCAGGCGATTTGAGCCGGTTCGGCCGGGTGCGATGAGTTTCGCCGACGGTGCCGGTCTACCCGGGCATGACGACTACGAATGAGCACGCGCACCGGAAGACGGACCCCGAAGCCTCCCGCCGGACACCCCCCGTGATCCGGTTGCTGGTGCTCGCGACGTTCGTGGTCATCCTCAACGAGACGATCATGATCAACGCGATCCCTCGGCTGATGACGGACCTGCGCGTCACCGAGCAGGCGGCGCAGTGGCTGTCGACGGCGTTCATGCTGACCATGGCCGCGGTGATCCCGGTGACCGGGTGGTTCCTGCAGCGGGTCAGCACCCGCCGCGCCTACGCCACCGCGATGGGCGTCTTCCTCGCCGGGACGGCGCTGGCCGCGGTCGCGCCGGCGTTCGAGATCCTGCTGCTCGCGCGGATCGTCCAGGCGACCGGGACGGCGGTGATGATGCCGCTGCTGATGACGACGCTGATGACCGTCGTCCCCGAGCAGGACCGGGGACGCGTGATGGGCACCGTGACCATGGCGATGTCGGTCGCGCCGGCGATGGGCCCGGCCGTGTCGGGGCTGATCCTGCAGCTCGGCTCGTGGCGGTTCCTGTTCGCGGCCGTGCTGCCGATCGCCGCCCTGATCACCTGGCGCGGCCTGGCCCGGCTGGAGAACGTCGGGGAGCCGCAGCTCAGCACCATCGACTGGTTCAGCGTCGGCGCCGCGGCCGTCGGGTTCGGCTCCCTGGTGTACGGGCTGAGCCGGTTCGGCGCGGGCGGCACGGCGGTTCCCGCGATCATCGTCGCGACCGGACTGGCCGCGATCGCGGCCTTCGCGCTCCGCCAGCTCCGGCTGCAGCGCCGCGACGTCCCCCTGCTGGACCTGCGCGTCCTCCGGCACTCCGGGTACGCACTGTCGCTGCTGCTGATGGCGCTCGGGTTCATGGCGATGATGGGCGCGATGATCCTGCTGCCGATCTACCTGCAGAACCTGCGCGGCCTCAGCCCGCTGCAGACCGGCCTGCTGGTGATGCCCGGCGGCCTGGCGATGGGGCTGCTCGGCCCGGTCGTGGGACGGCTCTACGACCGCTTCGGCGCCCGCGTCCTGATCATCCCCGGGGCGCTCGGCATCGTGGCCGCCCTGGCCGGCCTCACCCAGATCTCGATGGCGATGCCGTACTGGCAGGTCCTCGCCCTGCACGTCCTGCTCATGGTCTCGCTGGCCGCGGCGTTCACCCCGGTGTTCACCCTCGGCCTCGGCGCCCTGCCGGCCCACCTGTACTCCCACGGCAGCTCGATGCTGGGCACCCTCCAGCAGGTCGCGGCGGCCTTCGGCACCGCGCTGGTGGTGACCGTGATGGCGAGCCGCGCCGAAAGCCGCGTCGCCGGCGGCGCCGGGCAGGCCATGGCCCAGCTGGACGGCATGCGGCTGGCGTTCGTCATCGCCGCGGCGCTCGCCGTCGTGATGGTCGCGGCCGCCTTCCTGCTGCCGAAGCAGACGAACCCCGCCGAGGAGCCCGAGACCGCCTCGGCGGACATCGACCTGGAAGACCTGGAACTGACCCTCGAACCCGCCTGCTAGCCGGACTCGCCCCCTGAAGCCGGGACCCATCCCGATGGGCCCCGGCTTCAGTCATGGACGGGAAAGTTGCTGCGGAAGACGTTGTGAGGGTCGTGGTCGTCCTTGATGCGGCGCAGGCGGTCCAGCGTGGCGGGGGAGAAGGCGTCCGCCGCGCTCTCGGCGGGGTTGAGGAAGGTGAAGGGCTTGCGGCCGCTCACCGGGACCGAGCCGGCGAGCGCGCACTGCCTGGCGGCGATCGCCTCGGCCGTCGCCGGATCGGCCGGGACGCCGAACATGTAGAGCGCGTAGGGCTCGGGAAGAGGCCCGTGCGGCGAGTCGGACGGCTTGGTGAACGCGCCGCCCAGGTGCCGGAGCTGGACGCTCAGCAGCGGCGCGATCGGGTCGGCCGGCAGGGACTTGGCCGCCGCGTCGTCCAGGACGGTCAGCAGTTCGGCGCGCGAGGAGCCGGCGCCCGGGTCGGTCGGTTCCGCGGTGATGCCGCCGAGTTCGGCGGCCGTCATGGTCCGCCTGCTGTCGGAGAGGGGACGCGGGAGGCCGTCCAGAGGGCGCAGAAGGTCACGTGCGCCGTGCTCGTCGCCGAGGTAGGCGGCGTCCACGGCGACCATGGGGTCGGAACCGGGGAAGTGCAGCAGGTCGAGCCAGACGGTGAGCGCGTCGGGGGCGCCGGCGGTGATCAGCCGGTAGGCGTCCATCACCTGGGCGGTGTGCCGGGCGGGCCACAGCATCCGGCCGCCGTACAGGTGCGGTGCCGGGTGCAGGGCCAGTTCGAGCGAGGTCACCACCGCGAAGTCGCCGCCGCCGCCGCGCAGCGCCCAGAACAGGCCGGGGTCGGTGCCGGCGTCGATGTGCCTCCGCCGGCCGTCGGCGTCGACGATGTCCATGGCGGTGACGCTGTCGGCGACCCAGCCGTGGGCGCGTCCGAACCAGCTCAGCCCGCCGCCGAGGGCGACGCCGGTGACGCTGACGACGGGCGAGCTGCCGGGCAGGCCGGTCAGGCCGTGCGGTGCGGCGGCGGCCTGCAGGCGTCCGGACGGGACGCCCGCGCCGACGCGGGCCCGGCGGGCGGCGGGGTCGATCTCCACCGCGTCCAGCCGCCGGGTGCGCAGCAGTACGGTGCCGCCGGTGCGTCCGGTGGCGCCGTGCCCGCTGGGCTGGGTCGCGATGCTCAGCCCGGCGGAGCGGGCGTGCCGGACGAGCGCGGCGACGTCATCGGCGTCGGCGGCCTCGACGACCGCCGCCACCGGCTGGTCGACCGCCAGGTTCCAGGGACGGCGGGCCTCCTCGAAACCGGCGTCGCCGGGCAGCGTGACCCGGCCGCGGACGGCGGACCGCAGAGTGTTCAGCGTGTTCATGATTCGACGCTACGAGGAGAAAAGACCCTGGGTAGGGTGCAATCTTGTGGCAGGAGAATGGGTCAATTCGGCCGAGCGGATCGGCGCCGACCTGCACCTGGAGCTGACCGGCAAGGGCGGACGCAGGGCCGCCCTGACGCATGCGCTGCGGGAGGCGGTCCGGTCCGGGCGGCTGGCGCCGGGCGTCAGGCTGCCGCCCTACCGGTCGCTGGCCGCCGACCTCGGCCTGGCCCGCAACACCGTCGCCGACGCCTACGCCGAACTCGTCGCCGAGGGCTGGCTGACCGCGCGCCAGGGCTCCGGCACCCGGGTGGCCGGCCGCGTGGAGCCGTCCCGGCCGCGCGGGTCTTCGCGGCCCGGTCGCGTCCGGGCATCCCGTCCGGTGCACGACCTCCGGCAGGGGCAGCCGGACGCCGCGTCCTTCCCGCGCGCCGCCTGGCTGGCGTCGGCGCGCCGGGCGGTCACCGCCGCGCCCAACGAGGCGTTCGGCCCCGCGGATCCGCGCGGAAGACCCGAACTGCGCCGCGCCCTCGCCGAGTACCTGGCCCGCACGCGCGGCGTCCGGACCGACCCCGGCCACATCGTCGTCTGCTCCGGGTTCGCGCATGCGCTGCGGTTGCTGTTCGGCGGCCGGGTCCTGCGCGGCCCGCTCGCCGTGGAGGGCTACGGTCTGGCGTTCCACCGGGGGCTGCTGTCGGCGGCCGGCGTCCGCGCCCGCCCGCTCACGGTGGACGGCGACGGCGCCCGCGTCGACGAGCTGACCGGCGCCGAGCGCGCGGTGCTCCTGACACCGGCCCACCAGTTCCCGACGGGTGGCCCCCTGCACGCGCACCGCCGGATGTCCGCCGCCGACTGGGCGCGCTCATCGGACGGGGTCGTCCTCGAAGACGACTACGACGGCGAGTTCCGCTACGACCGCCGGCCGATCGGTGCGCTGCAGGGCCTGGCCCCCGACCGGGTGGTCTACGTCGGTTCGGTCAGCAAGAGCCTGTCCCCGGCCATCCGGCTCGGCTGGATGGTCCTGCCCGGCCATCTCGTGGACGACGTCCTGGCCGCCAAGGGCGAGCGCGAGGCGTGGGCCGGCGTGCTGGACCAGCTGACCCTCGCCGACTTCATCGCCTCCGGCTCCTACGACCGCCACGTCCGCCGCATGCGGCAGCGCTACCGTGCCCGCCGCGACCGCTTCGTCACCGCCTTGGCGGAACATGCCCCGCACGTCCACGTGACGGGGATCGCGGCCGGGCTGCACGCCGTCCTGCGCCTGCCGCCCGGCACCGAGGCGCCCACCGTGGCCGCCGCGGCCCGCGCCGGCATCGCCCTGGACGGTCTGTCGGTCTTCCGCCACCCCGACGCGCCTTTCCCGCCCGAAGACGGGCTGGTCGTCGGCTATGCGGCCCCGCCGGACCACGCCGTCGAGACCGCCCTGAACGCGCTCCTGCGAATCCTGACGGTCTGACCGCGGTGTTCAGGGCGAACGGCCCCCACCGCGGGCACGTGTGTGTCCGCGGTGGGGGGCGTGCGGTCAGAAGGTGAAGCAGTCGTCGTAGCGGATGGGCTTGCTGAAGGTCGCGGGGACGCGGCCGCCCGCGTTCTGGCTGACCTGGGCCGCCTCGGTCGCGTGCGGGGTGGTGCTCTGGCAGGACGTCGGCGAGCTGTGGCCCGACATCAGGTAGTCGCAGCGTCCGTTGCGGTTGTCGGGCAGGCCGAGGGTGTGGCCGAGCTCGTGCGCGGCGATCCTCGGCGGGTAGAAGCCGTCGTTGACCGCTTCGCGCCCCATGTAGATGGTGCCCTGGCCGAAGCCGTAGGAGATGGTGCGCGGCCAGCCGTCGTCGGCGTACACCTTGATGGTGGCCTGCCCGCCGGTCGCGGGCTTGAGCTCGATCTCCGGCACGGCCTGGTTCCAGGCGGCGGCGCCTTCATCGACGGCCGCCTTGAACTCCTGGGCGCCGCTGGCGTCGTAGTAGATGGTGCGGGCCGCGACGGGGGCCGCCGACGCCGGCTCGGCGCCCAGCGCGGGCACCAGGAAGCTCAGGCCGAGGGTGACGGCCAGCGCCGCCGTGATCTTGCGGAACATACGGAACTCCTCCTGCGGGGTGGGGGATGGGGAGTCAGCCGCCGATCTGCTGGTCGATCCAGGAACGGTACGGCGCGATGCCGGTGTAGAGGGTGGTGGTCGCGCACTCGCCCCGGTTGTCGCCGGGGCCGTGGGTCTCGCCGACGAGGGTCCAGTCGCCGCGGGTGCCGACGACGGCCGGTCCGCCGGAGTCGCCGTGGCAGGCCGAGTGCGACCGGTCGCCGGAGACGCAGACGTCGTTCGCGGTGCCGCCGCCGGGCGCGCACTGGCCGCTGGGCAGGATGGTCAGGTCGATTTCCTGGAGGGTGGCGGGCGTACTGCAGGACGGCCAGCTCGTGCAGCCCCAGCCGAGCAGCCGCACGGGGGTGTTCGCGGCGGGGTTGGACTGCGCCATCTGCACCGGGGCCGACTGCGCGGGAGCTGACAGGTGCATCAGCGTGAGGTCGGTCCCCGGACGGGTGATCCGCCGGTCGATCTGGCGGACCTCGCCGCCGGAGTTCTTGTCGGTCGACCCGATCCGGCCCTGGTAGGCCGAGCCGCAGTGGTTCGCCGTGACGATCCACTGGGACGCGACCAGGCTGCCACCGCAGCCGTTGCTCAGCGACACCATCCAAGAATACGTTTCGGTGGCGTTGTGGCCGCCGATGATGGGGCGGCCTCCTCCACCGGATGATCCGGACGCGTGCGCGGCGGTCGTGCCGCACATCGCGAGCGCGAGCGCGAGCGCGAGCGCGATCAGCGCCGCCGGCCTCATTGTGCGCATGACGGTCTCTCCAATCGGCGGTCCTTGCCGCATTTTCGCGGCGGTGGGAGCGGAATTCCTTTTTGCAAGGACGTCCTGTAGCATGCGGACCGCATCACAATTACGGGAGAGTAGTTGAGAAGAACACCGCCTCCTACTCGCTGAAAAGCAATAGATGTTCAATGTGAATTTCGAGGAGCGCAGAAAAGGCGCTCTCCCGGGGCCCGGCCTGCGCCGTCGTTAGAGCCGGACGTGGCGGGGTAGCCGTAGCGGGATGGCCGGGGGAGCCGGCGACTCATTCGACAGGGGGGCGAAATGACCACGCCTGAGGAGAACGTGCCGAAGACCGAGGACACCGATCTGAGGCCGGGCGGCGACCCGGCCCGGGAATCGGAGTCGCGGCCCGGCGAGCGCACCGAACTGGGTGCCGAGCTTGAGGACAAGATGTCGGAGAAGGGGCTTTCGCGCGACGACTTCGCCGAGTCCTGAGCGAGCCGCGCACCCGGCCTAGGGGCGCTGCCGCGTGCGCTTGCGGGCGCGGGGGACCGGGACGGGCGCGGTTCCGGGCACGATCGTGTTGGAGACCGTGCCGATGCCTTCGACGGTGAGCGTGACGGTGTCGCCCGGCTTCAGCGGCGGCGGGTTCCGCTCGCCGGCGCGTCCCCACAGTTCGGCGAGGCAGCCGCCGTTGCCGCAGGTGCCCGAGCCGAGCACGTCGCCGGGACGCAGCCGGGCGCCGCGCGAGGCGTGCGCGACCAGGTCCTCGAACGGCCAGCCCATGTTCGACAGCAGGTCCCGTCCGACGGTCTGGCCGTTGACCTCGGCGGTCAGGCCCAGCCGCAGGAAGCCGTCGGCGTCGCGGTGCGGCTCCAGTTCGTCGGCGGTGACCAGCCACGGGCCGAGGGTGGTGGCGAAGTCCTTGCCCTTGCAGGGGCCGAGGCCGACCTGCATCTCGCGGGACTGCAGGTCCCGCGCGGACCAGTCGTTGAAGATCGTGTAGCCGAAGATGTGGCCGCGGGCCCGCTCCGGGGCGAGGTCGGAGCCCGGCCGCCCGATGACGGCCGCGACCTCCAGTTCGAAGTCGAGGGCCCGGCAGCCGGGCGGAAGCGGTACGTCGTCATGGGCGCCGACCATGGCGTGCGGGTTGGAGAAGTAGAAGGCCGGCGCGTCGTACCAGGCGTCCGGGACGCCGGACTCGCCGCTCACGCTCCGCCGGACGCCCTCGACATGCTCCTCGAACGCCACGAAGTCCCGGACGGACGGCGGCTCGATCGGCGGGAGCAGCCGGATCTCCGCGAGCGGGACGGGCGGCCCCGTCTCGGGCAGGGCGCCGGTCCGGACGACGTCGAGCAGGTCGGTGCCGTCCGGGAACGGCCGGACCGCGCCGTCCGCGACGGTGCCGCAGCGGCGGACGTCCCGGTGCAGGTAGGTGGCGAGTCGCATGGAGCCTCCTGGATCAGACGGGCGGGGCGACGAAGACGCCGCGGTCCGGGTCGTTGAAGGACTCCTTGGCGACGAGTTCGTTCATCGGGTTGGCGGTGCCCCACTGGTCGGTGACGTCCGGGTCGGAGAAGTCGTACAGGTGCGGGTGCCAGGCGTCCTCGTCCAGGGTCTCCAGCTCGGTGGTGTACTCGACCGTGTTGCCGTGCGGATCCAGGAAGTAGGAGAAGGTGTTGTCACCCGCCTTGTGCCGCCCAGGGCCCCAGACCATCCGGACGCCCGCGCGCAGCAGCCTCCCGGTGCCGAACATGTACTCGTCCAGGCCGCGCATCTCGAACGACACGTGGTGCAGGGACGTGTGCGGGCCCTTCGCGATCGCCAGGCTGTGGTGCTGCGGGTTGCAGCGCATGAAGTGCATGACCTTCCCCATGTGCGGGGACGTCAGTGTGTCGCTGAGCGCGAAGCCGAGGTGGGTCTCGTACCAGGCGCGGGTCGCGTCCAGGTCGGGGGCGTTCAGCACGACGTGCGAGAGCCGGACCGGGACGGCCTCGCGCTCCTCCAGCCTGCGGTGCCGCCGGACGGCGACGTCCGCCGACACCTCGACCGTCCGGCCGTCGATGTCGAAGAAGCGGAACCCGTAGCCGCCGCCGGGCGTGACCAGCTTCCCGGGGCCGGCGACGATCCGCACGCCGGACGTGCCGAGCCGGGCGGCGAGCGCGTCCACGTCGGCGGGGGAGGCGGCGCCGAAGGAGACGAGGTCGAGACGCTTCTCGTCCGCCTTCCGTAGCCGGACGATGTACTGCTCCGGCGAGCCCTCGGCCGCGAGGAACGAGATGCCCGTGTCGCCCGCGACCTCGGTAAGGCCCCAGACGCCGGCGTAGAAATCGCGTTGCCGGTCGTAGTCGGGGACGGCGAGGTCCACGTGGCGCAGATGGGTGATGAGCCGGTCGGTCATGGGGACTCCTTGAGGTCGAAGAGGGCGACGGCGTTGCCGCCGCGCACCGCGTCCAGCTCGCCGCCGGGCGGCAGGGCGGCGCGGAGCCGGTCGAGCGGGTCGTCCACGCCCATGTCGAAGGGGTGGTCGGAGCCGAGGACGACCCGGGACGCGCCCGCGGCGCCGATCAGCGCGCGCAGCGCCGCCGGCTCGTAGACCAGCGAGTCGAACCAGATCCGCCGCAGGTAGGCGCTGGGCGGCTCGGCGCACGTCCGCGCCTCCGGCCGCACCCGCCAGCCGTGGTCGGCGCGGCCGGCGCAGGTGGGCAGGTAGCCGCCGCCGTGCGCCGCGACGATCTTCAGGCCGGGATGCCGGTCCAGCACGCCGGAGAAGATCAGGTGGGAGAGCGCGACGGCGTTCTCGGCGGGCTGGCCGACGATGTTGGACAGGTAGAACCGGTCGAGCCGCTCGTCCAGCGTGCAGCCGAACGGGTGCAGGAACACCACCGCGCCGGACTCGGCGGCCCGCGCCCACAGCGGTTCCAGCGCCGGGTCCGACAGCTCGCGGCCGGGCGCGTGGGAGGAGATCTCGACGCCCTTCAGTCCGAGCCGCAGCGCGTGGTCGAGCGCCTCGACGGCCAGGTCCGGGTGCTGGAGCGGGACGAGCCCGAGCCCGTGCAACCTGCCGGGAGCCTGCGCGCAGTGCGCGGCGGTGGCCTCGTTCGCCATCTGGGACACGGTGCGGGCGAGGTCGCGTGCCGCCCAGTAGTGGTAATGGGACGGCGACGGGCTGACGATCTGCACGTCCACGCCGGCGGCGTCCATGTCGGCGAGGCGCGCCTCGACCCGGGTCAGCCGCTCGAATCGCTCGCCGATCATCTTGCCGCCGGCCCGCAGCGACGCGGGCCCGTTGCGGCGGGCGTCCAGGTCCTTGTGCTCGGCGTGCCCGGGTGCCCCGGCGACGGTCTCCTCGATCTGCGGCAGCAGGACGTGCGCGTGCACGTCGACGGTCGGGATGCTCATGGCCGCTCCGCCACCATCGCGGCGATCCGTCCCATCAAGGCGGGAACGTCGGTGTCCGGTGCGGGGGCGAGCTGCCATCGCGCCAGCTGTACCGACGCCTCGACGACCGCCTTCGCGCGCCCGTACCGCCGGTCCATGAACGCGTCGAACAGCCCCTGGTCGAGCCGGTCGGCGGCCAGCAGCAGCTCGGCGAGGACGGCCGCGTCCTCCAGGCACTGCGCGGCGCCCTGCGCGAGGGTCGGCGGGCAGGCGTGGGCGGCGTCCCCGATCAGGACGGCCCGGCCCCGGTTCCACGGCCGGTCCACCAGCAGCGACTCGAACCAGGTGTAGTTGATGCGGCCGGGGTCGGTGATGTCGGCGCGGATCTCGTCCCAGGCGCCGCCGTAGCCTTCGGCGAGCGCCCGCATGTGGGCCGGCTTGTCGGCGTCCGCGATCGACTCGCGGGGACGGGCCTTCTCCACGAGGTAGGCGTACATGGTGCCGGCGCCGGTCGGGCAGTACCCGGCGATGAAGCACGGCCCGCCATAGACGAGGTCGGTGCGTTCGACGTCCTCGGGACGGCGCGTGTGGATCCGCCAGATGCCCATCCCGGTCGGCTCCGGGGACACCTCGATGCCCATCAGCCCGCGAACCGCGGAGCGGATGCCGTCGGCGCCCACGACGAGGTCGTAGGTGCCGGCGGCGCCGTCGGAGAAGCGCACACCGACCCGGTCGCCTTCGTCCCTGATCGCGTCGGCCGTGCGGCCGAACCGGGTGGCGGCGCCCGCGTCCCGCACCGCGTCCGCGAGGACGGCGGCCAGCTCGGGACGGTTCACGCCGAGCGTCGCGGGCAGGTCCGATCCGCCGGTGCGGGCGTCGGGGATCTCCGCGAGCAGCCTTCCGTCCGGCGCCCGCAGGCCGAGTGTGTCGAAGGCGTACCCGGACGCGCTGACCCGCTCCCACACGCCGAGGTCGCGCAGCACCCGCAGCGCGTTGCCCTGCAGCGTGACCCCGGAGCCGAGCGCGGTGACGCCCGGCTCGATCTCGGCGATGTCCACCGCGACACCGCCCCGCGCCAGCAGGATCGCCAGGGCCGAACCGGCCGTGCCGCCGCCGACGATGAGAACGTTCCCTACAGCTGCCATGCCGGCCTCACTTCACCGCGATGGGGTTGACGGGGGCGCCGACCGCGCCGGTCACCGGGATCGGACCGGCGGTCAGCCAGAACTCGTGCACGCCGTCGGCCGCGCAGTGGGCGGCCAGGGCGTCCAGGTCCCACAGCTCGCCGACCAGCAGGCCCATGTTCGGGATCACGACCTGGTGCAGCGGCTGGAACGCGTCGTCGAACTCGTTGGGCCGCACCTCGAAACCCCACGTGTCGGTCGCGATCGCGGCGATCTCGGTGCGGTGCAGCCACCCGGCCGCGGTGAACGACAGGCCGGGCGCCGGGCCGCCCGCGTAGTCGCCCCAGCCGTCGCGGCGGGCGCGGGCGAGCTGCCCGGTGCGGACGCACACGATGTCGCCGCGCCCGACCGCGACACCGTGGGCGTCGATGGCCGCGCGCAGATGCTCCTCGGTGATCGCGAAGCCGTCGGGGAGTTCGCCGTCCTCGCCGCGGACCCGTCCCACGTCCAGCAGGACGCCCCGCCCCGCGACCGGGCCCGCCATGTGCTCGATGCCCGTCACGAGGTCGCCCTCGGACGTGACGACCCGCTCCGCCGGACGCCCGTTCCACGCCTTGCCGCGGTCGAAGATGTGGCCCAGGCCGTCCCACTGCGTGGAGCACTGCAGCGGCATCGCGATCACGTCGTCCGCGCCGCTGAAGCCGTGCGGGAAGCCCTGGATGCCGAGCGCGGCGTCCGTTCCGGTGTCCAGCATGGTGTGGACGGGGTTGGTGCGGCGCCGCCAGCCCTTCTGCGGCCCGTCGATGCCGAACCGCTGCGACAGCGAGAAGGAGACGCCCTGCCGGACCAGCGCCGCGCCCTCGCGCCGCTTGGCCTCGTCGATGAAGTTCACGGTGCCGAGGACGTCGCCATCGCCCCAGCGTCCCCAGTTGGAGTACTTCGCGGCGGCCGCGGCGATGGCGCCCTCGGGGTCGGTGCGGTCCAGCGTCATGACGCCCTGCCTTCCTGAGACTCCGCGACGCATCGGTTGTGCTGGACACCGAGCCGGGCGATGGAGCCCTCCATGACGTCGCCGGGACGCAGCAGCCGTCCCCAGTGCATCCCGTTGCCGGCCGGGCTCCCGGTCAGGATCAGGTCGCCGGGCTTCAGCGGGACGGTCTGCGACGCGTACGCCACCAGCCGCGCCGCGTCGAAGATCATGTCCTTGGTGCTCTCGTCCTGCCTGGTCTCGCCGTTGAGCCGCAGCGTGACCCGCAGGTCGCCGGGGTCGCCGACGAACGCCGACGGCACCAGGTAGGGGCCGAGCGGCGTGAACGTGGGCGCGTTCTTGGCGCGCAGCCAGTCCGTGCCGATCTCGGGCATGTCCCGCCGGAACACCGCGTCCCGCGCCGTCAGGTCGTTGGCGATCGTGTAGGCGGCGACGTGCTCCAGCGCCCGCCGCTCCGGCACCCGGAACGCCGGACGGCCGATCACCGCGGCCAGCTCCAGCTCCCAGTCGGGCTTGGCGCACCACTCCGGGAGGACGACGTCGTCGTACGGGCCGGTCACCGCCGACGGAAGCCCGATGAACAGGTACGGCCGGTCCTCGGCGGCGCGCCGGTCCATCATCGCCGCCGTCTCCGCGCGGACCTGCTCGGCGGGCCGTCCGCCCTCCGGTTCGTGCGCCACCGCCAGGTCGATGACGTGGGTCCGGTAGTTGGCGCCCGACTGCAGGATCTGCCGCGGCTCGACCGGTGCGTGCACGGTCAGCGCGTCCAGCGGTAGCCGTGGGGCGCCGGACGCGGCGGCGGCGTGCAGGAGGGGCATGACGTCGTCCCAGCGCTCCAGCAGTGCCCGGGTCGTGCGGTCGCCGTCCTGCGCCCACAGGTCCGGGACGGTGCGCAGGTCCAGCACCTTCCGGCCGGTGACGAGACCGGCGAACCGGGAGCCGTCTCCGCCGGAGAACGTGCCGACGGCGAACGGCCCGGCCGGTTGCGCGTGTGCTTCCACGAGGCTTCCTCTCGGTGTGTGCCTTAACCTTGGGACACCCGGCGCTGATCTGGGAAATAGATCTCTCGGATGGCGTCCATCGACCACGTGGATAGTGACCGTGAACCTGGCAAGCCTCGACCTGAACCTGCTCGTCGCGCTGCGCGCCCTGCTCGAAGAGCGCAACGTGACCCGCGCCGGGCAGCGGATCGGCCTCAGCCAGCCCGCCACGAGCGCCGCGCTCGCCCGGCTGCGCCGCCACTTCGCCGACGACCTGCTGGTGCGGACCGGCAACGTCTACGAGCTCACCCCGCTCGGCAACGCCCTGCTGGTGCCGTCCGCGACGGCCTGCGGCCTGCTGGAACGGCTGTTCACCAGCCGCGCCGAGTTCGACCCCGGCACCGAGCGGCGCGAGTTCACGATCATCGCCTCCGACTACGCCGTCGCCGTGTTCGGCGCCGCGCTCGCCCGCGCGCTGCACGCCGCCGCGCCCGCGTCCCGGCTGGTGTTCCAGCAGGTCGGCCCCGAGATCGTCGACAACACCGACGCGGCTCTGAGCGCCGTGGACGGGCTGCTCATGCCGCACGGGATCGTCAGCGGGTTCCCGGCCGTCGAGCTGTACCGCGACGAGTGGGCCTGCGTGGTCGCCGACGACCACCCCGAGGTCGGCGACCGGCTCACCATGGACGACCTGGCCCGCCTGCCGTGGGTGGTCTACCAGCGTCCCTACGACGCGCCCGCCGCCCGGCAGCTCAGCATGCTCGGGCTCGAACCGCGCGTCGAGGTGTCGGTGCAGAGTTTCCAGCTGCTGCCCGGCCTGGTCGCCGGCACCCGCCGCGTCGCCCTCATCCAGCGCCGCCTCGCCCGGCTGCTCGCCCCGACCGCGGCGGTGCGCATCCTGCCGTGCCCGTTCGAGGCGGTTCCGGTCAGCGAGGCGCTGTGGTGGCACCCCGTCCACACCCAGGACGCCGCCCATATCTGGCTCCGCGAGACCGCCGCCCGCGTCGCCGCCGGCCTCGGCGGTTGAGCGACCACCGCGGGCGCTGTTAACTTCACCCGGTGGACGACAGGGGTGCACAGGCGGAGGCGATCGCGGAATTCGCCGCGGCTCTGCGGGAATTGCGCAACTCGGTCGGCAACCCGCCTTTTCGGGAGTTGTCCGGTCGGTCGGGCGCGATCTCGCATACGACTCTTCACGAGGCGACCAAAGGCAACAGGCTCCCGAGCTGGGGGACCACCGCCGAGTTCGTCAAGGCGTGCGGCGCCGACCCGGCCGCGTACCGCGAACGGTGGGAGAAGGCGAACGCGGCGCCCCGGCCGGCCGCCGAGCCGTCCGAGCCCGTACCGCCGCCCGACGAGATCGCGGCCGGCGACCGTCCGGCCC
>NZ_SMKY01000216.1 GCF_004349235.1 Actinomadura darangshiensis | reverse complement strand
GGGCGGGACTGGTCGGACCAGGTCTGGCCGTCCCAGTAGCGTTCGCGGCCCATCCACTCTGGGTCTGGGTACCAACCGGGTGGTGCGCTCACCGGAAACCCGCCTCCCGTCAGGAACAGGTCAAGGCTTGCGCACGTCGCGACACAGCGTCAACACGGCGGTCACAGCTTGGGGGTGAAGGGGCGGCGATGGGCGGGATCGTCCGGCTCGGCGAGGCCGCGCAGGGCCGTCTCGACGAGTTCGATGGCGTGCAGGACGGCGACGAGGCGGGCGCCCTCGCGGCGGTAGGCGTCCAGGACGGACTCGATGCCGTGCGGCGGGACGGTGTCGCCGAGGTCGACGCGGGCCGTCCGGAAGCCCTCCCGGGCCGCCTCCACGGACGCGGTCACGTGGTGGCGGGCCATCCGGGCGAGGGCGATGGGGTAGCGGCGCAGGACGCCGTAGCGCCGGTACTCGGGCGGGACGAGCTCGAGCAGCCAGGCGAGGGCGGTGTCCTCGAAGCGGTCGGTGCCCGGTGGGTGCACCTGCGAGGGCCAGCCGGGCGGGACGTAGGTGCTCACGAGGACAGGATAACCCTCGTTCGAACTTATGTTCGAGTCATTCGGCGGGCGGGGTTCGGCGGATGCGGATCCGGCCCGAGTCCAGGTCGTCGCGGACGCTGCCGGATCCGGTCTGCTCGTGGTCGTCCTGGCGCAGCACCTTCTGCCGCTCCTGCTCCTCCTGCTTGACCTTCTTGGAGCCCTCGAACGCGGAGGCGAGGTCCTCGAACATGCCGCCGCCGAAGCCGGCGCCGGTCTCGCCGTCGCCGCGGATGGCGCCCATCAGGGACGACTTGCCCGTCCCCTCGCGGGGCCACTCGATGGTCTCCGGCTCGGCCGCCTCCGGGCGGTTGCCCATCGGACGGCCCTTGACGCGCTTGCGGCGGCGAAAGGGTGACTTCACACACTCTCCAACGCGATGAGTCTCCAGAATGATCCCAGCGGACATTCAGGTTATGAACGACCACCGGGTGGGAGAACCGGTGAAATCTCCCTGGCGGAGCCCGAACACCGCCTGTGGCCGCACCGCTACCGTCGCGTTCACCTCGGGGTCCAGGAAATCGACACGATAGCGCGTGGCGTACTTGGAGTTGACCAGGTCGATGAACCGCTGGAGATCCTTGTGCTCGGTGAGGATCTGCGCGCGGCCCTCGATGACGACCGGGTTCTCGGCCTCCTCGGTGGTGACGACGACCTGCGGGTTCAGCCGCAGATTCACCATCTTGCGGGACGGGACGGCGCTGCTGAACAGCAGCGCCTCGCCCGACCAGGCGCCCCACACCGGCATGGCGTGCGGGCGTCCGTCCGGCCGCACCGTGCACACCCAGAAGTTCCGGGCGGCCCGGAGCCGCTCCACGGCCCAGGACCAGGGGAGCAGGCCGCTTCCCTCGTCCGGTCCCTGGATGCCGTAGCCGGGCATGAACGGACGTTCCGCGACCGGTCCGGCAGGCTCGACGGGCTTGAGCGGCTCGACGGGCTCGATGGGCTCCGGTTCCGCGGCGGCGCCGGAAGCCGACATGGCGTTCCTCCCTCGGTAGTGCACTGGGGTCGGGCTTACTGTCCCGTCCATATCGTTACAGACCCAGGCGTCCCGTGGTGACGCTCGGTGGCTCGTTGGGAGCGGCTCGGCGCGGTAGCCTGCGGGACGTGCGCCTATCCCATGTCATCACGGCTCTGGAGGAGCTTTATCCACCCTCGTGGGCGGAGCCCTGGGACGCAGTCGGCCTCGTCTGCGGCGACCCGGACCAGGAGGTCGGGCGGGTGCTGTTCGCCGTCGACCCCGTCGCCGCCGTGATCGACGAGGCGCTGGAGTGGGGCGCCGGCCTCGTGGTCACGCACCATCCGCTGCTGCTGCGCGGGGTGCACTCGGTCGCCGCCACCACGCCCAAGGGACGGCTCGTCCACCGGATGATCACGAACGGGATCGCCCTGCACACCGCGCACACCAACGCCGACCGCGCCGACCCCGGGGTGTCGGACGCGCTGGCGCGGGCCGTCGGCCTCACCGGCGGGCTGCGCCCGATTGTCCCCGCCGACGACGATCCCCGCCGCGGCCTCGGCCGGATCGGGGAGCTGGCCGAGCCGGTCACGCTGCGGGAGTTCACGCGGCGGGCCGCCGCCGGGCTGCCGTCCACCGCCTGGGGCGTCCGCGCGGCGGGCGACCCCGAAGCGCTCGTCCGCACCGTCGCCGTCTGCGGCGGCGCCGGCGACTCCCTGCTCGGCACCGCGCGGGCGGCCGGCGCCGACGTCTATCTCACCGCCGACCTGCGGCACCACCCCGCGTCGGAGTTCGCCGAGGAGGGCGGAACCGCCCTGGTGGACGCCGCGCACTGGGCGACCGAGTGGCCCTGGCTCGCCGACGCCGAGCGGCGCCTGGCCGGGTCGTCCCCGGAAGCGGGCAAGTTGGAGACACGGGTGTCCGCGCTCGTCACCGACGCGTGGCGCCTTCACGAAGAAGGAGCACTTTGACCTCCTCCGTCGCCCGGCAGGGCGGGGAGTCCTTCCCTCGCAGGTCGGGTTTCCTGCTTCACGGCGGGCGGCCCCGCGGGAGGTGCCCCCGCCGGTCTCACGGCCGCTCCACAGGCGGCCGGCGTCTTGTTCCACATCAGGCGTACACACCCGAGCGTGCGGTTCAGCACCGCCGCTCGGTCAGGGGCCGGGTACGCCCGGCACTTGTGTCCTCACAGCATGGAATTTACAGCGGGAGTGGTCTTGAGTAAGTCAATGTCGGGAGCCGTCGTGGCCCCGCGCCGTCATGAAGGAGTGGCCGTCCGCGCCGGAGGTGCCCGATGAAAGCCGCACCGCAAGCCCAGGTTCGCCTGATCGACCTGCAGGACCTCGACAGCTCGCTGGACCGGCTGGCGCACCGCCGCCGGACGCTGCCCGAGCTGGCGGAGATCGAGCGGCTGGAGGGAGGCCTGGCCGGGCTGCGCGACGCGATCGTGGCGGCCGAGACCGAGGTCGGCGACCTGCAGCGGGAGCAGAAGAAGGCCGAGCAGGACGTCGACCAGGTCCGCACCCGCGCCGACCGCGACCAGAAGCGGCTCGACTCGGGCCAGGTGACGTCGGCGAAGGACCTCGGCAGCCTGCAGACGGAGATCGAGTCGCTGCACCGCCGCCAGTCCGACCTGGAGGAGGTCGTGCTGGAGATCATGGAGCGGACGGAGGAGGCGGAGGGCAAGGTCTCCGCGCTCCGCACCGACCAGTCGTCCGCGCACGAGGAGCTGTCCGGGCTCGCCGGGCGCCGCGACACCGCCCAGCGCGAGATCGACGACGAGGCGGGGACGGCCAGCGCCGCGCGCACCGCCGTCGCGAAGGACGTCCCGGACGACCTGCTCGCCCTCTACGAGAAGCTGCGCGGCCAGTTCGGCGGCGTCGGCGCGGCGAAGCTGTTCCGCGGTGCCTGCCAGGGCTGCCACCTGGCGCTCAACACCGTCGACCTGAACCGGATCCGGGCCGCCGCCGAGGACGAGGTCATCCGCTGCGAGGAGTGCCGCCGCATCCTCGTCCGCACGCCCGAGTCCGGTCTGTGAGTGCGGTTGCCGGGGGGCGTGGGGGGTCGTCCCCCCACAAGGGCACTGCCCGGAAGCTGGTCGTCGAGGCGGACGGGGGGTCGCGCGGCAACCCCGGCCCGGCCGGGTACGGGGCGCTGGTCCGGGACGCGCTGACCGGCGAGGTGCTCGCGGAGGTCGCCGAGTCGATCGGGCACGCCACCAACAACGTCGCCGAGTACCGGGGCCTGATCGCGGGGCTGGCGGCCGCGGCCGGGGTCGACCCGTCCGCCCGCGTCGAGGTCCGGATGGACTCCAAGCTGGTCGTGGAGCAGATGTCCGGCCGCTGGAAGATCAAGCACCCGGACATGGTGCCGCTGGCGCTGGAGGCCCGGGGCCTCGCCTCGGCGCTGGGCTCGGTGTCGTACGGCTGGATCCCGCGCAACCGCAACGCGCACGCCGACCGGCTCGCGAACGAGGCCATGGACGCCGCCGCCCGCGGCGAGCAGTGGACGCGCAAGGTGGGGGAGACGCCGGGGGAGCCCGAGCCGCCGCCGCGTCCCGTCTCGTCCACGCCCATGACCACGCTGCTGCTGCGGCACGGCGAGACGCCCCTTTCGACCGAGAAGCGCTTCGCGGGGATCGGCGACATCCCGCTCACGGCGAACGGCGTCGCCCAAGCCCGGTCGGCCGCCCTCGCCCTCAAGGACCGCGGGCTGGACGCGATCGTCACCTCGCCCCTGGCCCGCTGCCGCGACACCGCCGCGGAGGTCGCCGCCGTCACCGGCCTGGACGTCCGCGTCGAGGACGGCTTCCGGGAGACCGACTTCGGTGACTGGGAGGGCCTCACGTTCGCCGAGGCGGGCAAGGGCTGGCCCGCCGAGATGAAGACCTGGCTTGCCGACCCGGACGCCGCGCCGCCCGGCGGGGAGAGCTTCGCGCAGGTGTCGCGCCGCGTCCGCACGGCCTTGGACAAGCTCAAGGTCCGTTACCGCGAGCAGACGGTGCTGGTCGTCTCGCACGTCACGCCCATCAAGCTCCTCGTCAAGGACGCCTTGGGCGCGCCCATGTCGTCCCTGTACCGGATGCACCTGAACGTGGCGGCGCTGTCGTCCATCGACTGGTACGCAGACGGCCCCGCGACCCTGCAGACCTACAACGACACGCACCACCTGCCGGCCTGACCGGAACCGGCCTTCCCTCCCGATCCCCGGCCGCCTACCCTGCGCGATAGGCGGCGACCTGGGAGGGGACCGTGACCACGAAGATCCTGCTGGACGAGTCGAGGCTGCCGAGCCGCTGGTACAACGTCGTCCCCGACCTGCCCGCGCCGCCGCCCCCGCCCCTGCATCCGGGCACTCGCGAGCCGGTCGGGCCGGACGACCTGGCGCCGCTGTTCCCGATGGACCTCATCGCCCAGGAGGTCAGCGGCGAGCGCTACATCGACATCCCGGAAGAGGTCCGCGAGGTCTACCGGCTCTGGCGTCCGACCCCGCTGATCCGGGCGCACCGCCTCGAACGCGCGCTCGGCACGCCCGCCCGCATCTACGTCAAGTACGAGGGCGTCTCACCGGTCGGCTCCCACAAGCCGAACACGGCCGTCCCGCAGGCGTACTACAACGCGCGCCAGGGTGTGCGCCGCCTGACGACCGAAACGGGCGCGGGCCAGTGGGGGAGCGCCCTCGCCTTCGCGTGCGCGCAGTTCGCGCTCGACTGCGAGGTCTGGATGGTGCGCGCCTCCTACGACCAGAAGCCGTACCGCCGCTCGATGATGGAGCTGTACGGAGCCCAGGTGCACGCCAGCCCATCGCCGCTCACCTCGTCCGGCGCGAAGATCCTGGCGGACGACCCGGACTCGCCCGGCTCCCTCGGCATGGCGATCAGCGAGGCCGTCGAGTCGGCCGCCCCCGACGACACGCGCTACGCGCTCGGCAGCGTCCTGAACCACGTCCTCATGCACCAGACGGTCATCGGCGAAGAGGCCCTCGAACAGCTGGCCCTCGCCGGCGACACCCCCGACCTCATCGTCGGCTGCACCGGCGGCGGCTCCAACTTCGCCGGCCTGTTCTTCCCGTTCCTCCGCGAGAAGCTCCAGGGCCGCATGAACCCGGCGATCCGCGCCGTGGAGCCGGCCGCGTGCCCGTCCTTCACCCGCGGCCACTACGCCTACGACTTCGGCGACACGGCCGGCTTCACACCGCTGCTCAAGATGCACACGCTCGGGCACGACTTCGTCCCCGACCCCATCCACGCGGGCGGCCTCCGCTACCACGGCATGGCCCCGCTGCTCTCCCACATGTACGACCTGGACCTCTTCGAGGCGACGGCCAAGCCCCAGCGCGAATGCTTCGAGGCCGGCGTCCTGTTCGCCCGCACGGAGGGCATCGTCCCGGCCCCCGAACCCACCCACGCCCTGGCCGCCGCCGTCGAGGAGGCCCGCCGCTGCGCCGAGACCGGCGAACCCAAGGTCATCCTCACCGCCCTCTGCGGCCACGGCCACCTCGACATGGCCGCCTACGACCGCTTCCTCTCCGGCCGGATGGAAGACCGCACCCTGCCCCAGTCCCGCCTGGACGAGGCCCTGACCAAGCTCCCTTGAGGAGCCGCTAACCTTGACGCACGGCGGACGAGCCGGCCGGACGGCCGCGTCGGGGAGCGATCCCCGTCGAGGAAAGTCCGGGCTCCACGGGGCAGGGTGGTCGGTAACGCCGACCCGGGGTGACCCGCGGGACAGTGCCACAGAAAGCAGACCGCCACCGGTCCGCCGGTGGTAAGGGTGAAACGGTGAGGTAAGAGCTCACCAGCGCCCACGGTGACGTGGGCGGCTCGGTAAACCCCACCCGGAGCAAGGTCAAGAAGGGGCCCCGCAAGAGGCCCCGCGCAGGTGCCCGAGGGCGGCCCGCCCGAGCCTGCGGGTAGACCGCTGGAGGCCGCCGGCAACGGCGGCCCGAGATGGATGGCCGTCACCCGCCGCCCCGCAAGGGACGGCGGGCACAGAACCCGGCTTACAGGCCGACTCGTCCGCCCTTCCCGGGGTGTTTCAGGATTCGAGCCAGGGGAGGGTGGCGCGGGTGAAGACGATGCCGCCCGTGTCGCCTACCTCGTAGAGGGTGGCGATGGTGTCGTCCGCCAGGACGGCCATGGTCGAGTAGCCGGCGGCTCCGGGCTTGATGAGGGCCTCGTGGGGCCAGCTCGCGCCGTCGTCGCGGCTTACGCGGACGGTCAGGTCCGTGCGGGATGGTGCGGCGTTGTTGCTGTGCAGGGCGACGCCGGTCAGGGCTGGGATTCCGGTGGTGGGGCGCAGGTAGGAGATTTCGTCGCCATTGCAGCCCGGGTCGATCAGGCCGCTGTTCCAGGACGTTCCGAAGGACGATGTGACGTTCTGGGCGGTGGCGTACCAGCGGTCGCCGCCGGAATTGGAGCGCATGTTCTGGGCCACGCGGCCGGTGGAGCGCTGGATGGCCTTGCTTTCGTTGACGCCGGTTCCGGCGGTCGCGCCGTTGTGCCAGCTGGCGCCGTGGTCGTCGGAGTAGATGTTGGACGCGTGGTCGCCGGAGCCGTCGCGGTAGACGATCGGCTGGACGAGGCGGCCCGACGCCAGCTGGATGCCGTGGCCCGACGAGGCGAACATGCCTGCCCAGGTGGGCTCGCGCACCTGGGGATTCAGGTCGACGGGGGTGCTCCAGGTGGTTCCGTCGTCGGTCGAGGTGACGTAGCGGACATGGGTGTTGGTGGTGGAGGTCGCGGAGGTGTCGCCCGGGGTCGAGCCGTTGAAGCCGACGCCCGGCTTGGGGGAGTAGGTGAAGAAGCAGAAGATCTTTCCGGTGCCGCGGTCGACGAGGAGGCTCGGGTCGCCGTAGCCCTGGGACGTCGTCGGAGCCTTCGCGATGATCTTCGGGTGGGAGAAGGTCGCGCCGTTGTCGGTGCTGCGGGTCATGGCGATCTGGATGTTGTTGGTGCCGCCGCCGAGGTCGTAGCTGCCGTCCACGCGGGCGTCCATGGTGGCGATCACGGTGCCGTCGGCGGAGACGGCCAGGGCCGGGATGCGGACGGACTTGGCCGCCTTCCCCAGGCCGTCGATGGCGGTGGACGTGGTCAGGACGGTCTGGGCGTTCATCCCGGGCTTGCCGGAGCCGGCGCCGCAGCCCGAAGTGCCCGAGACCGTGTCGCTCCAGGAGCCCGAGGTGACGTCGAAGGTGTACGGGGTGCCGTCCGGGACCGTCCAGTAGAGGTCGTCGTCGCCCGAGCCGGCGGGGACGGTGACGGTCCAGGGGGAGTGGGGGCGGCCGGGCCACGCGACGGTGAAGGTGCGGGACGCCGGGGAGTCGTTGGCCAGGATCAGGCGCAGCCGGTGCGGGGTGCCGCAGTCCATGGCGGCGCGGACGCTGAGCGCGTTCGAGCAGTCGAGGGTGCCGGTGTCGGTCTGGTCGAAGCCCCCCGGCGTCGTCGTCCGGAGCGTGTAGGCGGTGCCGGACGGCCTGGTGAAGTGGAAGTGGGCGCTGTCGCCGGCCGCGACCCGGGCGGTCCAGGTGCCGGTACCGGGCCAGGTCAGGGTGAAGGTCGTCGCGGCGGAGGCCCGGTTGACGACCGTTTCCTGGATGCGGCTGGACGTGCAGTCCTGCGTCACGGCGGCGGCCTGTGCGGGGACGGCCTGTGCGGCGGCGGCCTGTGCGGGGACGGCCGACGCCAGCACGGTGACCACGGCGGTCAGGGCGGCGCGGATGCGGGGCATGGCCTCAACCCTCTCTGTAGGACATAGGATGTAGGATGTCCTTCAGGAGGCGAAGCTAGACCGGGTGGTCCGAGGCGTCAAGCTTTCAGTCCGCGCGGGCCTCCAGGCGGGCGCGGATGCCGCGGAAGTGGGCGGCCATCGCCGTGGCGGCGGCGGAGCGGTCGCCGGAGCGCAGTGCCTCGTAGATGTCGCGGTGGCCCTGGGCGACGTCCGCGGCCTGCTGCTCGACGGGGGCGAGGTCGTGCTGGAGGGTCCGGTAGACGTCCCAGAAAGCGCCGAGGAGCTGGTTGACGATCGGGTTGGCGAGCGGCTGGTAGAGCAGCTCGTGGAAGAGGCGGTCGGTCTCCGGGGTGACGAAGCCGGCGCGGGCCTCGTCGTCCATGCGGCGCATGATCTCGTCCAGCTCGGTGGTGCCGGCGGCCAGGCCGCGGTCGATGACCTGCTCGACGAGGCCGCGTTCGAGCACCTCGCGGACGTCCACCAGGTGCGCCAGGTCGTCGCGGCCCTGCCGCTTGGAGATGCGGGCGTGGAAGGTCAGCTCGTCGACCAGCGCGCCGAGCGACATGCTGCCGACGTACATGCCGAACCCGTGCTTGATCTCCACGATGCCGACCGCCTGCAGCGCCTTCAGGGCCTCGCGCAGTGAGTTGCGGCTGACGTCGAGCTCGTCCACCAGCTCGAACTCGGTGGGCATCGGGTCGCCCACCGCGAGGCCGCGCTCCAGGATCAGCTGCTTGATCCGCTGCTGCACCTCCTCGGTCCGGCTGCTGCGCCCGCGCGTCGCGCGGCCCCGGGCCCGCGCTGCGGTCATCGGCTCCCCCAATCGTCTGCGGCCCGGCACTTGACCTCGCCGGTGCCGACGCCTACCGTACACCGACGAACGACGTTGGATGTCCTACCTCCCCTGCGACCTGCGGGGGAACTAGTCTGCAACCCCCACCCCTGACTCCAGGAGACGACGTGACCGATCTCCAGCTGCACCGCCGCGACTTCCTGCGCTACACCGGACTGCTCGGCGCGGCGGCGACGATCAGCGCCGGCCTGGCCGCGTGCGGCGGCCCCTCCTCCACCGGGTCCGGCGGGTCCGGCGGAGCCAAGGACACCATCCAGGCCGCCCTCGCCTACGCCCTGTCGGGCGGATTCGATCCGATGACGGCCTCCAGCGCCGTCGCCGTGGCCGCCAACCTGCACGTGCTGGAGTCCCTGGTCGACCTCGACCCGATCACCCGGAAGCCCTACAACGCGCTCGCCAAGGCCGAACCCGAGAAGGTGGACGACACCACCTACCGGGTCACGCTCCGCGACGGCGCCAAGTTCCACGACGGCTCCGCGGTCACCGCCGACGACGTCGTGTTCAGCTTCGAGCGCGTCCTGGACGAGAAGAACGCGTCGCTGTTCATCCAGTTCCTCCCGTTCCTGGACGGGGTGAAGAAGGTCGGCGCGAGCACGGTCGAGTTCAAGCTCAAGTACGCGTTCGCGCTGTTCGCCGAGCGGCTGTCGGTGGTCAAGGTCGTGCCGCGGAAGCTCGTCCAGGCCGACCAGAAGAAGTTCGACTCGCGGCCGGTCGGCTCCGGCCCGTTCGAACTGGCCTCCGCGAGCGCCACCGACGGGCTGTCGTTCGCCAGGTTCGACGGCTACAACGGCCCGCGTCCCGCGAAGGCCGCGAAGATGACCTGGCTGCTGCTGGCCGAGCCGTCCACCCGCGTCACCGCGCTGCAGTCGGAGCGCGTCCAGGCGATCGAGGCCGTCCCCTACCTGAACGCCGAGGCGCTGTCGAAGGCCGCGGCGGTCCAGTCGGTGCAGAGCTTCGGCCTGCTGTTCCTGATGTTCAACTGCAAGGTCGAGCCGTTCGACGACGTGCGCGTCCGGCAGGCGCTGCACTACGGCCTCGACACCGGCAAGCTGATCAAGACGGCGCTGCTCGGCAACGCCGCCGCGGCGACCAGCTTCCTGCCCGCCGGCCACCCCGACTACGTCAAGGCGTCCACCGTCTACGGCTACGACCCGGCCAAGGCCAGGAAGCTGCTTTCGGACGCCGGCGTCAGCGGCCTGAAGGTCGAGCTGGTCACCACCGACACCGACTTCGTCAAGGACTGCGCGCCGCTGATCAAGCAGAGCTGGGACGCGATCGGGGTCTCCACCACGCTCAACGTCGGCCAGTCCGGCGGGCAGTACTCCAACCGCGTCGACACCGGCAAGTACCAGGTCATGGCCGCGCCCGGCGACCCGTCGGTGTTCGGCAACGACTGCGACCTGCTGATGCGCTGGTTCTACGTCGGGACGTGGCCCGAGCACCGCAGCTTCAACTCCGGCACCGCCGAGGCGAAGAAGGTCGTCGGCCTGCTCGACGAGGCGGCGCGGGAGGCCGGCGAGGGCGCCCGCCGCGCGCTGTGGAAGCAGGCCATCGACATCGTCGCCGAGCAGGCCGCGCTCTACCCGGTCTTCCACCGCAAGCTCGTCACCGGCTGGAACCGCGAGGCGCTGCCCGGGTTCCGGCCCATGGCGACCACGGGACTGTCGTTCCTGGACGTCGGCCGCGCCTGACGTCCCGCCCGCCCGACAGAACGGACGCCACCCATGGCAACGATCCTGCGCATGACGGCGGGACGGCTGCTGACCCTCGTGCCGATGGTGCTGGGGATCACGCTGTTCGTCTTCGTCGTGCTGCGCTTCTCCCCGAACGACCCCGCCTACAACGCGCTCGGCGAGGGGGCGACGCCGCAGGCACGGCACGTCTACGCGGTCGAGCACGGCCTCGACGACCCGCTGCCCGTCCGCTACGTCCGGTTCCTCGGCGACATGGCGCACGGCGACCTCGGGGTGACCGCGCCGCCGAGCCGGTCCGTCACGGACGCGATCGGCACGGCGTTCCCGCTCACGCTGCAGCTCACCGTCCTCGCGGTGCTGCTCGGCGTGCTGTTCGCGGCGGTCCTCGGCGTCACCGCGGCGCTGTTCCGGGACCGCTGGCCGGACCAGGCCATCCGGGTGCTGTCCATGGCGGGCGTCGCGATGCCGTCCTTCTGGCTGGGGATCCTGCTGATCCAGCAGTTCGCGCTGCGGCTCGGCTGGTTCCCGACGGGCGGGTACGTCAACCCGGCCGACTCGGTGGGCGGCTGGCTGCGCAGCCTGACCATGCCCGCGGTCGCGATCGCGTTCCCGGTGGGGTCGCTGCTCGCCCGGGTGGTGCGCACCGCGATGGTCGAGGAACTCGACCGCGACTACGTGCGGACCGCCATCGGCGGCGGGCTGCCGCGCGTGGTCGTGGTCGGGCGCAACGTCCTGCGGAACGCGCTGATCACCCCGCTGACGGTGCTCGGCCTGCAGATCGGCTACCTGCTGAGCGGCGCCGTCGTGGTCGAGGCGATCTTCGGGCTGCCCGGCCTCGGCACCCTGATCATGCAGGGCGTCACGGCCGGCGACCCGGCGCTCGTGCAGGGCGTCGTGCTCGGCATCGCGCTGACGTTCCTGGTGGTCAACCTGCTGGTGGACGTCCTGTACCTGTTCGCGAACCCGCGGCTGAGGGGAGTTGCCCGATGAGCGGAACCCTGACCTCGGGGCTGCGCCGGCTGCGGCCGGCGTCCCGGATCGCGCTGGGCGTGCTGCTGGTGATCGTCGTCGCCGCGCTCGCCGCGCCGCTGATCGCCCGGCACGACCCGCTGACCACCGGCATCGCGAGCCAGGCGCCGTCCGGCGAGCACTGGTTCGGCACCGACCGGGTCGGCCGGGACGTGTTCGCCCGCGTCCTGCACGGGGCGCGCTGGTCGCTCGCCATCGGCCTCGGCGCGACGCTGCTCGCGCTGGCCGCCGGGGCGCTGCTCGGCTCGCTCGCCGCCACGGCGCACCGCGTCGTGGACGAGATCATCATGCGCGGCCTGGACGTGGTCATGGCGTTCCCGGCGGTCGCGCTGGCCGCCGTCCTCGTCACCGTGTTCGGCAAGAGCCTGCCGGTGCTGATCGGCACGATCGCGTTCCTGTACGTCCCGCAGGTCGCGCGGGTGGTGCGGGCGAACGTCCTGTCGCAGTACGGGGAGGACTACGTCGCGGCGGAACGCGTGATCGGCGCGGGACGCGGCCACATCCTGCGCCGGCACGTCGTGGTCAACTGCGCGGCGCCGATCCTGGTGTTCTGCACGATCGTCGTCGCCAACGCCATCGTGTTCGAGGCGAGCCTGTCGTTCATCGGCGCCGGCGTCCAGGACCCGGCCCCGTCGTGGGGCAGCGTCATCGCCTACGGCAAGTCCCTGGTGCTGGCGGGCGGCTGGTGGGCCACGTTCTTCCCCGGCCTGTTCATCCTGGTCACGGTGCTGGTGCTGAACGTCCTGTCCGAGGGCGTGTCGGACGCGTGGGCCGCGCCCGCCGCCCGCTCCGGCGACGAACCCGAAGGGGGCGCCAAGCCCGCTGCCCGTCCGGTGGCCACCGTGCCGCGCGGCGCCGACGACCTGCGCGAGGCGGGACGGAGGCTCGCCGGCCGGGCCCGTCCTCTCCCTGAGGGGGAACCGCTGCTGCGCGTCGACGACCTCACCATCGGGTTCCCCGACCGCTACGGCGACCTCGACGTCGTCGACGGGGTCTCGCTGGACGTCCGTCCCGGCGAGGTCGTCGGGCTGGTCGGGGAGAGCGGCTGCGGCAAGAGCCTCACCAGCCTGGCGGTCATGGGGCTGGAGCCGCGCGGCGCCCGGATCGGCGGCCGGCTGCTGTTCGACGGCCGCGACCTGCGCACCATGCCCGCCCGCGAGCGCCGCCGGCTGCTCGGCCACGACATGGCGATGATCTACCAGGACGCGCTGTCCTCGCTGAACCCGGCGATGACGATCCGCGCCCAGCTCCGCCAGCTCACCCGGCGCGGCGGCACCCGCACCCCCGCCGAACTGCTCGACCTCGTCGGCCTCGACCCGGACCGGACGCTGCGCGCCTACCCGCACGAGCTGTCCGGCGGGCAGCGGCAGCGGGTGCTGATCGCGATGGCGCTGTCGCGGGACCCGCGCCTCGTCGTCGCGGACGAGCCGACCACCGCGCTCGACGTCACCGTCCAGGCGGCCGTCATGCGGCTGCTGCTGCGGCTCCGCGCCGAACTCGGCTTCGCGCTGATCCTCGTCTCGCACGACCTGGCGCTCGTCGCCGACGTCACCGACCGGGTCGTCGTGATGTACGGCGGGCAGGTCGCCGAGGCCGGTGCCACGCCCGACCTCGTGGCCTCGGCCCGGCACCACTACGCGCGCGGGCTGCTCGGCGCCGTCCTGTCGCTGGAGGCCGCGGGCGGACGTCCCGAGCAGATCCCCGGCGTCGTCCCGGCACCGGCGCACTTCCCGGCGGGCTGCCGGTTCGCCGACCGCTGCGCCGCCGCGACCGATCTGTGCGCGACGACCCGGCCGGAGGCGTCCGGTGACCCGCACCGGCACGCGTTCGCCTGCCACCATCCGATCGGCGCGCCCGCCGATGTCCCGGCCAAGGCGGGAGAGCCGCGATGAACACACCGATCATGGAGCTGCGGAACGTGCACGTCCGGCTGCCCGTCCGCGCCGGGAACCCGTTCCGCCGCGCCGCCGTGCACGCGCTGACCGGCGCCGACCTCGCGATCGGACGCGGCGAGACGGTCGGGATCGTCGGCGAGTCCGGCTGCGGCAAGTCGACGCTCGCGAAGGTGCTCGTCGGACTGACGCGGCCCACGTCCGGCACCGTGCTGTTCGAGGGCGACGACCTCGGCACGCTCGGCCGCCGCGACCGCGCCACCCGGCTCGGCGCGTCCGTCGGGATGGTCTTCCAGGACCCGGCGACCGCCCTCAACCGGCGGCTGCCCGTCCGGGCGATCCTGCGCGACCCCCTCGACGTGCACCGCCGGGGCGCACCGGCCGAGCGGGACGCGCGCGTCCGCGAGCTGATGTCGCTGGTCGGGCTGCCGCCGCAGCTCGCCGCCGCGCTGCCCGGCCAGCTGTCGGGCGGGCAGCGGCAGCGCGTCGCCATCGCCCGCGCGCTCGCGCTGGAACCGGCGCTGCTCGTCGCGGACGAGCCGACCTCGGCCCTCGACGTCTCCGTCCGGGCGCAGATCCTCAACCTGATGCTCGACCTGAAGGACCGGCTCGGGCTGTCGGTGGTCTTCGTCTCGCACGACATCCAGACGGTCCGCCGCATGTCCGACCGGGTCGTCACCATGTACCTCGGCCGGATCGTGGAGGAGACCCCGGCCGCCGTGGTCGCGCGCGGCGACACCCGCCACCCGTACACGCGGGCGCTGCTGTCGGCGACCCCCAGCCTGCTCGACCCGATGGAGCCGATCCGGCTGGACGGGCCCGTCCCGTCGGCCGTCCACCCGCCCAGTGGATGCCCGTTCCGGACCCGCTGCTGGCGCGCCACCGCCGAATGCGGCGACGCGATGCCGGACTTCACCCCGGCCGGAGACCCCGCGCACCGGTACCGCTGCCTGCACCCCATCACCGACCCGTCCGACCTCGCCCTGTCCACCGTCTCCCAGGAGATTCCGTGACCCCCGCTCCCTCCGGTCCCCTCACGGGGGTCGTGCCGCCCGTCTGCACGCCGCTGACCCCCGACCTGGAGGTGGACGTCCCGTCCCTGGAACGGCTCGTCGACCACCTCGTCGGCGCCGGCGTGGACGGGCTCTTCGTGCTGGGCTCCACCAGCGAGGTCGCGTTCCTGCCGGACGCGCAGCGGCGCACCGTTCTCGAAACGGTCGTCAAGCACGTCGCCGGCCAGGTGCCCGTCCTCGGCGGCGTCATCGACATGACGACGCTCCGGGTGATCGAACACGCACGGGTCGCGGCGGACGTCGGCTGCGACGGCGTCGTCGCGACCGCGCCGTTCTACACTCGCACCCACCCGGTGGAGGTCGAGGCCCACCTGCGCGACGTCGCCGCCGCCGTCCCGGTGCCCGTCTACGCCTACGACCTGCCGGTCTCGGTGCACTCCAAGCTGGACGGCGGCATGCTGCTGCGCCTCGCGTCCGAGGGCGTGCTTGCCGGCGTGAAGGACTCCAGCGGCGACGACGGCGCCATGCGCACCCTGATGCTCGCCCTCCGCGACGCCGGAGCGTCCGGCTTCAGCGTGCTGACCGGCTCCGAACTCACGGTCGACGCCGCCTTCGCCATGGGCGTGCACGGCGTCGTGCCGGGCCTCGGCAACGTGGATCCGGCCGGCTACGTCCGCCTCCACCGCCACTGCCGCGCCGGCCGCTGGGACGAGGCCCGTACCGAACAGGAACGGCTCCTGCGCCTGTTCGACATCGTCAACGCCGGTGCCCCCGCCCGCATGGGCCGCGGCTCGTCCGCCCTGGGGTCCTTCAAGGCGGCCCTGCACCTGCTGGGCGTCATCGACCACCCGCTGACGGCCCCGCCCCAGGTCCCGCTCGACGCGGCGGAGACCGCCCGCGTCCAGAC
>NZ_SMKY01000215.1 GCF_004349235.1 Actinomadura darangshiensis | reverse complement strand
CGCCTTCGCCCCTTCCGCCGCGCCCTCCGCTCCTGTCGCTTTCTCTGCTTCTGCTGCTGCCTCCATGCGTTTGCCGACCACCCGGGCGAGGGTCATCGCCGCGGGCAGCGGGCGGACCATCACGGTCAGGCCGGTGACCAGGCCGGTGTCGCCGAACCTGAGCAGGTCGAGTCCCTGGACGGCCTTGCCCGCCACCCGGGCGGTGAAGATCAGCGCCTGCGCGGGCGGGCCGGCGCCGTTCGCGGACGAACCCACCAGCTCGTCGGTGTAGCGGAAGTCCTCGAACACCTCCAGCAGGACGCCGAGCAGCGCGGCGACCGCGTCCCGGCCCAGGTAGGGCTTCACCATCACCGGGCTGTTGAACTCGATGCCCGGGTCGAGCGCATCGGTGATGGCGGCGAGGTCCTTGGCCTCCACCGCCGATCGGAATGTTCCGGGAACCGTCATCCGAGCTGCTCCCTTCGCTTGCCGGATCAGTCCGCCGCCCGGGGCGGGGCGGCGCCGGCGGGGGACGCGCCCGGTGCGGCGGCCGGGCCGGGAGCGGGGACCGCCGCGTGCGCGAGGTCCTGCGCCCAGGCCCGGTAGCCGGCGGGCGACGGATGGAAGCCGTCCGAGGCGAACAGCCGGCGGTCGCGGGCCATCGCCTCGTCCATGGGAGCGTGCATGGCGCCGCCCGCCGCGGCCGCCTCCCGCATGATCCGGTCCATGGTGCGCGCCCGCGCGCCGAGGACGGAGCGGAGCGGCTGCGGAAGGGCGGGGAACCGGTGCACCGGGGGCATCCCGGCGACGAGCACCGTCGCGTCCGCGTACCGGTCGCGCACGACGGCGATGAGCTCGGACATGTCGGCCGTCCACCGGCGCAGCGGGCGCCGCCGGATCAGGTCGTTGATGCCCACCGTCAGGACGACGAGGTCCGGCGCGCTGCCGTCCGAGCCGCCGTTCGGGGTGCCGTTCGCGGGGCTGCCCGCCGGGCCGCCGTTCAGCAGCGGGACGATCGCGGTCGTGATCTTCCGGGCGGTCGCGCCGTTCTCGCCGGTCACCGACCACGCCACGCTGCGCCGCAGGCGCTCCCGCAGCGCCTCCGCCAGGAAGCCGGGCAGCGCCTCGGCGTGCCTGGACGCGCCGACGCCCACGGCGGTGGACTCGCCGATCACGACCACCCGGTAGGCCGGGCCCCTGCGCGGGTCGACGCCGGAGACGAAGCCGTGCTCCGCACCGGTCGCCGGATCGAGCCGCGGCGTCCGGCGCACCGTCCGCCATGCCTGCGCGACCAGGACGGGGGCCAGCGGGATCAGCATCATCGAGCGCGGGACGCGGGCGACGGCGAATGGTCTTTTCATCTGTTTCCCAGACTGCTGGATCGGGCCCCCGAGGCTCAGATCACCCGCTCGCTGAGCAGGCTTCGTGCGATGTTCGCGATCACCTCCGCGACATAGGCGTGCCCGCGCGGGTTGAGATGGATTCCGTCCGCGCTCCACATCACGGGGTCGGCGACTTTCGCCACCGTTTCCCGATCCGGAAAAATCATTCCGAACTCGTCGCAGGCCCGCGCCAGCTCCGCATTGAAGTCGCCAATCCGCTGGACGGTCCGTTTCTTGCGGAACTGCGAGATCGGGGATATGTCCAGCAGCGGCGGCCGCGGCACCGGGATGGCGAGGGCCACCGCGCCGCGGCGCAGGGCCCAGCCGAACAGCTCGTCGAGCCGGCGGGCCGCCACCGCCGGCTCGTAGCCGCGCAGCGCGTCGTTCATCCCGCAGCCGAGCACGACCAGCCGCGGCCGCAGTTCTCGGACCGCGGGCAACTGGTCGCGGGCCACGTCCTCGACGGTCGCGCCGGGGTCGGAGACGTTGAGCATCTCCGCAGGGGGTATCCCCAGGTGACGGGCCAGCCGACCGGCCCAGCCGAGCCACCCGCCGGCCGGATCCGGGTCGTCCTGGCCCTCGGCCACGCTGTCGCCGAGCACCACCATGGCGGGCCCGGCGGCGCCGGCCTCGGGCCGGCCGCCCATCACGCGACGAGGTCGAGCAGGTAGTCGGTGAGGTCGGTCACCGTCTCCCTGCGTCTGGCCTCGGCCACGTCGACCTCGACCTGCAGGTGGTCCTCGATGTCGCTGATGATGCTGATGGCGTAGACCGAGTCCACCCCGTAGCGGGCGAGCTCGACCCCCGGATCAATGTTTTCGGCGGGCCTGTCCAGGTAGAAGGCGATCCTGTCAAGAAGCCACGATTGCAACTCGGCATGGGAAATCGTTTCCGATCGGGTCACCGCACTCCTCCTTATGTCAGAGGATCATCGAATCAATCGCGATAGCTATCGGAAGACGAGCAACACGCAAGATACAACCAAATGCGGGGCGTGTCTCGGCACGGATGTGAACGTACGGACACGGGCATGTCTCCGTCCCGTAAACCTAGTCAGCGGCGCGGTAAAAACGGCGACAAGTTACCGCTTGGTAACCAGTTCCGTTATGGGCCCAGCGGACGCCGGCCGGCCACGCCGTTCCCGCCCGTCCCACCGATCCGTCCTCCCCCGCGGGACGTCCGGCGGCACGCTACCTGCGTCGTTTCCCAGCAGGCGCCGCCCGGACGGCCGGCACCGGCCGCCGACGTATGGGCACGTTCCATGAGAATTTCGGACAACCCCACATACGCGTCCACCACGGCCCAGTCAGCGTCGGCTTACCACTCGGACAGAATCACCTGTCCCCACCGCAGCAGCGCTCAGGCCGTCCGGTCACGCACCGGACGCCGGGCCGGTCAACCGGCTGGCGACGGGGTTGGGCTCGCGCGCCTGCGCGAGCCGGTCCATGACCGCGTGCGCGTGCCGCGACCGCCAGCGGTGCGCCGCCAGGCGGTGGAACGCGGCGAGGTTCGCCGCGGAGGGGCGGTCCCCCTCGGTCAGCTCGTAGCCGTGCTGGAGCAGGCGGTCGGCGAGGACGTGCTCGACGAGATCGGCCTCCCAGTCCTCCATGCGCTCGCGCCAGGCCCCGATATGGCGGGTGTTGGCCGCCTCGTGCGTGTTCAGGTGCCAGATGCGCGTGGACGGCACCGTCTGCCGGGCGTGCTGGTACGCCTTCGTCATCTCGGGGTCGTACTCCTCGCCGAGGAACGCGCACAGCTTCACCAGCGCGTCCTCGGGCTCCGCGACGAGGTCCTCGTAGCGGAACTCGTAGAAGGTGCCGGGCCCCAGCCGCGTCTGGAGGCGCCGGCCGGTGTCGACCGCCTCCCGCCAGGTCAGCGCGGCGGCGTAGATGTCGCCGTCGAACCAGGGCATCCGCGTCAGGGAGCTCACCGCGTCCCGGCCGTCCCGGACGAGGTGGACGAACTGCGCGTCGGGGAACATGCGCCGCAGCGTCGGCACGCGGCGGAAGTAGCTCGGCCGCTTGTCCCCCCAGCGCGGCTTGCCGTGCCGGCGCGCGTAGGCGCGGAAGACGGTCGCGAGCGCGGACCCGAGCGTCGGCGGCGCGTGCACGATCTCCTCGACCACGTCGGCGGTGTCCAGCTTCAGGACCTTGAACTTGGTGTCCTCGCCCTTGGTGATCCACTCGGCCAGCGCCCGCCGGTTCTCCGGCCGCTCCAGGTCGCCGAACTCGTGCCGCGCCGCGTACGAGGTGTGCACGAACCGCGTCTCGGACGGGAACGCGATGCGCCGGTGCGAGTGCAGCATCTGCTGCAGCAGCGTCGTCCCTGATCGCGGGCACCCCAGGACGAAGATCGGGCGGCACGACTCCGTTGTCATGGGCGCCGAACGTACCCGCGGCCCCTGGAACGAACCTCAGCCGAACCTCAACGTAAGCTGAAAGTTCGCGGGGATATCCCCTCACCAGCGGATATACCACCATCGCGGCGGGCATCCAGCGCAAATGACTTCCCCTTTCGCGAGAGATAAGCTAAAGTAACTATCGGTGTGCCGGGAAGTCTGGTCGGCGAGGCAGGATATGTCTCCGACCAGGAGGGTATGGATGAACCCCCGGCACTTTCTCTTTGCGCAGGCTCCGCCGCGCATAGCCGCCCAGTTTCTCGCCAGGCCGTACGGCCGCCGCTGCGTGACCTGGGCGCACGCCTTCCCAGATAGCTGAGCACGTCCCTGCGCTTCGTGTAGCGAAGCCTTCCTTGCGGGCCGGACGCCGTCCTCTCGCGTCCGGTGCGATCCATGACGTCTCAACGCGGAAGCGTGCTTTCCATGGGTGAATTCATTAATGCTGCGCTCGTTTTCCCGACGGCGCTTTTCACTTTCTCCCTCCTGGTCGTCGCCGGGTACTGGACGCTCGTCCTGCTCGGCGGACTGGATCTCGACTTCCTCGGCGCCGGTACCGATGCCGACACGGGGGCCGGTACCGGCGCCGAGGACGGACCGGTCGCCGAGAGCCTCGCGCTCCTCGGCCTCGGCGGCGTCCCCGCCACGGTCGCGCTGTCGCTGCTGATCGGGCTCGCCTGGTTCGTCAGCCTGGCGGGCGCGGCACTGTCCGACGGCATCGTCCCGCGCGTCCTCACCCTCGCGGCCGCCCTGGCCGCCGCCTGGTTCGGCACGCGGCTGGCCGTCCTCCCGCTGCGCCGCGTCTTCCAGGGCTCGGCGCAGGCGTCGCTCCGCGACTTCGTCGGGCTGCCCTGCGTGATCCGCACCGGGCGGGTCGGGCCGGACTTCGGCCAGGCGGAGGTGACCGCGGCCGACGGCTCGTCGGCGATCGTCCAGGTGCGCCAGCCCGCGGTGGACGTGCCCGTCGCGGGCGCGGCCGAGGGCACCGGCCTCACCGCCGGCAGCACGGCACTGATCTTCGATATCGACCCGGACGGCCGGTTCTTCTGGGTCATGCCGCACGACGCGGCGTCCGGCCTCCGCTGAACCCATCCCCCGAAAGAGAGGGATCCCGATGGACACCATCACGATAGGAGCCGGTGTGCTCCTCGCGCTCGCGCTGCTCGTCACCCTCGGCCTCGTGCTGATGGTGACCCGGTTGTTCCGCAAGGTCGACCAGGGCCGCGCGCTCATCATCTCCAAGCTCAAGAAGGTGGACGTCACGTTCACCGGCGCGATCGTCATGCCCGTCCTGCACCGCGCCGAACTCATGGACATCTCCGTCAAGACCATCGACATCGAACGGACCGGACGGGACGGGCTGATCTGCAAGGACAACATCCGCGCCGACATCCGCATCACGTTCTTCGTCCGCGTCAACAAGACCGTCGAGGACGTCATCAAGGTCGCGCAGGCCATCGGCACCGAACGCGCGAGCAGCCGGGAGACGCTGCAGGAGCTGTTCGCGGCCAAGTTCTCCGAGGCGCTGAAAACCGTCGGCAAGCACCTGGACTTCGCCGACCTCTACACGCGCCGCAACGAGTTCCGCGACCACATCATCCGCGTCATCGGCACGGACCTGAACGGTTACAGCCTTGAGGACGCCGCGATCGACTACCTGGAGCAGACCCCGCTGCTGTCCCTGGACACGTCGAACATCCTGGACGCGCAGGGCATCCGGAAGATCACCGAGCTGACCGCGATCGAGCACGTCCGCACCAACGAGCACGCCCGCAACGAGGAGAAGGAGATCACCCGCCAGAACGTGGAGGCGCGCGAGGCGATCCTCGAACTGGAGCGCCGCCAGGCGGACGCCGAGCTGCGCCAGGAGCGGGAGGTCGAGACCGTCCGGGCCCGGGAGACCGCGGAGATCGAGCGGGTCCAGGCGGAGGAGCGGCTGCGGGCGCAGACGGCGCACATCCGCACCGACGAGCAGCTCGGCGTCCAGCACGAGAACAAGGACCGCGAGGTGTCGGTCGCGGCGAAGAACAGGGAGCGCGTCCTCGCCATCGAGAGCGAGCGGATCGAGAAGGACCGCCTCCTGGAGGTCATCGCCCGCGAGCGGGAGACCGAGCTGACCCGGATCGCCGCCGACAAGGAGGTGGAGGCCGAGAAGCGGGAGATCGCCGATGTCGTCCGGGAGCGGATCGCGGTCGAGCGGACCGTCGCCGAGCAGGAGGAGGGCATCAAGCGGCTGCGCGCGGTCGAGGAGGCCGAGCGCGCCCGCCAGGCGGTGGTCATCCACGCGGAGGCCGAGGCGCAGGAGAACCTCGTCAAGGACATCAAGGCCGCCGAGGCCGCCGAGGCCGCCGCCGCGCACCGCGCCCGCGAGGAGCTGACCATGGCGCGGGCCCGCCAGGAGGCGTCCGAGCTGGACGCGCAGGCCAAGATCCGCCTGGCCGAGGGCCTGCGCGCGGAGGCCGCCGCCACCGGCCTCGCCGAGGTCCAGGTCCGCGAGCGCGGCGCCGAGGCCATCGAGAAGGTCGGCCGCGCCGAGGCCGCCGTCGCCCAGGAGAAGGCCCTGGCCGAGGCCGCCCGCATCAGCGGCACCCTGAAGGCCGAGGCGGAGGGCCTGCACGAGAAGGCCGGCGCGATGGCCGCGCTGGACGAGGCGTCCCGCCAGCACGAGGAGTACCGGCTGCGCCTGGAGGCGGAGAAGGACGTCCGCCTCGCGGGCATCGAGGTGCAGCGCCAGGTCGCCGAGGCGCAGGCCACCGTCCTCGCCACCGGCCTGGAGCAGGCCGACATCAGCATCGTCGGCGGCGACAGCGTCTTCTTCGACCGCCTCGTCGGCTCCATCGCGCTCGGCAAGAGCGTGGACGGCTTCGTCCAGAACTCCGACGTGGCCCAGTCCCTCGCGGGCCCCTGGCTGGACGGCTCGTCCTCCTTCACCGACGACGTCTCCCGCCTGCTCGGCTCCATCGACACCGGCGGCGTCCGCGACCTGACCCTGTCGGCGCTGCTGCTGCGCCTCATCAAGTCGGGCGGCCCGGAGTCGGCCGGCCTCCGCGACCTCCTGGACACCGCCCGCACCCTGGGCGTGGCCGACGCCCCACTGTCGGAGTTCAACGCCACGGCCCTGACCACCAACTGAGGCAGAAGGGAGAGAGCGGTGACCGAGGAGGACCGGGGGGCCACGGGCGCGGGCGAGCTGGATCACGGGACGTACGAGGTGCTGCGCGACCGGCTCGGCGGGCATGCCGGGGAGCTGGCGCGGCGGGCGGAGGCGCTGAACGCGCGGCGGCTGGAGGTCTTCGGCGGCGCCGAGCTGCGGCTGGCCGGGACCGCGCGGATCCGCACGGCCCACAACTGCGTGCCGCGGGACGTGGTCGCGCTCGGGGGCGTGATGCTGTTCGGCTGCAACGTCTTCCTCGGGCTGAAGCCTGAGACGTCGGTCGACGACGTCTTCTCGCTGCACCGGTTCACCCGCGGCGACGACGGGATCGCGTTCGTCCAGGTGGGGCCGGAGGCAGTGCCGGGGCTGCTCGACGACCCGCGCTTCCTGCGTGACTTCGCCGACATGTACCGGTACTACCGGCAGGCCCGGTTGCTCCAGTTGCGGCTGGTGGACGGGCGGCTGCTCGCGGTGTTCCAGACCGGCCCGCGCCTGTCGGATCTGCGCGTCCTGCGGTGGCGGACCGCGCCGGACGGGACGGTCGCCTACGAGGACAACCAGGGCGAACGCGACCACGCGTTCCCGCAGGCCCACGACGTCGACTGGGCCGAGACCACCCGGGACGACCACGTCCTCGGGCGGCACCCGCACATCTCGATCGAGGGCGAGGTGTTCGTCGAGGCCATCGGCGGCACGCTGACCGTCAAGATCGAGGACAACACCGGCACCGGTGAGGGGATCTACGCCGAGCCGGTGGACGAGCCCCTCCAGTCGCTCGCGGACGCGGACGTCCTGCACGCCCGGGTCGGGGCACTGATCCTGCTGCGGATCCGTCCGTACAACGAGCGGGCATGGCGGCACCTGGTGTTCAACGTCCGCACCAAGGAGGTCACGCGGGTCGACGGGATCGAGCAGGCGTGCCGGCGGCTCCCCGGCGACCACGGGATCGTCTTCCCGGGCGGCTACCACCTGGACACCGGCGCGGCGAAGACCTTCGACACCGACGTCACGGGCCTGGAGTACGAGCGGGTCGTCCGCTCCCCCAACGGCGAGGACGTCCTGTACGTCTTCCACTCGCGGGAGGACGGCCGGTCGCTGCTGCTGCCGTACAACATGATCCGCAAGCGGGTCGCGACGCCCATCACCTGCCACGGGTACTCGCTGTTCGAGGACGGGACGCTCGTCGTGATGCGGGCGCTCTCCGGCGAGCCGTCCCGCGTCCACCCGATGCAGATCTGGGCGACCCCGTTCGTCTCGGACGCGCACGCCGCCGCCCGGCCGGCCGGCACCGGGCCGCTGGAGCGGGTCGGGAACGCCGAACTCGTCCGCGGTATCTCCGAGTGCCTGTCGGTCGCCAGGATGGTGGACGAGATGGCGCCGTCCACCCGGGTGTTCGAGGCGCTGATCGCCTCCTGCACCCGGGCCGCGGATCTGTACCTCTGGCTGGCCGACGATGACCTGGGCGGCATCGCCGCGCCCTTGTCGGACGTCCGGTCCACCGCCGGCCGGGTGCTGGACGAGTACGAGAAGGTCCGGGCGCTCACCGAGCAGGCCGTTTCCGCTGTTTCCGAGGCCGCCTCCGACATCGCGGCCCTGATCCGCCGCGCCCGGGCCGGGGAGCCGTCGGCCGCCGACGGCTGGATCTCCCGGCTGGCCGGCTTCCGCCGCACCCAGGGCCGCCTGGAGACGCTGCGCGGCCTCCGCTACGTCGACGCGTCCCGCCTCGACGAACTCTCTGAAACCGTTGGAACCGAACTCCGCGAGGCCGGGCGGGGAGCGGTCGAGTTCCTCCAGGGCGAGGACGCCTTCACCGGCTACCACGCCGAGGTCGAGCGCATCACCGACGCGGCCCGCGCCATCGCGACCGCCGCCGACGCCGCGCCGCTCGCCGACCTGCTCGCCGCCCAGAACGAAGGGCTGGAGGTCGTCACCGAGGTCGTCGGCGACCTCGACATCACCGACGCGACCGTCCGGACCGCGATCCTGGAGCGGGTCGGCGAGGTGCTCGGCGGCCTCAACCGGGCCCGCGCCGTCCTCGGCAACCGCCGCCGCGACCTGCTCGGACGCGAGGGGCGCGCCGCGTTCGCCGCCGAGCTGGCGCTGCTCGACCAGTCCATCGCCGGCGCCCTGGCCGCCGCGGGCACCCCGGAGGGCTGCGACGAGCAGCTCGGCCGCCTCCTCCTCCGCCTGGAGACGCTGCAGGCGCGCTTCGCCGACCTGGACGAGTTCCTCGCCGATCTGGAGACGAAGCGAACCGAGGTCTACGAGGCGCTCTCGTCCCGCAAGCAGACCCTCCTGGACGAGCGCGCCCGCCGCACCGACCGGCTCACCGAGTCGGCCGAGCGCATCCTGTCCGGCGTGCGCCGCCGTGCCGCCGCGCTCGCGTCCGCGGAGGAGGTCGGCACCTACTTCGCCACCGACGCGATGGTGGCCCGGCTCCGGTCGATCGCCGGCGAGCTGCGCGCGCTGGACGACGACGTCCGCGCCGAAGAGCTGGACGGACGCGTCAAGGCCGCCCGCCAGGAGGCCGGGCGCGCCCTGCGCGACCGCCTCGACCTGTACGGCGACGACGGCGGGACGATCCGCCTCGGCCGGCACCGCTTCGCGGTCAACACGCGCCCGATCGAGCTGACCCTCGTCCCGCACCGCGACCGGGTCGCCTACGCGATCACCGGCACCGACTACCGCGCCGCCGTCCGGGACGAGACCTTCGCGGCGACCCGCCGCCTGTGGACCCAGACCGTCGTCTCGGAAACGCCGGAAACATACCGGGCGGAGTATCTGGCCACGTCGATCCTGGCTTCGTCTCCGCTCGAAGACCTGCGGCGGGCCGCCGCCGACGGCCGCCTCCTCGCCCTCGTCCGGGACGCCGCGGCCGACCGCTACGACGAGGGCTACGAGCGCGGCGTCCACGACCACGACGCGGCCCGCATCCTGGAGGCGCTGCTGCGGCTCCGCGCCGAGGCGGGCCTCCTGCGCTACCCCGCCCCCGCCCGCGCGGCCGCCCAGCTCTTCTGGACGCACGGCCCGGACGAGACGGAACGCCGGACGTGGACGACCCGGGCGCGATCACTCGTCCGCGCCCGCCGGGCGTTCGGCCGCGCCGACGCCCTCACCGCGCTGACCGCCGAGCTGACGTCCGCCATCACGGAGTCCAACGCGCGCACCGGCCTGCCCGCGCCCGGCCCGCTGACCGCCGAGTACCTGGTCGAGGAACTGGCCACCGCACCGGACGGCTTCGTCACGAGCCAGGGGGCCCGGACCCTGCTCAAGAGCTTCACCCAGGCCCTGGGCGCCACCGCGTTGGACGACGACTTGCGTGCCGCCGGGACCCTCTCCGCCCGCCACCAGCTCGTGGAAGCCTGGCTCACCGCCTTCCTGGGAACGAGCGCGGACGCCGACGCGGCCGACCTCCCCGAAGCCGTGGCCGTGCTCCTCTGCCCGTCCGCCCGCTACGACTCCCCCGCCGCGCTGACGGCCACCATCGACGACCTGCTCGGCGACCACCCGCGCATCACCGACCGCCGCCTCGACCTGCGCCTGGACGAGACGCTCGCCCGCACCCACCGCTTCCGCACCGAGCGCGTCCCGGAGTTCCGCGCGTACCAGAAACAGCGGAACGACCTGATCGCGGCCGAGGAGAAGCGCCTCGGCCTGGCCGATCTGAAGCCCCGCACGATGAGCGCGTTCGTCCGGAACCGCCTCGTGGACGAGGTGTACCTCCCGCTCATCGGCGACAACCTCGCCAAGCAGCTCGGCGCCACCGGAGACGGCAAACGCACCGACCAGATGGGCCTGCTGCTGCTGATCTCGCCCCCCGGCTACGGCAAGACGACCCTTATGGAATACGTCGCCGACCGCCTCGGCCTCGCCCTCGTCAAAGTGGACGGACCCGCGCTGGGCCACGACGTCACATCCCTGGACCCGAAACAGGCCCCCAACGCGACCGCTGCCCGCGAGGTCGAGAAAATCAACTTTGCCCTCGAATTGGGCAACAACGTCCTGCTCTACGTGGACGACATCCAGCACACCTCGCCAGAACTCCTGCAGAAGTTCATCTCCCTGTGCGACGCCCAACGCCGCATTGAAGGCGCCACCCGCACCTACGACCTGCGCGGCAAGCGCTTCGCCGTCTGCATGGCCGGCAACCCGTACACCGAGTCGGGCCTGCGCTTCCGCATCCCCGACATGCTCGCCAACCGCGCCGACGTGTGGAACCTGGGCGACGTCCTCTCCGGCAAGGACGACCTCTTCGCCCTGAGCTATATAGAGAACGCGCTGACCTCGAACCCCGTCCTGGCGCCCCTGACGACGCACGACCGGAATGACGTCGAACTGCTCGTCCGCCTGGCCTCGGGCGACGAGACCGTCCGCCCCGACCGCCTTTCCCACCCCTACTCCCAGACCGAACTGGACGAGATCCTCTCCGTCCTCGAAAAGCTGCTTCACGTCCAGCAAGTGGTCCTGACGGTGAACCGCGCCTACATAGCCTCTGCCGCCCAGGACGACGCGTCCCGCACCGAGCCGCCATTCCGCCTACAAGGCTCCTACCGCGACATGAACAAGCTCGCCGAACGCGTCCTCCCGGTAATGAACGCGGCCGAACTGGAGGCGGCGATAGACGACCATTACAAGGCCGAATCGCAGACCCTGACCTCCGACGCGGAAGCCAACCTGCTGAAACTCGCCGAACTCCGCAACACCCTGACCGCCTCCCAGCAAGCCCGCTGGACGGACATCAAAGCCGCCCACCAACGAGCTCGAACCCTGGCAGGCAACACCGAAGACCCATCCGTAGGCGCCCTGCTCCACCTGGCGGACAAACTGACCGCCATAGAAACAGCCCTCAGGGGCGGTCCAGGGCAATGGAGTTGAACAGCGTCAGTTCAGCAGATGCGGGGTAGCGGGTCGCCTACCAGGAGGTCGACGATGCGGGTGCCGCCGAACGCCGTCTTCAGCAGGACGAGGCCGGACGGGTCGTCCTTGACCTGGCCGATCACCGCCGCGTCCTCGCCCAGCGGATGGCCGCGCAGCGCCGACAGGGCCGCGTCCGCGGCCTCGGCGGCGACCACGATCACGGCGCGGCCCTCGCAGGCCACGTACATCGGGTCGATGCCGAGCAGTTCGCACGCCCCCCGCACGGCGGGGCGGACGGGGATCGCGTCCTCGTCCACCACCACGGCCAGGCCCGCATCCGAGGCGAGCTCGTTGAGGACGGTCGCCACACCGCCCCGGGTCGCGTCCCGCATCCGCCGGACGGCGCCGGGGCAGGCGCCGGCCACGTCGGCGAGCAGGCAGTTCAGCGGCGCGGTGTCCGAGCGGAGGTCGGCCTCGATGTCGAGTTCGCCGCGCGCCAGCATGATGGTGACGCCGTGCTCCCCGATCGGCCCGGTGACCAGGACCGCGTCGCCCGGACGGAGGTCCCCGGGCGGCCGGGAGCGGACGACCCCGACGCCGGCGGTGTTGATGTAGCAGCCGTCGGCCTTCCCGCGCTGGACGACCTTGGTGTCGCCGGTGACGATGTCCACCCCGGCGGCCCCGGCGGCGAGCCGCATCGACTCGGTGATGCGGCGCAGGTCGGCGATCGGGAAGCCCTCTTCGAGGATGAAAGCGGCCGACAGGTGCAGCGGTCGTGCCCCGGAGACGGCGAGGTCGTTGACGGTTCCGTTGACGGCCAGGTCGCCGATGTCGCCACCGGGGAAGAACAGCGGGGACACCACGTAGGAGTCGGTGGTGAACGCGAGGTCGGCGCCGTTCACGGTGAAGCCGGCCGAATCGTCCAGCCGGTTCAGGAGCGGGTTGTCGAACGCCTCCTTGAACACCGCCTCGATCAGTGTGTGGGTGGCCTTGCCGCCGGAGCCGTGCGCGAGCGTGATGGTGTCCTCGCGCAGGCGCGGCCTGCTGCGGCGGGCACGGTCGATGCGTTCGAGGACCTGTTCCTCGCGGATCGTCATCGGGTGGCCTCCTTGACCCGCTCCCGGGTGAAGCGGCCGAAGTTGTAGTAGGCGGCGCAGGCACCCTCGGACGAGACCATGCAGGTCCCGATCGGCGTCTCCGGGGTGCAGGCCGTTCCGAACACCTTGCACTCCCACGGTTTCAGGACGCCCTTGAGCACCTCGCCGCACTGGCACGCCTTCGGGTCCGCGACGCGTCCGCCTGGAATGTCGAAGATGCGCTCGGCGTCGAAGGCGGCGTACTCGTCCCGCATCCGGAGCGCGGAGTGCGAGATGAAGCCGAGGCCGCGCCACTCGAAGTAGGGGCGCGGCTCCATGGTGCGGCCGATGACGTCGAGGGCCTTGGCGTTGCCGTCCCACGGGACGACCCGGCCGTACTGGTTCTCGACCTCCGACCGGCCCGCGGCGAGCTGCGCCAGCAGCATGTGGACGGACTGGAGCAGGTCGAGCGGCTCGAACCCCGCGACGACCAGCGGCTTTCCGTAGTCATCGGTGATGAACGAGTACGGGCGGCAGCCGATGACGGTCGACACGTGGCCGGGGCCGATGAAGCCGTCCAGCCGCAGGTCCGGCGAGTCGAGGATGGCCTTGATCGCCGGGAGGATCGTCACGTGGTTGCAGAACACCGAGAAGTTCGTGACCCCGGCCGCCGCGGCGCGCAGCACCGTCATCGCGGTGGACGGCGCGGTCGTCTCGAAGCCGATCCCCATGAACACGACGCGCCGGTCCGGGTTCTGCTGCGCGATCTTGAGCGCGTCCAGCGGCGAGTACACCATCCGGATGTCGGCGCCCTTGGCCTTCGCGTCGAAGAACGAGCCGTCCCCGCCCGGCACCCGCATCATGTCGCCGAACGACGTCATGATCACATCCGGCTGGGACGCGATGTGGATCGCGTCGTCCACCCGCCCCATCGGGATCACGCACACCGGGCACCCCGGACCGTGGACGAGCGAGATGCCCTCCGGCAGGTAGTCCTCGATGCCGTGCTTGTAGATGGTGTGCGTGTGGCCGCCGCACACCTCCATGAACTTGTAGTGCCGGCCCGGCTCGCACAGGGACGCGATCGACGCCGCGAGCGCCCGCGCCTTCCCCGCGTCCCGGTACTCGTCGACGAAGCGCATCAGTCGATCCCCGATTCCCGCAAAGCGTCGATCTCGTCGTCGTAGGCCGCGCCGATGCCCTCCAGCAGCGTCAGCGTGGCCTTCGCCTCGGCCTCGTCGATCTTGGACATGGCGAAGCCGACGTGGATCAGGACCCAGTCGCCGGCGGCGAGCCCCTCCCCGTCCAGCAGGCCGATGTTCACCGCCCGCCGGACGCCGGTCACGTCGACCTTCGCCAGCGGCCGGTCCGGCATGATCTCCACGATCTCGCCCGGTATCGCCAGGCACATCAGAGAGCCTCCTGCGTCAGTTCCCGCTGCGTGAGTTCCCAGAGGGCGTGGTAGACCGTCGTCTGCGCCTCCTGGATGCGGTGGACCGACGACGACGGCACGACGAACAGGTGGTGCAGGCCGGGCGTCTCCGCCATCTGCCCGCCGGTGTATCCGGCGAGGCCGACCGCGACCATCCCGCGGCGCGTCGCCTCCCGCAGCGCGGCGATCAGGTTGTCGGAGTTCCCGCTGGTGGACAGCGCCAGCGCGATGTCGCCCGGACGTCCGAACGCGGCGAGCTGGCGGGCGAACACCACCTCGAACCCGACGTCGTTCGACAGCGCGGTGACGACGGCGACGTCGGTCGTCAGCGCCAGCGCCGGCAGCGGCCGCGCGTCCCCGCCCGGATTGAGGAACAGCGCGGCGACGTCCTGCGCGTCCGTCGAGCTGCCGCCGTTGCCGAACGTGAACAGCCGGCCGCCGGAGCGGAACGCGTCCGCCATCCGCCGGGCGCACGCGGCGAGGTCCTCGCCGTACTGCTCCAGGACGGTCTCGCGCAGTCGGACGATCTCGTTGGCCTTCTCCACCGTCGAACGGCGGACATCGTCCATGAGGGTGTCCAGCCCCGAGCCTCCCGAGTAGAGGAACGGATAGAGCATGTCGGTCACGTCACGACCCCGATCGCCTCCTTGGCGTGGACGAGCACGGTGTCGCCGACCCCGGCTTCCACCAGTGCCACGCTGACCTGTTCGAGCCGCCCGTCCCCGGCGTCGACGTCCGCGAGGCCGCCGTCGAGCAGCCGCACGACGACGACCGGGACGGCCTCGTCCGCGCAGGTCACGCAGTGGTCGCCCGTGCACTCGATCATCCGGTCACCTCCTGGCCGAGCACGCCCGGCTGCTCCAGGAACACGTGGACCAGCTCCCAGAGCATGTGGTAGGCGGTGACGTGCACCTCCTTGACGACGCGCGGGTCGTCCGACGGCACGGTGACCAGGTGGCCGGCCGTACCGGCGAGCGCTCCCCCGTCGCCGCCCGCCAGCGCGACCGTCAGCATGCCCAGGTCGCGGGCGTTCTCCAGGCCGCGCAGGACGTTGCCGCAGCGGCCGTCCGGCGAGATCCCGAACGCGATGTCGTCCGGCCCGCCGAAGCAGCGGATCTGGTGCGCGAACACGTCGTCGAACCCGGCCCCGGCGCAGACCCCGGTCAGGGTCGCGACGTCACCGGTGAGCGACAGCGCGGGCAGCGCCCGCTTGCCGACGATCACCGGATGGACGAACTCGACCGCCACATGCTGCGCGTCGGTCGCGGCGGCGCCGTTGCCGAACGTGAACAGCCGCCCCCCACGGTGGAACCGGACCGCCATCGCATGGCAGGCGGCGGCGATCGCGTCAGCGTCCCCGGCGAGAGCGGCCCCCGGCCCCGCCCGCCGCCCGAACAC
>NZ_SMKY01000214.1 GCF_004349235.1 Actinomadura darangshiensis | reverse complement strand
GCCCCCGCTCCGGCGCCGCCCGCCCCGCAGGACGACGTCGCCTCGGTGGACGACCTGGACGACTTGGACGCCCTCCTCGACCTCGCGAACGAGCGCCGCGACCTGGCCGCCATGCGGGCGGCGTGGCGGCGGTTCGACGTCCTCGCCGAGGCGGCGGAGCCGACGACGCTGCAGAAGGTCCGCCGCCTGGACGCCCGAGGCTTCGAGCACGCCGTCGACGGCGAGGGCGAGGACGCGGTCACGTGCTGGAAGGAGTCGGCCCGCCTGTTCGGCACGCTGGGCGACGAGGTCCGGCGGCACCGCGCGCTCGCCCGGCTCGGCGCGATGCGCGCGCAGCTGGGGGACACCGGCGGCCTGGACGAGATGGCCGCCGCCGCCGACTACTTCGCGCAGCACCCCACCGACGACGGGGACGCCACCGGCTCGCTGATCAGGCTCGCCACCGTGCAGGCCGAACTCGGAAGCCACGCCGGCGCCATCGCCGCCCTCGACCGGATCGTCCCGGACGACGCGCCCGACCGCGCCGGCGAAGCCTGGTTCGTCCGCGGGAACGTGCTGCTCATGACCGGCGACCCCGACGCCGCCGTCACCGCGCTGCGCCGCTCCGTCGAGGCCGCCCGCACATCGGACGACCCGATGGAGACCGCCTCGCCCGCGCTGCTCCTCGCCCGCACCCTCGCCCGCCAGGAGAGCGGCCCGGACGAGGAGACGTTCGCGCTGCTCGACGAGGTGCTCGGCGTCCTGCCCGGCGCGTCGCCGATGCGCGCGGCGGCGCACGCCGAGCGCGGCCTGGCGCTGCTCACCGCCGACCGTGCGGCCGACGCCGTCGCCGACCTCGTGGAGGGCATCGCCGCCTGGACGGCTCAGGGCGCCCACGAGCAGGCCGTCCACTTGCGCGTGGACCTGGCCGCCGCCTACCTGTCCACCGGCCGCCACCTGGAGGCCGCCGAGGCCGCCGAAGAGGCGCTGCCGGCCCTCGACGACACCCAGCGCTGCCGCCTGATCCTCGCGCACGCGCAGAAGGAGCTCGGCGAGGAGGAGGCGGCCGCCGGCTTCACGGCCCTGGCCGAGGACGCCGCCCAGGACGGCCGCCACGACGCCGTCGCCCACTTCCTCGAAGAGGCCGGCGGCGTCCTCACCGGCCTCGACATGGACGCCCTGGCCGCCGAGCGGTTCGCCGAGGCCGCCGAAGCGCACGAGAAGGCCGGCGACCCGTACGGCGTGGTCCGCACCCGCCGCCGCGCCGCGATGTGCCTGCTGTGGACCGGCGACGCCGACCAGGCCGCCACCACCATGGACACGGCCCGCGCCGCCTTGGCGGGCCTGCCCCCGGACAACGAGCCGGCCCGCATCTGGGAGACCGCCCTGGTCTCCTACGACCAGGCCCGCCTTCTGGCCCAGACAGGCGATCTCTCTGCGGCCGCCTCCAACGCCACCGCCGCCGCGGACGGCTTCACCACCCTCAACGAGACCGACGCCGCCGAAGAGGCCACCCGCCTCCACGCCGAGATCAAGGAGGCCCTCAGCTGAGGCGGCGGGCGCCCTCCGAGGGGGTCGCCTCCAAGAACTCGGGGGCGGTCCAGCCTCGTTGCGCGTAGGCGGACGCGATCGCGTCCCGCACCCGCTGGGCGCGGTCCGCCGGGGTGAGGACGATCACCGAGCCGCCGAAGCCGCCGCCGATCATGCGGCCGCCGCGGGCGCCGGCGCGGAGGGCGGCGTCGACGGTGGCGTCGGCCTCGGGCCAGGAGACCTCGAACTGGTCGCGGAGGGAGAGGTGGGAGGCGTTCAGCATCGCGCCGAGCTCGGGGAGGGCACCGGCGCGCAGGAGGCCGACGGTCGCCTCGACGCGATGGTCGTCGGTGACCACGTGCTGGACGCGGCGGCGCAGCACCGGGTCGCCGAGCGTCTCCAGGGCGGCGGCGAGGTCTCTCACGTCGCGGAGGGCCTTGACGCCGAGGAGGGACGCGGCCTCCTCGCATTCGGCGCGGCGGCGGCCGTAGTCGCCGCCCGTCAGTGCGTGCGAGGCGCGCGTGTCGATCACTAGAAGCGTCATGCCGGCGGCGGCCGGGTCGAACGGGACCTGGGACGACAGCCCGCTGCGGCAGTCCAGCATCAGCGCGTGCCCGGGCGTGCAGAGGAGCGAGGCCGACTGGTCCATGAGGCCGCAGGGCATGCCGACCTGCTCGTTCTCGGCGCGCTGCGCCAGCCTGGCAAGGGCGGGGCGGTCGATCTCCACGCCGTACAGGTCGCACAGCGCGAGGGCGGTCGCGCACTCCAGGGCGGCCGACGAGGACAGCCCGGCGCCCTGCGGCAGGTCGGAGTCGATCAGCAGGGACGCGCCGCCGGTGCCGTGCTCGCGCAGGACGCGGGCGACGCCCACCGGGTAGGCGGCCCACGCCCGGTCGGGCGGCCAGTTCTCGGAGACGACCGTCCCGCCGTCCACGGGCGCGGTGACGGCGGTGCCGGCCTGCCGTGAGCGGACCTCGACCATGCCGTCGTCGCGGCGGGCGGCGGCCACGGAGACACCGCGCGAGAGCGCGAACGGCAGGACGAAGCCGTCGTTGTAGTCGGTGTGCTCGCCGATCAGGTTGACCCGGCCGGGGGCGCGCCAGACGCCCCCGGGGGCGTGGCCGAACGCCTCGGTGAATGCCTCGATCATCGCGACCGCAGGAAGGTCCACGCGTCGTCGACCATGGCGCGCAGGTCGCGTTCGGGCTTCCAGCCGAGCTCGGCCTGGATCTTCTCCGACGAGGCGACCAGCACCGCCGGGTCGCCGGCGCGGCGCGGCGCGACCTCGGCGGGGATCTCGCGGCCGGTGACCGCCCGGCACACCTCCACGACCTCCCGGACGGAGTTGCCGGTGCCGCTGCCCAGGTTGAAGATCCGGTGGGTGCCGGGCTCGCAGGCGTTCAGCGCCAGCAGGTGGGCGCGGCCGAGGTCGGTCACGTGGATGTAGTCGCGGACGCAGGTGCCGTCCGGCGTCGGGTAGTCGTCGCCGAACATCTTCACCGCGTCGCCGTCCCCCTGCGCGATCTTCAGCACGTTGGGGATGAGGTGCGTCTCGACGGTGTGCCGCTCGCCGTGCCGCCCGTAGGCGCCCGCCACGTTGAAGTACCGTAGCGACACCCCGCCGAGGCCGTGCAGCCGCGCGTACTCGGCGAGGGCCGTGTCGATCGCCAGCTTGGACGCGCCGTAGGGGTTGGTCGGACGGGTCGGGTCGGTCTCCAGGATCGGCGTCGACTCCGGCTCCCCGTAGGTCGCGGCCGTGGAGGAGAACACGATCTTGGGGACGCCCGCCACGCGCATGGCGTCCAGCAGGGCGAGGGACTCGCCGAGGTTCTTGTCCCAGTACAGGCCGGGCTTCTCGACCGACTCGCCGACCAGGGACTTGGCCGCGAAGTGCAGCACGGCGTCGAACCCGGCGCCGCCGAGGACGTCGGCGGCCGTGTCGCGCAGCGTGCCGCGCACCAGCCGGGCGCCCTCGGGGACCGCGTCCTCGTGCCCGGTGGACAGGTCGTCCAGGACGACGACCTCGTGGCCCGCCTCCAGGAGCAGGGCGGAGACGACGCTGCCGACGTAGCCGGCGCCTCCGGTGACGAGCAGCTTCACGGACGGACCTCCACAGGCGAGACTGGTGGGACGGCGGGGTTGCACCCAGGCTATCCGGAACCCCGGACGGGGAAGGCTGATCGCATGGACCGGACGCCGCCCGGCACGCCGCCGAGGCCGCCCGCGGGCCTGGCGCGGCCGCTGGTGTGGCTGCTTTCGCGGGCGGCGAATCTCGTCGTGCGGTTGTCGGGCGGTGATCCGCACGCGCTGCGCGAGGAGCTGACCGCGGAGCGGATGCGGCGGCTCGTGGCGGAGAACACGCAGCTCACCGCAGACGAGCGGGCGCTGATCGAGGAGGTGTTCGCGGCGGGGGAGCGGCCGCTGCGGGAGGTCCTCGTCCCGCGCACCGAGGTCGTGTTCCTGGACGCGGCGCTCCCGCTGACCACCGCCGCGCGGGCCGCCGCGGGCAGCCCGCACTCCCGGTTCCCCGTCTGCCGCGAGTCCCACGACGAGGTGATCGGGTTCGTCCACATCCGCGACCTGCTGGCGCCCGACCCGCCCGAGCCGGACGGGCCGGTGGGCGCCCTGGTGCGGCCGGTGAAGTTCCTCCCGTCCTCCAAGCGGGTGCTCCCGGCGCTGACGGAGATGCGCCGCGAGGGCTGCCACCTGGCGATCATCATGGACGAGTACGGCGGCGTCGCCGGGATCGTCACGCTGGAGGACCTCCTGGAGGAGCTCATCGGCGACATCCGCGACGAATATGATGTGCAGGACGCGCAGGCACGGCGCCTGCACGGCGGGGTGGTCGAGGTCGACGGCCTGCTCAACCTGGACGACTTCGCCGCCGAGACCGGCATCCGGCTGCCGGACGGCCCCTACGAGACGGTCGCCGGGCACATCATGGCGGTGCTGCGCCGCGTGCCCGCGGAGGGCGACTCGGTGGAGGCCGGGGGCCGCCGCCTCGCGGTGGCCCGGATGGACGGCCGGCGGGTCGCCCGCGTGCGCGTCATGCCGCGCGCGGCGCCGCAGGCCGTACCGGTGCCGCCCGGCACGCCGTCCGCGACCCCGCGGGCGGTGCTCGGCGACGCCGCCGCCGGCCCCGGGGCCCGGCAGGCCACCGGCGGCGGAGCCTCCGGCGACACCTGAGAGAATCGGTCCGTGCACATGCCCGAAGCGTCCAGCCCGCAAGCGTCCGCCGGAACGGCCGCGGCCCCGCCGCGCGTGCTGTCCGGCATCCAGCCCACCGCCGACTCGTTCCACCTCGGCAACTATCTGGGCGCGCTCCGGCAGTGGGTCTCGATGCAGGACACGCACGACGCCTTCTACTGCGTGGTCGACCTGCACGCCATCACCGTCGAGCACGACCCCGCGCTGCTGCGGCGGAGGACGAAGGTCGCCGTCGCGCAGCTCCTCGCGATGGGCCTCGACCCCGACCGCGCCACCGTGTTCGTGCAGAGCCACGTCCCCGAGCACGCCGAGCTGGCGTGGGTGCTCAGCTGCCTCACCGGGTTCGGCGAGGCGGGCCGGATGACCCAGTTCAAGGACAAGTCGTCCAAGCAGGGCACGGGCGGCACGTCCGTCGGGCTGTTCACCTACCCGATCCTCCAGGCCGCCGACATCCTGCTCTACTCGCCCGACCCGACGCAGGGGGAGCGGGCGCTGCGGGTCCCCGTGGGGGAGGACCAGCGGCAGCACCTGGAGCTGACCCGCACCCTCGCGCAGCGGTTCAACCACCGGTTCGGCGACACGTTCGTGCCGCCGGAGGCGCACATCCCGGCGGGCGCCGCGAAGATCACCGACCTGCAGGAGCCGGACGCGAAGATGAGCAAGTCCGCGTCCTCGCCGCAGGGGATCATCGACGTGCTGGAGGAGCCCGGCCCGATGCGCAAGAAGATCATGCGCGCGGTCACCGACACCGGCTCCGACGTCGTCTACGACGAGGAGAAGAAGGCCGGAGTCACCAACCTGCTGCGGATCTACTCCGCGCTGGAGGGCACCTCCGTGCAGGACCTGGAGCGGCGTTACGAAGGCTCCGGCTACGGGCAGTTCAAGAAGGACCTCGCGCAGGTCGTCCTCGACACGTTCACGCCGATCAGGGAGCGCACGCTGAAGCTGCTGGACGACGAGGAGCAGCTCGACCGGCTCCTCGCCAAGGGCGCCGACCGCGCCTGCGAGGTCGCCGCAGCGACGATGGAGACGGTCCGCGAACGGGTGGGATTCGTCAGACGTGGTCGCTGACCGCCCCCCGCACGACGACGCCGCGGAGGGCCCCGGGGAGGCGCCCTCCGCGCGGGACGGGGTTCGCGCGATCGGCGTGACCATCCCGATCCCGGCCCCGCACGGCGCGTTCCTGCAGGCCAGGCGCGCCTCGTTCGGCGATCCGATGGCCCACGCGATCCCGTCGCACATCACGCTGCTGCCGCCGACCGAGGTGCGGGGCTCCGACCTCGCGGCCATTGTGGAGCACCTGCGCGACGTGGCCCGAACCGAGAGCCCGTTCCCCATCCGCTTGCGCGGCAGCGGAACGTTCCGACCGGTGTCACCGGTCGTCTTCGTCGCGCTGGCCGAAGGAATCGGCGGCTGCGAACGCGTCCAGGCGAAGGTTCTGTCGGGCCCGCTCAGCCGGCCGCTGCCGTTCCCCTACCACCCGCACGTCACCATCGCCCACCATCTGCCCGACGACGTCATGGACCAGGCGTTCAAGGAACTCGCCGGCTACAGCGCCGACTTCGAGGCGTGGGGGTTCTCCCTGTACGAGCACGGGCCGGACGGCGTGTGGCGTCCGGAGTACGACTTCGTTTTCGGCGCCGACGATTCGGGTGTGACCGGGCCCGGCCGGCAACCCGTTGTTTAACCGGTGATTACCGTCTGCGGCATCGAGTGGCGGTAGTTGGGTACGTTCCGTACATGCGGCAGGTGATCGACAGGGCGCAGCGGCTCGGCGAGTCACTGTTCGGCAAGGGCAAGGACCTGCTGCGCGGCTCGCGGGAGCGCTCGCGGTGGTTCGACCACCAGGCGCGCGCGTTCGAGCGGTACCAGGAGCGCCGCGGCGACCGGCTCGCCGCCGCCCTCACCTGCTACGCGTTCCTGTCGTTCTTCCCGCTGCTGGCGCTGGCGTACTCGCTGCTCGGCTACCTCGTCGGGGTCAGCGCCCAGGCCCGCGACTACTTCGTCAAGGCGATCAACTCGCAGCTGCCGGGGCTCGCGGGCCAGCTGGACGTCGCGCAGATCGCCCAGTCCAAGACGGCGGTCGGGGTCGTCGGGCTGGTCGCGCTGCTGTTCACCGGGCTGGGCTGGGTGCAGGTGCTCCGCGAGTCGCTGCGCGACATCTGGGGCAACGAGCCGGGCGGCGGCGGCAACTTCTTCCTGAAGAAGCTGTGGGACCTGTCCGTGCTGGGGTTCCTCGGCCTGATCCTGATCTGCGGCATGGCGGTGACGACGGTCACGGCGTCGGCGACCCACACCGTCCTGGGGTGGCTCGGGATGCAGGACGTCCCCGGCGCCGGCACCGGGCTGCGCCTGCTGTCGCTGGCCTGCGCGATCTTCTTCGACACCGTCGTGTTCCTGGTGTTCTTCACCCGGCTGTCGGGGACGCGGGCGCCGTGGCGGCGGATCATCCGGGGCGCGGTGTTCGGCGCGGTCGGCTTCGAGGTCCTGAAGCAGATCGCGGCGCTGCTGGTCGGCCGGACGACGCAGAACCCCGTCTACGGCACGTTCGCCGTGCTGGTCGGGCTGATGGTGTGGATCAACATCGCGTCCCGGTTCGCGCTGTTCGTCGCCGCCTGGACGGCCACCCGCCGGGTGGTGCTGACCGCCGACGCCGGGAACCCGGAGAACCGCGCCGACCCGGCCGAGGTCGAGGCCCTCCAGGAAAGGGCCGAGACGGACGAGACCGGCGCGACCGGCGAGACCGGCGCGACCGGCGCGGCCTCGCGGGAGCGGCCCGGTCAGGACCAGAAGGCGTCGTCGGCGTACTGATCCTCGGCCAGCGTCCGGATCTCGGTGATCCTGCCGTCCCGGATGCGGAACAGGTCGACCGAGCGCCCGTCCAGGACCTTCCCCGGACGTTCGGCGTAGTTCTGCACCAGGGCGGTCCCGTACTCGTCGTTGGCCATCACCGAGTACGGCTCGGCGCGGAACGTCCCGCCGGACAGCTCGAACAGCCGGACGTAGAAGCCGAGCACCTCCTCGGGCGTCCGGTACTCGCCGCAGAGCGGGCCGCGTCCGAGGACGCGGTGGACGACGTCGTCGGCGAGCAGTCCGCGGATGAGGCCCATGTCGCCCTTGGCGAACGCCGTGTAGCCGTCCTGCAGCAGCGGCACGTTCGGGTGCTCGGCCGCCGGCAGGGCCGGCACGGCGGGTGCGGCAGGCATAGACACGTACCAGTCGGACATGGCGGGTTCCTTCCGCGGTGCCGGTCCGCCGTCCCGCGGCAGCGGCGAGGTCACCGGCGCCACCGCGAGCGTAAGCCCGCCGGGCGCGGCCTTGCCAGACTCGCGGGGGCCCGGTGAGGGAACCTTTACCGGCCGGTCCCGGCCGCCCGTGCTCAGCGGCCCGTGCTCGGCGGCCCGTGCTCGGCGGCCCGTGCTCAGCGGCCCGAGCGGTAGCGGGCGGCCTCCAGGCGGCGCCGCCGGCGCAGCACCACGAACAGGGCCGTGACGGCGAGCAGCGCGCCCGCCGCGCCCCCGCCGACCAGCAGCCACCTGCGGGACGAGTCGTCCGAGGCGAGCGGGGCGTCCGGCAGCACGCCGGAGTCGCCGTGGTTCTTGGTCTGCTCGACGTCGCCGGGCGGGACGAGCGAGCCGACCGGCTGCACCTTGCCGCGGGCGGCGAAGCCCCAGTCCAGCAGCTTGGCCGCGTACGGGGACGGCGGCGCGTCCGCCTTCATCAGCGAGATCACGATCGTGTGCCCGCCGCGCCGCGCCTCGGCGACGAACGTCTGGTGCGCGGCGATCGTGTAGCCGTTCTTGCCGCCGATCATCCCGGTGTAGGCCTGGCGCTCGCCCGGCAGCATGTGGTTGTGCGTGTGGATCGGGTACCCGCCGACCTTCTTGCCCTTCTTGCGCTGCTTCTTCGTGGGCGGCGCGGGGAACTTGAAGTCGATCGCCTGCATGTAGGCGCGGTACTCGGGGTTCTTCATCCCCTCGCGCAGGATCAGCGCGAGGTCGTAGGCGGAGGTGTGCTGCGTCCGGACGTCGAGCCCGAGGTCCTTGTCGAGGCCGTTCGGCGACCCGGCGAGGGTGTCGTGCGCGTTGATGCGCTTGGCCTCGGCGTTCATGTCGGCGAGGGTCCTCTTCACGCCGCCGTCCGCCTCGGCCAGCGTGAACGCCGCGTCGTTGGCGGACATCATCAGCATCGCGTGGAACAGGTCGGACACCTTGTACTGCATCTTCGGGGTCAGCCCGACCTTGGTGCCCTCGACGTCGCACGCCTTCTGGGACGGCCGGACGAGCCTGCTCGGCTCCAGCTTCGGGACGAGCGTCAGCGCGGTCAGCGTCTTGATCGTGCTGGCCGGCAGGTAGCGGCCGTGCGGGTCCTTGGCGGCGAGGACCTGGCCGGTGTCGGCGTCCGCGATCAGGTACGAGCCCGCCTTGATCTTCGGCAGCGCCGGCACCCCCGGGGCCGGGTTGACGACGATGCCGCGGCCGGTGAGCCGCTGCCCGCCGACGGTCCCGGCCGCCGGCGCGGTGGCCCGCGCCCCCGGCGATCCGGCTCCCGGCGATCCGGCCTCCGGTGTGCCCGCAGCGGCGGCGGGCGCCGCCGCCAGGGCGGGAGCGGCCGCCAGCGAGGCGGCCGCGACCGGTACGGTGATCGCCGTCAGGGCGCGGCGGACGCCGGCGGTACCTCGTCGCTGTGGTCGCAAGCTCCCGACGCTCCTCACTCCCGCGGAAGCCCCACCGCTCCCGTCGCGCATGCGGCCAACGCCCATGACTCCCCCGAAGACTAGGCGACGTATCCGGCGAAGGGGTACCCGATCACGAATACGGCAAGCATGGGACGGACGAGACGCGGGGTGCACAAGTGATCTCACGGTACGTAACGGGCGTCCCCAATTGGTCACAGTCCGTCATTGAAGGTATTTTGGGACGGGCTGACTAGTTCGATCTAGTGATGCCACTGGCAAGATCAATGACCGAAAAGTAGCACCCCCACCCGCCCGCCGACCGTCCGCATGAGTCAATTGATCCGCAAAGGGCATGGACACCCGGCAGGGGGGCGGGCACGGACGCCATCATGGAGCGAACACGTGACCTGGACCGGCGTTTGTCCAGGCTTAGGGACCCGCTGGCTGAATTGCGCCACGTGCCACGCAACGACCTGCAAGGATTGTGGACGGAGGTTGGCCGTGGCCATTGACTTCAACGCATCGAACGGGGCGACGCTCGGCGTCGAGTGGGAGATCCAGCTCGTCGATGCGGAGACCAGGCACCTGCGGCAGGACGCACGCGAGGTGCTCGCCGCCCTGCCTTCGCTCAGCGAGGACGGCGACAACCCGCGCGTCCGGCACGAGCTGATGGAGTCGACGATCGAGGTCGTGACCGGCATCTGCGACACCGTGGGCGAGGCCAAGGCCGACCTCTCCGGGACGCTCACCGCCCTGCGCGGCGCCGCCGCCGAACGCGGCCTCGCGCTGGCCTGCACCGGCACCCACCCGATCAGCGACTGGCGGGACGCGGTGATGGCGCCCATGCGGCGCTACGCCCAGCTGATCGAGGAGATGCAGTGGCTGGCCCGGCGCATCCAGACGTTCGGCGTTCACGTCCACGTCGGCGTCTCCGACGGCGCCAAGGCGATCCCGATCGTCAACGCGCTCTCGTCCTACCTTCCGCACTTCCTCGCGCTCACCGCGTCCAGCCCGTTCTGGAGCGGCAGCGATACCGGCCTGGCGTCCTGCCGGGCGGTCGTCTTCGGTCAGCTGCCGACGGCCGGACCACCCCACTTGTTGGACGACTGGGCGGCCTTCGAGGATTACATGGACACGCTGATGCGTTCGGGAACGATACGGAGCATCAAAGAGGTCTGGTGGGACATCCGCCCGCATCCCGACTTCGGCACCGTCGAGATCAGGATGTTCGACGGCATCCCCACCATGCGCGAGGTCGGCATGGCGGCCGCCCTCTGCCAGAGCCTGGTCACGCTTTTCGAGCAGCAGCTCGACCGCGGCTACACCCTGCCGCGGCCGGCCGCCTGGGTGGTGCGCGACAACAAGTGGCGCGCGACCAGGTACGGGCTCGACGCCATCGTCATCACCGACGACACTGGGAACACCGCACCGCTCCGCGACGACCTGTACGAGCTGATCAGGGAGCTGGAGCCGGTCGCCGACCGGCTCGGCTGCGCCGAGGAGCTCAAGGTCGCCGGCGAGGTACTGGAGCACGGCGCCCCGTACGAACGGCAGCGCGCGATCCGCGCCGAGGGCGGGACGCTGGAGAACATCATCGACGCGGCGATCACCGAGCTCGCGGAGGACAGGTTCGTCACACTGGGGGAGGTCGTTCATGCCGGATCCTGAGGGACCGGACCGCACCGGCCCCGTGGACCCGCCCGGTCCGGGCCCGGCGAACGCCGGGGCCCAAGCGGGCGAAGAGGTTACCGAGAACGAGAACACTGGGCGGGCGCCGTTCGGCTCCGCCGTCGCGCAGGGGGCGCACATGACCCATCCGGGACCCGGGGTGATGCCCGGCCTTGAACCACCCACCGCCCCGGGACCCGCGGGCCCCGAGGGCCGCGGCCGGCGGGACGCCGGCTCCGGCGCCGCCCGTGCGAACGGGGCGGCGCCCGCCGGGCCCGTTCCGCGGGCCGCCGAAGGGGACCGCGCCGCGGTGCCCGGCGTCCAGGACGTGCTCGGCGGCGCCGTGCTGCAGCCGCAGCTCGACGCGTTCCTCGCCGCGCACGAGGACGAGCTGATCGCGTTCCGCCGCGACCTGCACATGCACCCCGAACTCGGCTACAACGAGCACCGGACGACCCGCAAGCTCGCCGAGCGCCTGCGCGCGGCGGGCCTCGACCCGGTGATCCTGCCGAAGGGCACCGGCCTGTTCTGCGACATCGGCCCCGCCGACGGCACGACCGTGGCGCTGCGGGCCGACATCGACGCGCTCCCGCTGCAGGACGAGAAGGAGCACGCCCCGTACCGGTCGACGGTCCCGGGCATCGCGCACGCGTGCGGCCACGACGTCCACACCGTGATGGTGCTGGGCGCCGGGCTGTTCCTCGCGCAGCAGGCGGAGGCGGGGCTGCTGCCCGGCCGGGTCCGGCTGCTGTTCCAGCCCGCCGAGGAGACCCCGGGCGGCGCGCTGGACGTGATGGCCGCCGGCGGCATCGCGGGCGTCGACCGCGCGTTCGCGCTGCACTGCGACCCCCGCATCGAGGTCGGCCAGCTCGGGCTGCGCAGCGGCCCGATCACCGCGGCCTGCGACAAGGTGTACGTGAAGGTCACCGGGCCCGGCGGGCACACCGCCCGGCCGCACCTGACCGCCGACCTCGTGTACGCGCTCGCCAAGATCGTCACCGAGCTGCCGTCCGCGCTGTCGCGGCGCGTCGACCCGCGCTCCAGCCTGTCGCTGGTGTGGGGGCGGATCTCGGCCGGGTCGGTCGCCAACGCCATCCCCGACGACGGGATCGCCGAGGGCACCGTCCGCTGCCTGGACGATGATGCGTGGCACCGGGCGCCGGAGATGATGAAGGCGCTGCTGCAGTCGGTCGCCGCCGCCTACGACGTCGAGGCGTCCCTGGAGTACGTCCGGGGCGTCCCGCCGACCGTGAACGAGGCGGCGAGCGTGCAGATGTTCCGCGACGCCGCCGCGCAGGTCATGGACGAGGAGGGCGTCGTCCCGACCCCGCAGAGCCTCGGCGGCGAGGACTTCGGCTGGTACCTGGAGTCGATCCCCGGCGCGCTGGCCAGGCTCGGCGTCCGCACCCCCGGCTCGCCCGGCGAGTACGACCTGCACCGCGGCGACTTCGACGTCGACGAGCGGTGCATCGCGGTCGGCATGCGGGTGCTGAGCGCGACCGCGCTGACCGCGCTGTGGGAGGGCGGACGTCCGGGCGACACCGAGCGGATCGAGGGTGCGGCGCTGGCCTAGCCCCCCCGGCCCGTCCTCGATCACCGGGCGTAGCCGCCCGGCTTGGCCTCCCGTCCTCCCGGGTATCCCCTCCACACGGCGGACCCCCGTACCGGCCGCGGCACCGATGGCCGCGCTGACCTGTGGCGATATGCGTACGCATTGGTAACGGACCTGTTGCGAAACCGTGCAAGCGGGAGGTTTGCCCGCATTCGCGAGGTAGCGTCCGATCGATTTCGGTGACCGGACCGGTCGCCGGACCGTGGGTGGGGAACGGAAGGAGCGCTATCTTGCGCCGTGGACTGAAGATTACGCTCGTCACCGTGACGGGTGCGGCGCTGACGCTCAGCGCCTCCGCCTGCGGTGGCAAGAAGGCCGACACCGGTGGCGGTGACGAGGGCGGCAAGAAGGCCCTCAAGATCGGTCTCGCCTTCGACATCGGCGGCCGCGGTGACCAGTCGTTCAACGACTCGGCCGCCGCGGGCCTCGACAAGGCCAAGAAGGACCTGGACGTCAAGACCGAGGAGATCTCGGCCAAGCCGGACGAGCCGGACTCCGACAAGGAGTCGCGCCTGCGGCTGCTGGCCAACAAGGGCTACAACCCGATCATCGGCGTCGGCTTCGCCTACACCGCCTCGATCAACAAGGTCGCCAAGGACTTCCCGAACACCAAGTTCCTCGTCGTCGACGCCGACCAGTGCAAGGTCGAGGGCGCCAACGTCAGCGGTGCCTGCTTCGCCGAGGAGCAGGGCTCCTACCTGGTCGGCGCCGCGGCGGCGCTGAAGTCCAAGACCGGCACGATCGGGTTCATCGGCGGCGTCAACGTGCCGCTGATCAACAAGTTCTTCGCCGGCTACCAGGCGGGCGCGAAGAAGGCCAAGCCGAGCGTGAAGGTGCTGCCGGCCAAGTACCTGACGCAGCCGCCGAACTTCAACGGCTTCAAGGACGCCGGGCTCGGCAACGAGGCCGCCAAGGGCCAGCTCGACCAGAACGCGGACGTGATCTACCACGCCGCGGGCGGCGCCGGCATCGGCGTCATCAAGACGGTCGGCGCGGCCGGCAAGTGGGCCATCGGCGTCGACTCCGACCAGTACAACCAGCCCGCGGTCGCCGGCGTGAAGGACCACATCCTCACCTCCATGGTGAAGCACGTGGACCTCTCGGTGTACGACTTCGTCGAGAGCGTCGCCAAGGGCACCTTCAAGGCGGGCACCACCCAGTACAACCTGGAGAACGACGGCATCGGCTACGCCACGTCCGGCGGCAACGTCGACGACATCAAGGCCAAGCTGGACGAGCTGAAGGCCGACATCGTCAGCGGCAAGATCAAGGTCCCGACCAAGGCCTGACCGCCGCGGCCGGAAAAACGGGAGTTCCCTCCCGTTCGGTGACGTGACGGGCCGGTTTCGTCCGGCCGTAATCGCGCACCGGGCGTCACCTTCGCGGTGCCGCCCGGTGCGACGGCACGTCTCCCCGTTCATGTTCTCCCACAGCACGTTCGAGGCAGGAGGAGGGGCTCTCGTGCCTGACCAGGTGCCGGCCGTGCGGCTGACATCGATCACCAAGCGGTTCCCCGGCGTGGTGGCCAACCGCGACATCAACCTCACCATCGAGCGCGGCGAGGTGCACGCGCTCTGCGGTGAGAACGGCGCCGGCAAGTCCACCCTGATGAAGATCCTCTACGGGATGCAGAAGCCCGACGAGGGCACCATCGAGGTCGACGGCGGGCAGGTCTCCTTCAAGAGCCCGGCCGACGCGATCGGCCGCGGCATCGGCATGGTGCACCAGCACTTCAAGCTGGCCGACAACCTGACCGTCCTCGAGAACGTGATCCTCGGCGCCGAGCCCCGCGGCGCCCTCGGCATCGACTTCCGCGCCGCGCGCGCCAAGATCAAGGAGATGTCGAAGGCGTACGGGCTGCGCGTCGACCCGGACGTGCTGGTCGAGACGCTCGGCGTCGGCGAGCGGCAGCGCGTCGAGATCCTCAAGGTGCTGTACCGGGGCGCCCGCGTGCTGATCCTGGACGAGCCGACCGCCGTGCTCGTCCCGCAGGAGGTCGAGGAGCTGTTCGGCAACCTGCGGGATCTGCGCTCCGAGGGCCTGACCGTGCTGTTCATCTCGCACAAGCTGGACGAGGTGCTGGCCGTCGCCGACACGATCTCGGTGATCCGGCGCGGCACGACGGTCCAGACCCGGCTCGACCCGCGGGAGGTCACCTCCCGGCGGCTGGCCGAGCTGATGGTCGGGTCCGAGCTGCCCACCCCGGAGCTGCGCGAGTCGACCGTCACCGAGGACGTCCAGCTGGACGTCGCCAAGCTGACCGTCCTCACCCCCGAGGGCCGTCCCGTGGTGGACGACGTGTCGCTGCGCATCCGCCGCGGCGAGATCGTCGGGCTCGCCGGCGTCGAGGGCAACGGGCAGACCGAGCTCATCGAGGCGGTCATGGGGATCCGCAACGCCGACGCCGGGACGATCGGCTACGGCGGCGACGACATCACCCAGTGGGCGACCAGGAAGCGCCGCGAGGCCGGCATCGCCTACATCCCCGAGGACCGGCACCGGCACGGGCTCGTCCTGGAGGGGACGCTCTGGGAGAACCGCATGCTGGGCCATCAGACCCAGCGCCCGAACGTCCGCGGCCCGTGGGTCGACCGGCGCGGCGCCCGCCGCGACACGACCCGGATCGTCCAGGAGTACGACGTCCGGACGCCCGGGATCGACGTGCCCGCCGCTGCGCTGTCGGGCGGCAACCAGCAGAAGCTCATCGTCGGCCGGGAGATGTCCGGCGACCCGCACCTGCTGATCGCCGCGCACCCGACCCGCGGCATCGACGTCGGCGCCCAGGCCGCCATCTGGGAGTACCTGCGGCAGGCCCGCGCGGACGGGCTGGCCGTGCTGCTGATCAGCGCCGATCTTGAGGAACTCATCGGTATGTCCGACACCCTGCACGTGATCCTGCGGGGCCGGCTGGTCGCGGAGGTCGATCCGCGGACCGTCACCCCCGAGGAGCTCGGCTCCGCCATGACCGGCGCGGGAGCCCCCTCATGAGCGACGAGAAGGACACGCCCCCGCCGGGGGACGACGATGCCGCCTC
>NZ_SMKY01000213.1 GCF_004349235.1 Actinomadura darangshiensis | reverse complement strand
GGCGGGCGGAGGGTCTGTGGACGGCGAGTGGCGGGTCGAGGGGTTCGCGGAGGTGCGGGCGCTCGGCGCGGGCGCCCAGGGGCGCGTGGTGCTGGCCCGGCACGAGGCGTCCGGGACGCCCGTCGCGATCAAGTACCTGGCCGCCCGCGCGGACGAGGCCGACCGGGAGCGGCTGCGGCACGAGGCCCGCATGCTCGGCCAGGCGAACAGCCCGCACGTGGCGCGGCTCTTCCGGCTCGTCGAGGGGCCGGACACCGCCGCGATCATCATGGAGGCCGTCGACGGGGTCTCCCTCAAGGACGTGCTGGAGCGGCACGGGGCGCTCGGCCCCGAGGCGGCGCTGACCGTCCTCAAGGGCTCCCTGCTGGGGCTGGCGGCCGCGCACGCGGTCGGCGTCGTCCACCGCGACTACAAGCCCGCGAACGTGGTCGTCCCCGCCGACGGGCGCAGCCGCCTCGTCGACTTCGGCATCGCCGCCCCGGCCGGCGAGGAGGCCGGCGGCGCCGGGACCCCGTACTACATGGCGCCCGAGCAGTGGAGCCGGCACGTCGCCACGCCTGCGTCCGACGTGTACGCGGCGACCTGCGTGTTCGTCGAGTGCGTCACCGGGCGGCGGCCCTACGCCGGCGGCCGCGCCGAGCTGATGCGGGCGCACCTCGCCGGGGACGTCCCGGTCGCGGACGTGCCCGAGGCGCTGCGGCCGCTCGTCCTGCGCGGGATGGCCACGGAGCCGGCGGACCGCCCGGCTGGCGCCGCCGCGTTCGTGGACGACCTGGAGCGCGACGCCCGCGCGGCCTACGGCGCGGACTGGGAGGCCCGCGGCGGCACGGACCTCGCCGCGTCCGCCGTCGCGCTGGCCGCGCTGTTCCCACTGGCCGCCCTGCTGGTCCCGGGGGCGGCCGGCACCGCGGGCGCGGCCGGAGCGGGGACGGCGACGGCGTCCACCGCGGGCAAGATCGCGGGGATGTCCGCGGTGAAGGCGTTCCTCGGCAGCGGCGCGGGCATGTCCGCCGTGGCGGTCGGGACGGCCGCGGTCGTCGGGGCGGGCGCTTTCGCCGTCCAGCAGGGCACCAAGGACGGCCCGGCGCCGCGGCCGTCCGCGACGGTCAGGGTCGCGGCCGACGTCGCGGACGTGCGGCCGTGCGTCACCGAGGCGCCGGGCGGGACCGGCACACCCTCCGGGGGCCCCGCGAAGGTGACACTCCCGGCCCAGGTCAAGCTGCCGAAGAACGCCGCCGTGTACCGGTCCGGCCAGGGGCTGCTGATCGGTCCAGCGGGGGCCCGGTGCGAGGGGTCGATGGGCGCGAACGGCGGCTCCAGCACGATCGGCGACTTCGGGACGGCGCAGGTCACCCAGGTCTGGCAGGGCTCGATCGGCGGCGTCCGGAGCCAGCTCTGCGAGTACTTCCCGGACTCCGCGCAGGCGCGGCGGGAACGGGCGCAGGGCAACGAGTGCACGAGCATCCTCGGCAACTGGGAGCCGCTGGAGACGGGCGTCCCCGGCGTCCAGGCCATGATCACCCGCGGGCCGGGCACCGACGATCTTCCGCCGTCGCCCGCCGTGAAGGCGGAGGTGGCGGTCCTGACGCCGCAGGGCACGGCGTCGCCGATCAGCTGCGTCGCCCCGGCGGCGAACGCCGGCATCTGCAAGTCGGCCCTCGTCTACTGGTACATCCAGGCGCTCGGGGACGCCAAGCCCGCCGCGGCCGACCTCGACCGGGCCGCCGAGCGCATCGCCGGGTACGTGGACGCCACCCGCATCTGAGCCGTCCCCGCACAGGCGGGACCGGCGGCCGGACAGGAACGCGGCGCGGGTAATCTGGCGTCGCGATGACTGAGACGACTACCGTTCACCTGCTGCGGCACGGTGAGGTGCACAATCCCGAAGGCATCCTGTACGGGCGGCTGCCCGGCTACCGCCTCAGCGAGGACGGCGTCCTCATGGCGAAGGCCGCCGCCAGATGGTTCGCCGACCGGGACGTCACCGCGCTGTTCTCCTCGCCGATGCAGCGGGCACTGGAGACGGCGGCGCCGCTCGCCGACGCGCTGGACCTGCCCGTCACGGTGGACGACCGCCTCATCGAGGCCGACAACCACTTCGAGGGCCTGACGTTCGGCGCCGGGGCCGGCTCGCTGCGCCGCCCCGAGCACTGGCGGCACCTCGCCAACCCCTTCCGGCCCTCCTGGGGCGAGCCGTACCGGCAGCTCGCCGCCCGGATGCGCGCCGCCGTGGTCCGGGCGCGGGAGGCGGCGCGCGGCCACGAGGCCGTGTGCGTCAGCCACCAGCTGCCGATCTGGATCCTGCGGCTGCACGCCGAGCACCGCCGCCTGTGGCACCACCCGAACCGGCGGGAGTGCTCGCTGGCGAGCCTCACGAGCCTGACGTTCGCGGGCAGCCGGCTCGTCGAGGTCGCCTACTGCGAGCCCGCGGCCGGGATCGCGCAGGGCCCCAGTGTCGCGGGTGCCTGACCGCACCGCTAAGTTGTAGTACTACGTCTCGTAGTAGTAGGAGGGTCCTGGTGAACCCCCGCCGAACGCCCCCGCTTCGCGCCGCCGCGGCCGCCGCGGCGCTGTGCGGGCTGCTGGCCGGCTGCGCCGGGACCGACGCCGCCGGCAGCGGGCCGGACGGCGGCGACAACCGGTTCATCTCCGGCGACGGGAACGTGACGCAGTACAAGGCCGGCGATCGCAAGAGCGTCCAGAGCGTGGCGGGGGAGACCCTCGACGGCAAGGCGTTCAAGCTGACCGGCCTCAACGGCAAGGTCGCCGTGGTCAACTTCTGGGCGTCGTGGTGCGCGCCGTGCCGCGGCGAGGCGCCGTCCCTCCAGCACGTCTACGACGAGAGCAAGGCGAAGGGCGTCGAGTTCCTCGGCGTCAACTTCAAGGACTCCAAGGCCAACGCGCAGGCGTTCGAGCGCAAGTTCAAGGTCACCTACCCGAGCCTGTTCGACGCGGACGGCCAGGCCACGCTGGCGTTCCGGGAGGTCCCGCCGAGCGCGATCCCGAGCACGCTCGTGCTGGACCGGCAGGGCCGCGTCGCCGCCCGCATCATCGGCGCCACGACCTACTCCAAGCTCAGCTCCCTGGTCGCCAAGGTGCTCGCGGAACAGTGAGCACGCTCAACGAGACGGTCGTCAGCGGGTCGCTGGTGGCGGCGGCGCCGCTGGCGGCGCTCGCCGGGCTCGTCTCGTTCGCCTCGCCGTGCGTCCTGCCGCTCGTGCCCGGCTACCTGTCCTACGTCACCGGCATGACCGGCGTCGACCTGGCCGAGCAGCGGCGCGGACGGCTCCTCGCCGGCGCCCTGCTGTTCATCGCGGGCTTCAGCCTCGTGTTCGTCAGCTACGGCGTGGTCTTCGGCGGGCTCGGCCGCTGGCTGCTGGAGTACCAGGACACGATCACCCGGGTCCTCGGCGTCGTCACGATCGTGTTCGGCCTCGCGTTCATGGGCCTGGTCCCCGGCCTGCAGCGGACGGTGAAGTCCGGGCGGCTGCCGGCGGCCGGGCTCGCGGGGGCGCCGCTCCTCGGCGTCCTGTTCGGGCTCGGCTGGACGCCGTGCATCGGCCCGACGCTCGGCGCGGTGCAGGGCCTCGCGATCACCGAGGCCAGCGCCGCGCGCGGCGCGCTGTTGTCGCTGGCGTACTGTGCGGGTCTCGGCCTGCCGTTCGTGGCGACCGCGCTGGCCTACCGCCACGCGCTCGGCGCGTTCGGCGCCGTGAAGCGCCACTACCCCCTGGTCATGCGGATCGGCGGGGGGATGCTCGTCCTCATCGGGGTGCTGCTCGTGAGCGGCCTGTGGGGTGACCTGACCATCGAGCTGAGGTCGTGGATCAGCGGCTTCGAACCGGTGATTTGAGATGACTGACACCAAGGAATCCAGCACGGAGGAACCGGGTACCGACCCGGGCACCGCGGCCCCCGCCGCGCGGCAGGCGCCCGGGGAGGTGCCGCGCCCCACGGGCATCGGCCCGCTCGGCTGGCTGCGGTGGGGCTGGCGGCAGCTCACCACGATGCGCACCGCGCTGATCCTGCTGTTCCTGGTGGCGCTCGGCGCGGTGCCGGGGTCGGTCCTGCCGCAGCGGGGGCAGGCGCCCGAGAAGGTCGTCGCCTACCTGGACGAGCACAAGACGCTCGGGCCGTGGCTCGACAAGTTCTCCATGTTCGACGTGTTCGCCGCGCCCTGGTTCGCGGCGATCTACATCCTGCTGTTCGTCTCGCTGGCCGGCTGCGTCATCCCGCGCGCGTTCAAGCACTACAAGTCGATGCGGGCGCGGCCCCCGGCGGCGCCGCGCAACCTGGGGCGGCTGCCGCAGTCGCAGACGTACGAGACCGACGCGTCCCCGGACGACGTCCTCGCCGAGGCCCGCAAGGTGCTGCGCGGGCGCCGGTTCCGGGTGGACGTGTCCGGCGGCGCCGCGTCCGCCGAGAAGGGCTACCTGGGCGAGTCGGGCAACCTGCTCTTCCACCTGGCGCTGCTGGCGCTGCTGTTCGCGCTCGGCCTCGGCAACCTGTTCGGCTACCGGGGGAACGTCCTGCTGATGGAGGGCAAGACGTTCGCCAACTCGCTCGGCCTGTACGACCAGTTCACGCCGGGACGCGCGTTCAGCGGCGGCGAGCTGGCCCCGTTCACGGTCACGCTGGACGACTTCAAGGTGCGGTACGAGGCCAAGGGCGACAAGCGCGGCCAGGCCACCTCGTTCGACGCCCACATCCGCTACCGGGCCACCCCGGACGGCAAGGAGAAGCCCTGGGACCTGCGGATCAACCATCCGCTGAAGGTCGGCGGCGCGAAGGTGTACCTGCTCGGCCACGGGTACGCGCCGAAGTTCACCGTCCGGGACGCCAAGGGCAACGTCGCGTTCCAGGACACGGTGCCGTTCCTGGAGATGGAGCCGCGGAACATGACGTCCGAAGGCGTCATCAAGGTCCCGGACGCGCAGCCCGACCAGCTCGCCTTCTACGCGATCCTGTGGCCGACGGCCGTCGCCAGCGAGGACGGCAAGCAGATCGTCTCGGCGTTCCCCGGGCCGATCCGCCCGGTCGTCACGGTCACCTCGTTCAAGGGCGACATCGGGCTGGACACCGGCACCCCCCAGTCGGTCTACAAGCTGGAGGGCGTCGGCAAGACGCTGCGGCCCGTCAAGGGCGGCCAGAAGCTGCTGGAGCCGGGGGAGAGCTTCAAGCTGCCCGACGGGTCCGGGACGATCACGTTCGACGGGCTCAAGGAGTGGACGAGCCTGTCGGTCAACCGCGACCCGGGACGCATCCCCGCGCTGCTCGCGGCCATCCTCGCGGTGCTCGGCGTGGCGACCTCGTTCATGGTCCGGCGGCGCAGGGTGTGGGTCCGTGCGAGCGCCGGAGAGGGCGGGCGTACGGTGGTCGAGGTCGGCGGTCTCACGCTGGGGAACCCGACCTCGGAGTTCGACGACATCGTGACCGCGCTGCGCGGTCCGGACGAGGAACCGGGCGCCGAGCCCGATCCCGAATCCGGGTCCGAGCCGGGTGGGACCGACCCCGACGCCGATCGCCCATCGGGGCCGGCGACCGAACCGAAGGAGTGACGAGGTGAGCAACGCCGACCTCGCGAACCTGAGCGACAAGCTCATGCTGACCACCGTGGTGATGTACATCATCGCGCTGGTCGCCTACGCCGCCGATCTGGGCTTCGGCCGCCGCCGCGCGGCGGTCGCCGAGCAGGCCGAGGCGAAGGTCCTGGTGGGCGCCGCCGGCGCCGAGGCCACCGAGTCCGCCGAGGCCGCCCCCGGGGTGGACGACGCGCCCGAGCGTCCCGCGGTGGACTGGATCCGGCTCGCCGTCCTGCTGAACGTGCTCGGCTGGGGCGCGCACCTCGGCGTGCTGGTGACCCGCGGGCTGGCCGCGAACCGGTGGCCGTGGGGGAACATGTACGAGTTCCTCACCGCCATCTCGTTCGCCGCCGTCACCGCGTTCATCGTCGTGATGATCCGCTACAAGGCCCAGTTCCTCGGCGCCTTCGTGATGGCCGCCGCGGTCATCGCGCTCGGCGTCGCCAACATCTGGCTGTACGACTCGGTGGGCCCGGTCAGCCCCGCGCTGAACTCCTACTGGATCGCCATCCACGTGACCGCCGCGATCATCGCGACCGGCTCGTTCACCGTCGCGGGCGCCGCCACGATCCTGTACCTGGTCAAGGACCGGGCGGAGTCGCGCGGCAAGGTCGCCGCGGGCGGCGTCCTGTCCCGCGTCCCGTCCGTGGAGAACCTCGACCGGCTGTCGATGCGGGTCACGATGTTCGCGTTCCCGATCTGGACGGCCGCGATCATCATGGGCGCCATCTGGGCCGACCAGGCGTGGGGCCGCTACTGGGGCTGGGACCCGAAGGAGGTCTGGTCCTTCATCACCTGGGTCATCTACGCCGCCTACCTGCACGCGCGCGCGACGGCGGGGTGGAAGGGCCGCAAGGCCGCGATCCTGTCGATGGTCGCGTTCGCCGCGCTGATGTTCAACTTCTTCGGCGTGAACTACATGTTCTCCGGCATGCACTCCTACGCCTGACCGGCGCCGGCCGGGCCCATGCCCGTGACTCCCCGGGATGACGGCGTGTCGGGTTCGGGCTTACCCTGCCTCCGGGGGCCCGGTCGCGCGGCGCACGCCGCGCGGCACCCCGCGGGTCCCGCTGACTGAGGAGCCCGATGCGCTTCAAAGGCGTGCACCGAAAGCCCCGGGAGCCGCGCCCCCGGGAAGGCTTCCGCGGCGGCCGGCCGCGTCCGGACGAGCTGTCGTACGCCCCGTCCCCGCCCGACTCGGGGCAGGTGCGGCCGCGCAGCAACCAGCCCCGCGACCGGTTCGGCCGGTTCCGCAAGGCGGGCCGCGACGACGACTACGCGCTCGGGCCGGACGGTCCGGACTCCCCCGTCGACACCGCGGGCGGCCCGCGCGGGCTGACCGGCCGGTTCGGGCGGCGCGGGCACGGCAAGGGGCGGGCGGGCGACCTCTCCTGGCGCGACTTCGAGCTGGACGACGACCGGCCGCGGGTCGAGCCGTACCCGCCGGGCACGCCGCGCGCCGCCGACGGCCGCCGCAACTGCGGCGTCCTGGAGAGCGTCCTGCACCGGCAGTGGGACCTCCGGGAGGGGCCGCCGACACCCGAGGTGATCGGGGCCGTGGACAGCCTGGCCGGGCTGCCGGACGCGCTGAAGGAGAAGCTCGCGAGCGGGCTGGACGGCATCTACGTCGGCCCCGGCGGCGTCCCGCAGCTGGACGACATGGGCCACCTGCGCGACCGTCCGCTGCCGTCCGGCCGGGCCACCTGGGACATCTGCGCCGGCGCCTACGGCGACCGCAAGATCGTCGTGGGCGACCGGCCGTCCCCGACCCCGGACGTGATGCTGCACGAGGTCGGGCACGCGCTCGACGACATCGACGGCGACGACGGCGAGTGGACGTCCGACAGCCCCGCGTTCCGCAAGCTGTACGAGGAGTGCCTGCCGCATCTGGCGAGCGGGTTCCACAAGCAGCCGGACGCGCTCGGCCGCCGCGAGTTCTTCGCCGACGCGTTCGCCGCGATCTCCTCCCGGCAGCGGCCGGCCCTGGTGGATATGCTCGCCGGCAACATCCGGACGGCCCTTGAGGTCATGCTCTTCTTCAACCGCAGGTACGGGATCTAGGACACCGCGATGGCAGGGCGCGCGAGGACAGACGGCGAAGGTGAGCGACGATGTACGTGATCCGGCTTCCCGATGGCACGCTCCGGGTACCCCACAGCGTGGTCGCCGACGCCGGTGAGGCCGACGCCGGTGAGGCCGGTGTCGCTGAATCCGGTGCCGATGTCGGCGAGTCCGGGGCCGCGGCGCGCGAGGGGCGGATCATCGCGGACGCCTACGTCGAGATCGGACCGGACGACCCCGACTACGACCGGCTGCTGCACGAGTCGCTCACCGAGGAGGAGCTGGCGGACCGGCGGCGCCGGTGGCGGGACGAGGACGCGGACCTGCTCCGCCGGTTCGAGGAGTGGAAGGCGGGGGATCCGCAGGAGTGAGGCGGGCCGCGGGGGCGTGGCGGGCCGCGGAGCGGGGGCGTGGAAGGATGCCCGGCCGCCCGGGCGGAGGACTGCCTTCGGCGCGGCGGTCCGGGCGGCTCAGGACCTCGTCAGCGGGCCGAATGCTCGACGGCGACGGGCTCGTCGCCGCGCAGCAGCGCGTGCACCTCGGACTCGCGGAAGCGCCGGTGGCCCCCCGGAGTGCGGATGCTGCTGATCCGGCCCGCGGCGGCCCACCGGGTGACCGTCTTCGGGTCGACCCGGAAGAGGGCGGCGACCTCTCCTGGGGTCAGCAGGCGCTCGCTCGTGCTCTCCACGTTTTCTCTCCCCCTTTGTCCCGCTCTCGGCGCGGGTGGACTGTTTAACAGTGTGGCGGGTCAAGACCGATTTCTCCCTTGTTTTCGCAAAAGATCACCGACGGTAGTTCGCCGAGCTGGCGCGATTACCAATAGTGATTGCCGCATGGGTCACAGGGGGCACGCTGACCCCGTTTGACCTGCCAAGTCACGCTTGGAACGGCCTCTCGGCGGCCCCTTCGCGGCGCCGCCGCACGGCGCGCGAAGTAGTCTCCGGAACATGTCCGATCTTGTTTCGCTGCCGGAGATCGAGCGGGCCGCCGAGCGCATCGCGGGCGTCGCCGTGCGGACCCCGCTCGTCCCGTTTCCCCGCGACCCCGCCGCCGGGCCGGCGCTGCTGGTGAAGGCCGAGTCGCTGCAGCCGATCGGCGCTTTCAAGGTGCGGGGCGCGTACTCGGCCATCGCATCGCTCGACCCGGCGGACCGCGGCCGCGGCGTCGTCACGCACTCCAGCGGCAACCACGCGCAGGCCGTCGCGTACGCGGCCCGTGCCCTCGGCACCAAGGCCGTCCTGGTCATGCCGCACAACGCCCCGGCCGTGAAGGTCGACGCGTGCATCGCGCTCGGCGCCGAGGTCGTCTACGTCGAGCCGACCATGCAGGCCCGCGCGGAGACGGCGGGCAAGCTCGCCTCCGCGCACGGCTTCACGATGATCCCGCCCTTCGACGACGCCCGGGTCATCGCGGGCCAGGGCACCGCCGGGCTGGAGATCGTCCAGGACCGCCCGGACGTGGACGTCGTGCTCGTCCCGGTCAGCGGCGGCGGCCTGATCGCCGGCGTCTCCGCCGCCGTCAAGGCGCTGCGCCCCGAGGCCAGGATCATCGGCGTCGAGCCCGAGCTCGCCGCCGACGCCCGCGACTCGATGGCCGCGGGACGCCCGGTCGCCTGGGAGGCGGCGGACACCGGCCGCACCATCGCCGACGCCCTGCGCGTCCAGCAGGTCGGCGACCTGCCCTTCGCGCACATGCGCGCGCACGTGGACGGCATCGTCACCGTCACCGAGGACGAGATCCGCCGGGCGATGCGCCGCCTCGCCCGCGAGACCCGCCTCATCGCCGAGCCCGCGGGCGCCGTGGCCACCGCCGCCTACCTCTACCACCGCCCCGCCCTCCCCGAGGCGAGCACCTACGTCTCGATACTTTCGGGCGGAAATGTGGACCCGTCCCTTCTGCTGGAGGTCCTGAAGTGACCCCCGGCGGAGATCACTGAACTCCGGGGATACCCTCGAAGGGTCATGCGTTCCGTCATCTTCTACACCGCCGCGCGGCTGGCGATCTTCGGGGCCACCGCGGGGGTGCTCGCGCTCTTCGGGGCCCGCGGGTTCCTGCTCCTGCTGCTGGCGCTGCTGATCAGCGGGATCGTCAGCTACGTCCTGCTGTCCGCGCAGCGCGACCGGATGTCCGCCGTGGTCGTCCGGGGCGTGCGCGCGCAGCGCGACAGGTTCGAGAAGTCGGTCACCAAGGAGGACGGGGCGCGTCCCCGCACCGACTGACCGCGAGCCCGCGCGTCCGCGGCCCCGCCGCTCCTTCTAGGGTGGGTCCATGACCCGCGCTTCCCTCGACAAGCAGCCCGCCGACGTCGCGGCGATGTTCGACGGCACCGCCGAGCGGTACGACCTGCTGAACATGCTGATGACCGGCGGACTGGACCGGCGGTGGCGGCGGCAGGTCGTCCGGGCGGTGGCGGCGGCACCGGGCGAGCGGATCCTCGACCTCGCGGCCGGGACGGGCACCTCGTCGGTGCCGTTCGCCGAGGCCGGGGCCGACACGGTCGCGTGCGACTTCTCGCTCGGCATGCTGCGCGTCGGGGTGCGCCGGCACGGCCGGGGGCGGCCGGCGGGCGTCGAGGGGCTGAGCTTCGTGGCGGGGGACGCGCTGCGGCTGCCGTTCGCGGACGGCTCGTTCGACGCCGTCACGATCTCGTTCGGGCTGCGCAACGTCGCCGACACGGGCCGGGCGCTGCGCGAGCTGCGCCGGGTCGCGAGGCCGGGCGGGCGGCTGCTGGTCTGCGAGGTCAGCCACCCCCCGAACACGCTGCTGGCGCTCGGCCACAAGACGCATCTCCGGTACGGGCTGCCGCTGCTGGCACGGGTCAGCTCCAATCCCGACTCCTACCGCTACCTGGCCGAGTCGACGCTGGCCTGGCCCGACCAGGCGGCGCTCGCACGGCTGATCCAGGACGCGGGCTGGGGGAGCGTGCGCTGGCGCGACCTCACGTTCGGGGTGGCCGCGATGCACCACGCCGTCAACCCCGGCTGACACGACCCGGCCGGTGGGCCGGGACCGGTCCAAACCCGGACCGCCCCAGAAGTACCCACCAGTCGTGATAAAGGAATAGACTCCCCACGGATCCTTGTGAAGTACTTCACAAGCGAACGAGCGAAGGAACCATCGTGACCGACTCCACCCGACACGCGGACGCCATCGTCGTCGGGGCAGGCCCCGCCGGATCGGCGACCGCCTACTGGCTCGCCCAGGCCGGCCTGGACGTGTTCCTGCTGGAGAAGGCGACCTTCCCGCGCGACAAGATCTGCGGCGACGGGCTCACCCCGCGCGCCGTCCGCGCCCTCATCGGCATGGGCGTCGACATCAACGACCCCGGCTGGGGACGCAACAAGGGCCTGCGCATCTACGGCGGCGGCGTGAAGGTCGAGCTGCCCTGGCCCGAGCTGGCGTCCTTCCCCGATTTCGGGCTCGTCCGCAAGCGCACCGACCTCGACCAGCTCCTCGCCGAGCACGCGGCGAAGGCCGGCGCGCACCTGCTGCAGGGCTGCAACGTCACCGGACCCATCCTGGACGAGCGCACCGACCGCATCATCGGCGTCACCGCCGACCACGAAGGCGACGCGATCGAGTTCCGCGCGCCGCTGGTCGTGGCCGCGGACGGCAACTCGACCCGGCTGTCGCTCGCCATGGGCCTGCGCCGCCGCGAGGACCGCCCGATGGGCGTCGCGGTCCGCCGCTACTTCGAGACGCCGCGCCACGACGACGCGTTCATGGAGGCGTGGCTGGAACTGTGGGACGGCGAGCGCCTCCTCCCCGGCTACGGCTGGGTGTTCGGCGTCGGCGACGGGACGTCCAACGTCGGGCTCGGCCTGCTCAACACCAGCAAGGCGTTCCAGAGCGTCGACTACCGGGGCATGCTGAAGCGCTGGTGCGCGCAGATGCCGGAGGACTGGCAGTTCGACGAGGACCACGCGACGTCGAAGATCCGCGGCGCCGCGCTGCCGATGGGCTTCAACCGGCAGCCGCACTACACCCGCGGGATGCTGCTCGTCGGCGACGCCGGCGGCATGATCAACCCGTTCAACGGCGAGGGCATCGACTACGCGCTGGAGTCCGGGCGGCTCGCCGCCGACATCATGGTGCAGGCGCTCGCCCGCCGGACCCCCGCGCAGCGCGAGCGCACGCTGTACGAGTACCCGCGCATCCTGAAGGACGAGCACGGCGGCTACTTCACCCTCGCCCGGCTGTTCGTGCACGCCATCGGCGACCCGCGGATCATGAAGTTCCTGACCTCGCACGGCCTGCCGCACCCGACGCTGATGCGGTTCACGATGAAGCTCCTCGCGAACCTCACCGACCCGAAGGGCGGGGACGCGATGGACCGCGTCATCAACGCGATGCAGAAGGTGGCGCCCGCGGCATGAACCAGCGCGCTCGTTTCAAGCTTCCGCAGGTGAGCGGACTACAGTGCAGTACCCGACCCCCTGAGAGGGGACCGCTATTGATCACCTTGGCTAGGGTGGCGGGTCGCGGGCGGCCCGTCCCGTACAACGTCGCAGGTTCCGAGGAGAGGCCGTAGAGATATGGATCTCTATATTCCGATCATCGTGCTCGGGGTGCTCGCCTTCGCCTTCGCCGCCGGCTCGGTGGGGATGGCCGCGCTGACCGGGCCCAAGCGGTGGAACCGCGCCCGGCTGGACGCCTACGAGTGCGGCATCGAGCCGACCCCGCAGCCGGTCGGAGGCGGGCGCTTTCCGGTCAAGTACTACCTGACGGCGATGCTGTTCATCGTCTTCGACATTGAGATCATCTTCCTTTACCCCTGGGCGGTCGCGTTCGACCGGATGGGGCTGTTCGGCCTTGTCGAGATGGTCCTTTTCATCGTCACCGTGCTCGTGGCGTACGCCTACATCTGGCGGCGCGGCGGTCTGGAGTGGGACTGACATGGGTCTAGAAGAGAAACTCCCCAGCGGCTTCCTGCTGACCACGGTCGAGAAGGTCGCCGGCGCGGCGCGCAGCGCCTCGATGTGGCCGGCGACGTTCGGCCTGGCCTGCTGCGCGATCGAGATGATGGCGACCGGCGACCCCCGGCACGACTTCTCCCGGTGGGGGATGGAGCGTGCCTCGGCGACGCCGCGGCAGGCCGACCTGATGATCGTCGCGGGCCGGGTGAGCCAGAAGATGGCGCCGGTGCTGCGGCAGATCTACGACCAGATGACCGAGCCGAAGTGGGTCATCGCGATGGGCGTGTGCGCCTCGTCCGGCGGCATGTTCAACAACTACGCGATCGTGCAGGGCGTGGACCACGTCGTCCCGGTGGACATCTACCTGCCGGGCTGCCCGCCGCGGCCGGAGATGCTGCTGGACGCGATCATGAAGCTGCACGACAAGATCAACAATTCCAAGCTCGGGGCGCAGCGCGTGCAGCAGATCGCCGAGCTGGAAGAGGCCAAGCGCCGCCGGTTGCCGCTGCTCGGACAGGGAGCGTGACATGAGTTCCCAGAACCCTGAGCAGCAGGCGGAGCAGGGCGCCGACAAGCTCCCCGCGCAGACCGGGGAGGAGCGCCGCGAGCAGCCGGTCGCCCGCAAGGGCATGTTCGGCGCGCGGACGACCGGCGACACCTCCGGCTACGGCGGGCTGGTCGTCCGGCAGAGCCCGAAGGTGTCGGCGCAGCGCCCCTACGGCGGGCCCGGCGGCGCGGCCGAGGCCGGCGAGTTCGACGAGATCGCCGACGAGCTGGAGCGCGCCGTCCCCGATTTCGGGGACGCCATCGAGCGGGTCGTCGTGGACCGCGGCGAGCTGACGTTCTTCGTCAAGCGCGAGCACCTGGCCACCGTCGCGAAGACGATGCGGGACGAGCCGTCCCTGCGCTTCGAGCTGTGCTCGGGCGTGTCCGGCGTGCACTACCCCGACGACGAGGGCGCCGAGCTGCACTCGGTCGTGCACCTGCTGTCGATCACGCACAACCGGCGCGTCCGGCTGGAGGCGACCTGCCCGGACGCCGACCCGCACGTCCCGTCGCTGGTGCCGGTCTACCCGACGAGCGACTGGCACGAGCGCGAGACCTACGACTTCTTCGGGATCGTCTACGACGGCCACCCGGCGCTGACGCGCATCGAGATGCCCGACGACTGGGTCGGCCATCCGCAGCGCAAGGACTACCCTCTCGGCGGCATCCCGGTCGAGTACCGGGGCGCGGAGATCCCCCCACCGGACGAAAGGCGGTCGTACGTATGAGCTCCACGAAGTACACCGAGTACGACGCCTACGCGGCGGAGGAGGCGGCCGAAGGCAAGGTCTTCGACGTCGGCGGGCAGGACTGGGACCAGGTCGTCGCCGGTGCCGAGGACCTCGGCGACGAGCGGCTCGTCATCAACATGGGCCCGCAGCACCCGTCCACGCACGGCGTGCTCCGGCTGATCCTGACGCTCGACGGCGAGACGGTGAACGAGGCCCGGGTGGGCATCGGGTACCTGCACACCGGCATCGAGAAGAACATGGAGTTCCGTACCTGGACGCAGGGCACCACGTTCTGCACCCGGATGGACTACCTGGCGCCGATCTTCAACGAGACGGCGTACTGCCTGAGCGTGGAGAAGCTGCTCGGCGTCACCGAGCAGGTCCCGGAGCGGGCCCAGATCATCCGCGTGATGATGATGGAGCTGAACCGGATCTCCTCGCACCTGGTCGCGATCGCCACGTTCGGCCTCGAACTCGGCGCGACGACGGTGATGCTGAACGGGTTCATCGAGCGCGAGTACACCCTCGACCTGTTCGAGGAGATCACCGGGCTGCGGATGAACATGGCCTACGTCCGGCCGGGCGGCGTCGCGCAGGACCTGCCGAGCGGCGCCACCAGCAAGATCCGCGACTACCTGGACCGGATGCCGAAGCGGCTCCAGGCGCTGCGCAAGCTGATGGACGACAACCCCGTCTTCAAGGCGCGGACGAAGGACGTCGCCTACCTGGACCTGACCGGCTGCATGGCGCTCGGCGTCACCGGTCCCGTCCTGCGCTCGACCGGCCTGCCGTGGGACCTGCGCAAGTCGCAGCCCTACTGCGGCTACGAGGACTACGACTTCGACGTCCCGACGCAGGACACCTGCGACGTGTACGGCCGCTACCTCGTCCGGATGGACGAGATGGAGGAGTCGCTCAAGATCGTCGAGCAGTGCCTGGACCGGCTGCAGGCCGCCAAGGGCCCGGTGATGATCGAGGACAAGAAGATCGGCTGGCCGGCGCAGCTGGCGATCGGCGCGGACGGCATGGGCAACTCGCCCCGGCACATCGCGCACATCATGGGCACCTCGATGGAGGCGCTGATCCACCACTTCAAGCTGGTGACCGAGGGCTTCCGGGTGCCGGCCGGGCAGGCGTACGCGCCGATCGAGTCGCCGCGCGGCGAGCTCGGCGCCCACGTGGTCAGCGACGGCGGTACCCGCCCGTACCGCGTCCACTTCCGCGAGCCGTCCTTCGTCAACCTGCAGGCCACCCCGGCGATGAGCGAAGGCGGCATGGTCGCCGACATCATCGCCGCCGTGGCCAGCATCGACCCGGTCATGGGGGGAGTGGACCGATGACATACGAACCGGAGATTCGGGAGCGGCTGGAGGCCGACGCCAAGGCGATCATCGGCCGGTACCCGCGGCCGCGGTCGGCGCTGCTGCCGCTGCTGCACCTGGTGCAGTCCGCGGAGGGCAACGTCACCCAGGACGGCGTGGAATTCTGCGCCGAGCAGCTCGGGATCTCTCCCGCGCAGGTGATGGGCGTCGTCACGTTCTACACGCAGTACAAGCAGAAGCCGGTCGGCGAGTACCACGTCGGCGTCTGCATCAACACGCTGTGCGCCATCATGGGCGGCGACCAGATCTGGAACGAGCTGAGCGAGCACGCCGGGGCCGGGCACGACGAGACCACGGCGGACGGCAAGGTCAGCCTGGAGCGGATCGAGTGCAACGCGGCCTGCGACTTCGCGCCGGTGATGATGGTCAACTGGGAGTTCTTCGACAACATGACTCCCGAGAAGGCCAAACAGCTCGTCGACGACCTGCGCTCGGGTAAGCAAGTGCTTCCTTCGCGCGGCGCGGAGCAGCTGGCCACCTGGAAGGAGGCGTCGCGCGTGCTCGCCGGGTTCCCGGACGGACGCGCCGGCGAGGGCCTCCAGGCGGGGCCGGAGTCGCTGGTCGGCCTCAAGCTCGCGCAGCAGCGCGGCTGGGAGGCGCCTGCAAATGCAGTTGCCGGGGGGTCTGGGGGGTCGTCCCCCC
>NZ_SMKY01000212.1 GCF_004349235.1 Actinomadura darangshiensis | reverse complement strand
GGGGCCGGCCTCGACGACGCGGTCGAGGATGTACTTCTTGACGCCGGCCTGGCCGTCGGCGGGGGAGAGCATCCGCATGAACGACATGTTCTCCGAGCCGGAGCCCTTCGGGATGAGCAGGATGTCGAGGCCGTCGCCGCCGTCGGCGAAGTCGACGTGCACGGCGGGGACGCCGTCGCCGGTGTTGTCCTGGCGGTTCTCGCGCGTGAGCGGATGGACGATGCTCGACCGCAGGGAGTGCCGCTCGCTGGCGAGGGCGATGCCCTGGCGCAGGGCCTGGGTCATCCGGGCGCCGTTGACCGGCGCCTCGGTGCCGATCTCGACGAAGAACACGCAGATCCCGGTGTCCTGGCAGACGATGATGCCGGTCTCGTCGGAGGTCTCGATCGCCTTGACCATCACCTCCAGGCGCCGCCGGGCGCCGCCGTCCTCGCGCCGGTGCGCGGCGTCGACCGAATGCCGCACGTCGGGCGGGAGGTCGGTCAGCGCCTTCTTGTAGAGCGCCGCGGAGACCTCGCGCAAGTCGTCGTAGAGCTGGTCGGTTCCGAGCCGGACCGTGCCGGGACCCATCGCACCCCTTCCGCAGTGGTTTGACCTCTGACCAATGTAGGAAGCCGGGAGCCGGGCCGTCAACGCTCATAGGCAACGTCTATGACCTCATCGGCAACCGGCGGGTACCGGCGCCCGCACCGGTCTGTGCAGGCTGGTCGGCGTGCAATACGGGTTCGCGATCGACCAGCGCACATGCATCGGATGCCATGCATGCACTGTGGCCTGCAAAACGGAACACGAAGTCCCCGTGGGACAGTTCCGTACCTGGGTGAAGTACGTCGAGAAGGGGGAATTCCCATCGACGACCCGCGAGTTCGGCGTGATGCGCTGCAATCACTGCACGGACGCGCCCTGCATCAAGATCTGTCCGACGAAGGCGCTGTTCAAGCGCGACGACGGCATCGTCGACTTCGACGGCGACAACTGCATCGGCTGCAAGAGCTGCATGCAGGCATGCCCCTACGACGCCATCTACATTGATGACGAGACCCACACCGCGGCTAAATGCAATTTCTGCGCGCACCGCGTCGACCAGGACCTCGAACCGGCGTGCGTGGTGGTCTGCCCGACCCACTCGATCTGGGTCGGCGACCTCGACGACCCGGAGAGCGGCATCAGCAAGCTGGTGAGCACCCAGCCCACCACCGTGCGGTCGCCCGAGCAGGACACCGGCCCCAACGTCTTCTACCTGGGCGCCGACCACGCCGTCCTCGACCCCCTGGCCGCGCCCGTCGACGACACCTACATCTGGGCGCGGCCGGACGAGCAGCGCCTGGCGGCCGCGCGCGACGCCGGCCCCGCCGACGAGCCCGGCCGGCCCCGAACCACCCTGAACACCGCGCACCCCCGGCCCTGGGGATGGCGGGTCACCACTTACCTGTGGACCAAGGGCGCCGGAGCCGGAGCCCTGCTCCTCGCCGCGCTCGCCCTGATCGCCGGAGTCGACCTCGGGCCGGTGGGACGGTACGTGGCGCCCGTCCTCGCCATCCTCGGCGCGGCCAGCACCGGGGCGCTGCTCGTCTGGGACCTGAAGCGCCCGGAACGGTTCATGTACCTGTTCCTGCGTCCCAACCCGACGTCCTGGCTGGTCTGGGGCGGGGTCGCGCTGTGCGCCTGCACGGGTGTCGGCGGGCTGTGGCTCCTGTTCGGGGACATGTCCGTCCTGCGCTGGGCCGCGATACCGGTCGCCGTGCTGACGGCCGGGTACACGGCGTTCCTGTTCGGCCAGGCCGAGGGACGCGACCTGTGGCAGTCGCCCATCCTGTTCTGGCACCTCATCGCCCAGGCCGGGATGGTCGGCGCGGGCGCGCTGCTCGTCGCCGCGCCGTTCGCCGGGCTGGACGACGATGCCGGCCGGTTCCTCGCCTGGGCGCTCGTCGCCTCGGCCGCCGCCCACCTGCTGTTCCTGGCCCTGGAGTACGGCGGACGGCACTCCGGGCGGGCGACCGCCTTCGCCGCCCACCTGGTCGTGCGCGGCCGGTACGCCCGGACGTTCTGGCTCGCCGGCGTGCTCCCGGTCGTGGTGGGGGCCGCGCTGGCCCTTCTCGGCCCGGCCGCCGGGGTCGCGGGCGGCCTGCTCGTCCAGGCGGCTCTCGTTGCCTACGAGAGCGTCTACGTCCGCGCCGGCCAGGACGTCCCGCTGTCCTAGCCGTCTCCGTCGTCCGAGGGGTTCCTATGACGATCGACCTTCCGGGAATGCGCAACCACGAGAGGCTGCGGAACTACCCGCCGCCCGAGACGTGGGACCACCATGTCGAGAACGACGCGCGGGCCCATCCGCGCAAGGTGCCGCGGGAGTTCATGCTCATCCCGACCACCTGCTTCAACTGCGAATCGGCCTGCGGCCTTCTCGCCTACGTCGAGAAGAAGGACCTGTCCGTCACAAAGGTGACCGGCAATCCGGCGCACCCGGGTTCGCGCGGCCGCAACTGCGCCAAGGGCCCCGCCACCGTCAACCAGCTGGACGATCCCGAGCGCATCCTCCACCCGCTTCGCCGAGCCGGTGAGCGCGGCGAAGGGAAATGGGAACGCGTCAGCTGGGACGAGGCGCTCGACGACATCGCGGCACGCATCAGGCAGGCGATTCTCGAAGATCGCCACGACGAAGTCCTGTACCACGTGGGGCGCCCCGGAGAAGACGGCTTCGCCGAGCGCTTCCTCCAGGCATGGGGCGTGGACGGCCACAACAGCCACACCAATATCTGCTCCAGCGGCGCGCGTTTCGGCTACACCCTGTGGGGCGGGTACGACCGGCCCTCGCCCGACCACGCCAACGCCAAGGTCATGCTTCTCCTGTCGAGCCACCTGGAGGCGGGGCACTACTTCAACCCGCACGCCCAGCGGATCATGGAGGCCAAGCAGGACGGGGCGAAGCTCGTCGTCCTCGACCCGCGGATGTCGAACACCGCGTCCCACGCCGACCTGTGGCTGGCCCCCTGGCCGGGCAGCGAGGCGGCGATCCTGCTGGCCGTGGCCTCGTACCTGATCCGGACGCGGCAGCTGGCGGACGGCTACCTCCGCCGGTGGGTCAACTGGCGGACCTACCTGGAGCGGCTCCACCCGGACGCGCCCCGCGACTTCGCCACCTTCCTGGACCGGCTGGAGTCCGACTACGCCTCCTACACCTTCGAGTTCGCGGCCCAGGAGTCCCGCGTCCCGGTGGAGCGGATCGAGGAGCTGGCGCGCATCGTCGCCGGCGCCGGGACGCGGCTGGCCGCCCACGTCTGGCGGGCCGCCGCGGCGGGCAACCTGGGCGGATGGCAGGTGGCCAGGTCCCTGTTCTTCCTGAACGTCCTCACCGGAAGCGTCGGAACCGAGGGCGGCACCAGCCCGAACGGCTGGAACAAGTTCGTCGCGCACGGCCCGAACATGCCGGGCGCCCATGAGCGGTGGAACGAGCTCCTCTGGCCGCGCGAATACCCGCTGTCGACCAACGAGATGTCGTTCCTTCTGCCGCATTTCCTGGCGGACGGCCGGGCCCGCCTCGCCGTCTATTTCAGCCGGGTCTACAACCCCGTCTGGACCAACCCGGACGGGTTCATGTGGATGGAGACGCTGACCGACACCGACCGGCTGGGGTGCCATGTCGCCCTGACGCCGAACTGGTCGGAGACGGCGGCGTACGCCGATTACGTCCTGCCGATGGGGCATTCGACGGAACGGCACGACACCCAGTCCTACGAGACCCACGCCGGACGGTGGCTGGGCTTCAGGCAGCCCGTTCGCAGGGTCGCCATGGACAAGACCGGCCAGTCCTACACCGACACCCGCGACGCCAATCCGGGCGAGGTCTGGGAGGAGAACGAGTTCTGGTTCGAGCTGTCGTGGCGCATCGACCCGGACGGCGAACTCGGGATCCGCAGGTACTTCGAATCCCCGTACCGCTCCGGTGAGAAGGTCACCGTCGACGAGTACTACCGGTACGTCTTCGAGAACAACGTCCCGGGCCTGCCCGAGAAGGCGAAGGAGGCCGGGCTCACCCCGCTGGAGTACATGCGCAAGTACGGCGTGGTCGAGATCGACTCCGGCCTCTACCGGCTCGACGAACGGCCCCTCACGCCCGCGGAACTGGACGGCGCCGAGGCCGACGAGCAGGGCGTGCTGCGCCGGCCGACCACGCCCGACTCGGTCCCGCCGCTGATCGGGGAGGCCGGCGCGGTCGGGGTCCGGCACGACGACGGCACCGCCACCATGGGCTGGCTCACCCCGTCCCGCAAGCTGGAGATCTACTCCGACGCCGTCGCCGACTTCGGCTGGCCCGAGCACGCGACCCCGGGGTACGTGGAGTCGCACGTGTCCTGGAACCGGCTGGACGAGGACGCCGGGGACCTGGTGCTCATGCCGACGTTCCGGCTGCCCACGCTCGTCCACACCCGTTCGGGCAACGCCAAGTACCTGAACGAGATCAGCAACACCCACCCGCTGTGGGTGAACCCGGAGAACGCGGGCGGCCTGGCCACCGACGACCTCGTCCGGGTGCGGACCGAGATCGGGTACTTCGTCGCGCGGGTCTGGGTGACGCCCGGCATCCGGCCCGGCGTGCTCGCGCTGTCGCACCACATGGGCCGCTGGCGGCTGCACGAGCAGGACGGCAGCCGCTGGGTCAGCGGGCTGGTCGACCTCCAGCGCAGTGACGAAGGGGTGTGGCGGCTGCGGTACCGCAAGGGCGTCCGGCCGTTCGCGTCGAGCGACGCCGACAGTTCCCGGATCGACTGGGACGACCCCGGCGTCCACCAGAACCTGGCCTTCGCGGTGCATCCGGACCCGCTGTCGGGGGCGCACTGCTGGCACCAGAAGGTGCGGCTGAGCCCCGCCGAACCGGGCGACGAGTACGGGGACGTGGTCGTCGACACGCGCAAGTCCCGCGCCGTGTACCGGGAATGGCTGGAGCGGACCCGCCCCGGGCCGAACGCCGACGGCCTGCGCCGTCCGGAGTTCCTCATGCGCCCCGTCAAGCCGAAGCGGCGGGCCTACCATGTCTGACCTGGAGCGCGAGGTCCGCGCCGCCCTCGCATCCGTGGAGGATCCGGAGCTGCACCGTCCGATCACCGACCTCGGAATGGTCGCGGACGTGCATGCGGGACGGCGCGGCAGGGTCCGCGTCGATATCGCGCTCACCACGTCCGGCTGCCCCATGCGGGAACGGCTCCGCGCCGACGTCGAGGCGGCGGCGCGGTCCGTGTCAGGTGTCCGGGACGTCGCCGTCGAGTTCTCGACGATGAGCGCGCGGCAGCGTGCCGAGCTGGGAGACCGGCTCCGGACGGAGTCGGGCAAGGTCCGGGGCGCCCTGTCCATCGGCTCACCGGCGATCTACGCGGTGGCGAGCGGCAAGGGCGGCGTGGGCAAGTCCACCGTGACGGCCAATCTCGCCGTCGCATTGGCCCGCGCGGGCAACAAGGTGGGAGTCCTCGACGCGGACGTGTGGGGGCCCTCGATGCCCCTGCTGTTCGGCACCAGCCGCGCGCCGGTCGTCCTGGGCGGCGCCATGATGCCCGTGGAGGCCCACGGCGTGCGGCTCATGTCGACCGGCTTCTTCGTCGAAGGCACGCAACCGCTCGTCTGGCGCGGCCCCATGCTGCACAAGGCGATCCAGCAGTTCCTCGACGACGTCCACTGGGGCGACCCGGACGTCCTCCTCGTCGACCTGCCACCGGGCACCGGGGACGTCTCGCTCTCCCTGCTCGAACTGGTCCCGGACGCGCGGGTCATCGTGGTCACCACGCCGCAGACCGCCGCCAGGCAGGTGGCAGAACGCGCCGGGCGGATGGCCGCCGACCTCGGCATCGCGGTCGCCGGCGTGGTGGAGAACATGTCCGGGTTCGCGTGCGACTGCGGGCGGCACGCCCCGATCTTCGGGTCCGGCGGCGGCGACTCCCTCGCGGAGGCCCTGGGCGTCCCGCTGCTCGGCCGGGTGCCCCTCGACGAGCGGTTGCGGGAGTCGGCCGACGCGGGCGTGCCGGTGATGGCGAGCCATCCGGGCACCGTGTCCGCCGTCGCGCTCAGGGACGTCGCGCTGTCCCTGCCGTTGAGCCGGCCGCGGCGCAGCCTGGCCGGGATGTCGCTGCCGCTCTCGCCGGTGTAGTCAGCCCGCGGGCCGCCGTCCCGCCTGGAGCGCGATCCGCAGCAGCGCCTCCGCGTGGGCCGCCGGCGCCGACCGGCGCGGCCACACGGCGCGCAGCCGCCTGGTCAGTTCGATCCCGGCCACCGGCACCCGGACGAGCTGCCCGGTGCGCAGTTCGTGCTCCACCGCCAGGACGCTCAGCACGGTGGCACCGGCGCCCGCGCCCACCGCCTCCTTGATGGCCGTGGTCGAGGACAGCTCCAGATGCGGGCCCTCGCGCAGCTCGCCGAGCACCCGGTGCAGCGTCTCGCGCGTCCCCGACCCCTTCTCCCGCAGCACCAGGCGCCCGGCGGCCAGCTCACCGGGAGTGAGCGGGCCGCCGGACGCCCACGGATGGCCCGGCGCGGTCACCACGGCCAGCTCGTCGTCGGCGACCACCAGCTCGCGCAGGTCGTCGTGCGGCGCGGGATCCTCGATGAAGCCGAGGTCGACCTCCCCGGCCTCCAGCAGCTCCACCACGTCGCGGGAGTTCTCCGCACGCAGCGCGACCGTCAGCTCGGGCCGCTCGCGGCGCAGCGCGACCAGCCACCGCGGCATCAGGTACTCCGCGATCGTCATGCTGGCCCCGACGCGCAGCCAGCCGCTCGCCCGGTCCCGCAGGGTCGCCACGTTCGCCATGAGGTCGGCCGCGGGCGTGACCACCTCGCGCGCCCACCCGGCCACGGCCGCGCCCGCCGCGGTCAGCCGGGACCCGGACGGCGACCGGCTGAGCAACTCCAGCCCCAGCCGGCGCTCCAGCAGCTTGATCCGCGCGCTCGCGGACGGCTGCGAGATCCCGTGCTCCCTGGCGGCCCGGCCGAGGCTCCCCAGCCGCTCGACGGAGAGCAGCAGGTCCAGATCGGCGAGTTCGGGGGTACCCGGCGCTAGTGGCACGCCCCCACCCTACGAGACGGCGTCCGGTCCGGAAGTCCGCCTCCTACCTGGAGAAGGTGACGATTCGTCACCCCGTCTACGTGATCAGGTCACGGATCGCCGCGGTGACGGCGGATGGCTGTGCTTCCGGGAGGAAGTGGCCGCCAGACAGTACAAGAGTACGCAGCTCAGTTGTCCAGTCTCGCCAAATGGCCTGCGGATCGAAGGGGAGAACCAGATCGCCGGGATCCTGCCAGATCGCCAGGGTCGGTGCCTGGACACGTTTGCCGCCCTTGCGGTCCTCGGCGTCGTGGGCGGCGTCGACGAAGGCGCTGGCCCGGTAGTCCTGGCAGATCGCGTGGATCGCTTCTGGAGTACACGCCGCCCTCAGATAGGCGTCTCGGACATCGCCGGGGATCGTGGCGGGATCGGTGGCCCAGGTGTCGAAGAAGTGCCCGAAGAAGGTATCGGGGTCGGCGTTGATCATACGTTCGGGCAGATCGGTCGGTTGCGCCAGCAGATGCAGGTGGAAGGCGAAGACACCGTTCACGCCGTTCAGGGACGCCCACATGTCGACGGTCGGGATGACGTCGATCACCCCGAGGCGGTCGATGGCGGCCGGATGGTCGAGCGCAGCACGAAAGGCGACCAGCGCACCGCGGTCATGGCCGATGAGGCTGAATCGGTCGTGGCCGAGCACCCGCATGAGCCCCACCATGGTTGCCGCGGTGACGCGTTTGGAGTACTGCTCAGGGCCGCCGTCCGGCCTCCCGCTCGCGCCGTAGCCCGGCAGGTCCGGACAGACGACATGGAATCGATCTGCCAGTGCCGGAGCAACATGCCGCCAGGTCAGATGGGTCTGCGGGAATCCATGCAGCAACAGGACCGCAGGCCCGTCACCGCCTGAGGCGACATGCAGGTCCACCTCGCCGACTCGAACGGTCCGCTCGTCAAATCCAGGGATGCGAATACTCACCCCGGCCACGATGCCACCCGGCTACGACATTCCCATTCCTGCGTTCACCCGCGATTTGGTGAACCCGTGCCAGCACTCCTCGCACGATCACCCCCGACCGCCTTGGCGGTCCCGCGCGCCGGCCCCTGCGCGGTCGCGCTCGGCTGGTAGCGGAGCCGCCGGCTGACGCGGCGGACCCGTTCCGCCAGTTCCGGGTCGACGGTACTGCGCCCGTTCAGGACGCGCGACACGGTCGCCCGGGACACCCCCGCCCGCTGGGCGACGTCGGAGATGGTGGCCCTTGCGGCCACCGGTGGTGGACGGATCCGTGGTGGACGGCTCCTGTTGCCTCGGCACGCACCAACAGTAATCGCGGTCACGCCATCGCGATGGCGGCGATCCCGGCCAGCACCACCAGCGAGCCCGCCAGCCGGCGGACGGCGTTCGTCTCGCCGAGGACGCGCCACGCGGCCAGCCCGCCGAGGACGATGCTCAGCTCCCGCGCGGGGGCGACCAGGCTGACCGGCGCGATCCGGAGTGCGAAGAGCACGAGCAGGTACGCCACCGGCGACAGCAGGCCGATGGTCAGCACTTCGCGCCGATGGTCCCGCCACAACCGGGTGACCTGGGGTTTGTTGCAGAGTGCGTACGGGGCCAGGAGCAGGCTCTGCGCCAGCGCACCGGAGCCGAAGTAGACCAGCGGAGGGACGGCCAAGGCGGTCACCGAGTGCGCGTCCCACAGCGTGTAGCCCGCGATCGTCACGCCGGTCAGCACGCCGTAGAAGACGCCCGCGCGGCGCCGCGCCGGTGAGGAGGCGTCGTCCGCCGCCGGTGCGCCGGTGCTGACGACCAGCACGCCCGTGATCACCAGGAGCGCGCCGACGAGGCCCGGCGGGCCCGGGTGCTCGCCGAGGAAGAGGACGGCCACCAGCACCGACAGCAGCGGTCCGGTGCCCCTGGCCAGGGGATACACCAGCGACAGGTCGCCGACGGCGTACCCGCGCTGCAGCACGATCCCGTACGCCACGTGCAGGGCCGCCGTCACCAGCGCGGCGAGCAGCCACGTCCAGTGCGGACGCTCTGGTTCGAGCACCAGGAAGACCACCGCCGCCGGCGCGAACACGATCGCCGAAACGGTGTAGTAGAGGAAGACGAACTCCGCTCCTCCGCGCCCGACCCGCTTCGCGGAGAAGTTCCAGACCGCGTGCACCACGGCGGCGACGAGCACGAGCGAAAGAGCCACTCCGTTCAAGGAAGCCTTCTCCCCGGGCTCTCCGCCCTTCGCTTACCTGACCGCCTGCTCCTTTCTACTTGAACGCGCCCGCGGTCAGGCCGGTGACGATGCGCCGCTGGAACACCAGCACGGCGGCGACGAGCGGGAGCGTCACGACGGCCCCGGCCGCCATGATCGCCGTGTAGGGGACCTGGTGCGGCTGGGAGCCGGCGAAGTTGGCGATCGCCACGGTCACCGGCGCGACGTCGGGGTTCCCGTTGGACAGCAGGCTGGACAGCAGGTACTCGTCCCAGGCGGCGAAGAACACGATGATCCCGGTGGTGAACAGGCCGGGCGCCGCGAGTGGGAGCAGGATCTTGCGGAACGCCTGGGCCGGGGTCGCGCCGTCCGCCAGCGCCGCCTTCTCCAGCTCCCAGGGCATCGCGGCGAAGAAGCTCGTCAGGATCCAGATGGCGAGGGGCAGCGCGAAGGAGATGTTGGGGACGATGAGCGCCTGATACGTCCCGAGCCATTTGATGTCGGTGAACAGCTGGAACATCGGGGTCAGGATCGCGACGCCCGGGAACATCGACGCGCACAGGATGGCCGCGAGGACCTTCGGCTTGGCGCGCATCGGCAGCCGCACCAGCGCGTACGCCGCCGGGCCGCCGATGAGCAGCGCCAGCGCGGTCGTCGCGCACGCGATGACCATGCTGTTGAGCAGCGCCCGCCCGAAGTGGTCACCGCCGCTCGTGTCGAACGCCGCGCGGAAGTTGTCCAGCGTCGGGTGCGAGGGCCACGGCGTCGCGTCGAAGGTGTGCCCCACGTCGCGGAACGCGGTGACGACCATCCAGTAGAAGGGGCCCAGGCACCACAGCACGATGACGGCCGCGCCCGCGTAGGGCCACAGCCGCAGCCAACGGCGGCGCGTCTTCCAAGCGTGTTTCGAGCCGGTCGTCGTCATCACTAGGACATCCCATGCTGTTCGGACTGGACGAGGTTGACCCGGAACGCCCGGACGAGCGCGAGCGCGACACCGAAGATGAGCACGAACGTCAGCGTGGAGAGCGCGGACGCGCCGCCGTAGCCCTGCTGGATCTGCCGGACCGTCAGGATCGACAGCGTCGTGGTCGCGTGCCCGTCCCCGCCGCCGCCTTGGGTAAGGATCGCCGGCAGGTCGTAGATGCGCAGGACGTCCAGCACCCGGAAGACGACGGCGACCAGCAGCGCCGGCCGCACCAGCGGAAGGGTGATCCGGAGGAAGCTCTGGAACGCGGAGGCGCCGTCGATGCGGGCGGCCTCGTACAGCCCGCCGGGGATGCCCGACATGTCGGCGAGCAGCAGCAGCGCGACGAACGGCGTCGTCTTCCACACGTCGGCGATGATGACCGCGACCCGCGAGGACCAGGCGCCGTCCGTCCACAGGATGTGGGCGCCGAGGGCCCGGTTGATGATGCCGTCGTAGGCGAACATGAAGAACCAGAGCTTCGCGGTGACGGCCGTGGGGATCGCCCACGGCACCAGCACGACGGCACGGAGGAGACCGCGTCCGGCGAACGCCTGGTTCATGACGACGGCCATCAGGAGGCCGATGAGGACCTCCAGGGACACCGTGACCACCGTGAAGAACAGCGTGACCAGGACCGAGGTCCAGAACTGGTCGCCGAGCGTCCCCGCCGGGCAGGACGTGCCGCCGCAGCTCTGCACCAGCCAGTGCAGGTAGTTGGAGACTCCCGAGAACTCCCCGCCGGTGGTGAAGAACCCGTCCTTCAGGCTCGGATCGGCGCGGAACGAGGTGACCAGCGCGGCGACGACCGGGTAGCCGATGACGGCGGCGAGCAGGACGAGCGACGGCGACACCAGCAGCGGGCCGAGCCTGCTGCGGCGGTGCGCGGTCGTGTCGGACGGCTTGGCCATGGCGCGATCCCGTCTCATGTGCGTCACTGCTCGCTCGTCGCGGCGAGGATCGCCGCCTGGATGTCTTCGAGCGCCTTGCCGACCGGCTTCTCGCCCTTGATGGCCGCGTAGGCGTTCTGGCTGATGGCCTGCGTCACGGCGGGATAGAACGGCGTGACCGGCCGCTCGGTGGCGGTGGCGATGCTCCGTTCGAGCGCGCCGAGATAGCCGAGCGCGGGATCGTCCAGCAGCTTCTTGTCGTGGTAGAGGCTCTTGACCACGGGAGACTGCCCCTGCTTGATGAGCAGTTCGCGCTGCACGCCCGGGGACTGGAGGTAGATCAGGAAGTCCCGGGCGGTCGCCTTGTGCTCGGAGTAGACGTTGACCGCGTTGTCCTGGCCGCCGAGCGCCGTCCGGCCCGGTCCGCTGACCCCGGGGAGCATGGCGACCCCGAACTTGCCCTTGACCACGGAGCCGCCGTCGCTGCTCGCCAGCGGATACACATAGGACCAGTTGCGCAGGAACAGCAGCTTGCCGGCCTCGAACGCCTCGCGGCTCTCCTCCTCCTGGTAGGTGATCGCCTCCTTCGGGATGTCGCCGGACCGGTAGGCGTCCACGAGAAGGGACAGGCCCTTGCGGGCGGCCGGGGTGTCGGCCGAGGGGGTGGTGCCGTCGGCCTTGACGAAGCTGCCGCCCGCGGCGGCGACGGCCTCCGCCACGTTCACGGTGAGGCCCTCGTACTTGGCGAACTGCCCGGCGTAGCAGCCCATGCCCCGCTCCCGCGCGATCTTGCAGTGGCCCAGCAGCTCCTGCCAGGTGCGGGGCGGACGCGGTACCAGGTCCTTGCGGTAGTAGAGCAGGCCGGCGTCCGTCATGAAGGGCGCGGCGTAGAGCGTGCCCTGATACCGCGCGGTCTTGACCGTCTGCTCCAGCAGCGCCGACGTGTCCAGGGTGTAGGCGCCCTTGAACGGCTGCAGCCACCGGTGCGCGGCGTACTCCGCGATCGTGACGACGTCGGCCCCGAGGACGTCGTAGTCCGCGTCCTCGGCCTTGAAGTGGTGCACGAGGTTGTCGTGCAGCTCGTCGACGTCGCTGAACTGCCGGAGCGTGACCCGCTGGTCCGGATGCCGCCGGTTCCACGTCTCGATGACCTGCTTGGTCGCGACGCCGGCCGTGTCCGACGCCTGGACGTAGGTGATCGGCCCGCGCCCGTCCAGGTGCCGGCCCGCGGCGTCGAGCCCGCTGTCCGGCGTCGCGCAGCCGGCGGCCGCGAGGACGAGCGCAGCCGATGCGGCGGACAGCGTGCGCCGCGTACTCATCGCGCGGACCTCAGGACGACCGCTTCCCAGGGGCGAAGCGTCAGTTCTCCGGCGTTGCCGGGCAGGTCGCCGTGGACCGTGGCGCTCGACAGCAGCGGCTCACCGGTGAGTTCCAGCCGCTGCGGCTCGTCAGAGAAGCCGGCCGCCACCGTCAGCGGGCCGCTGGTGTAGATCCAGCGCGACGCGCTCACCTCGACCTCCCGGTACGCGGCGACGCCCCCGGCGAACACGTCCCGGCGGAGCAGCACGAGCGCGCGGACGAGAGCGAGGGTCGAGCCCTCGTCGGCGCGCTGGTCGGCCACGTTCACGCTCTCGTCGTCGGGCAGCGGCAGCCAGGGCGTGCCGGTCGAGAACCCCGCGCCGGACGTGCGGTCCCAGCGCATGGGCGCACGCGCGTTGTCCCGCGGCCACTGGCCGTTCCGGCCGCCCGCCGTGAGCGGGTCGCGGTGCAGGCGGGCCGGAATGTCGCTGTCCACCATTCCCAGCTCGTCGCCGTAGTAGAGCGCGTAGGTCCCGGGAAGGGTCGCCATGAGGGTGTGCGCCAGGCGGGTCTTGCGGTCGTCGCCGTCCGCCCACCGCGTCGCCATGCGCGGCAGGTCGTGGTTCGAGCCGGCCCAGATCGGACAGGTGCCCGCGGGGAAGGAGGCCAGCGACTCCGCGACCACCCGCGAAAGGGCCGGCGCCTCGAACGGCGCGAAGATGAACGGGAAGTTGAACCCGAGCTGCAGCTCGTCGCCGTCCCCGAAATACGGGACGAGCTCGTCGACGCGGGCCACCCACGTCTCGCCCAGCAGCAGCGGCGGCTCCGGCCGGCTCTCCGCACGCCCGCGCCAGTGCCGGTAGACGTCGTGCACTTCCGGCTGGTTGAAGTTGTACAGGTGCTGGATGCCGTACCGGCCCTGCACCTCGGTGCCGTAGATGTAGGCGCCGTCGTCCGGGGGGTTGTCGCGCAGCAGCGCGTCCTTGTACAGCCCGTTCGCCACGTCGATTCGGAATCCGGCGATCCCGCGGTCGAACCAGAAGTCCATGATGGCGTCGAACTCGGCGTGCACCGCCGGATTCCACCAGTTGAGGTCCGGCTGCTCGGGAAGGAAATTGTGGAGGTAGTACTCGCCGCTCTTCTCGTCCCACGTCCACGCCGGTTCGCCGGTGTCGTCGAGCCAGTTGTTCGGCAGCGACCCGTCGTCCTTGGGCGGCGCCCACACGTAGTAGTCGCGGCGCGGCGAGCCCGGGTCGGAGCGGGCCTCGACGAACCACGGGTGCTCGCTGCTGGTGTGGTTCGGGACGAGGTCGAGCAGGACGCGCATCCCGCGTTCCCGCGCCTCGGCGATGAGGGCGTCCAGGTCGTCCAGCGTGCCCAGCTCCGGGTGGACGTCCCGGTAGTCGGAGACGTCGTAGCCCCAGTCGTGGTTCGGGGACGGCATGGTCGGGGAGAGCCAGAGGGCGTCGACGCCGAGCCACTGGAGGTAGCCGAGCCGTCCGGTGAGACCCTGGAGATCCCCGTAGCCGTCCCCGTCGCCGTCCTGGAACGAGCGGACGTAGACGTGGTAGAGCGTGGCGCCGTGCCACCAAGGTGAATGGTCCACCGAATGGTCCTCTCTGGCGGGTGTCCCGGGCCACGGAAGAGGCCACCGACCCGGCAAACGAATCCAGATTCGTTTCGTCGGTATGGTGTCCACCACGATTTGAGGCTGTCAACGCGGTCAACGAATGGCGTTCGTTTACCCGTGTGGCACGCCGTCCTCGGAAGCGATCCGGAAGGGGCCATCGATGCCGCGCCCGCCCAAGGCACTGCTCTCACGGGAGATCATCGCGGCCGCCGCGCTGGAGATGACCGGCGAGAGCGGCGGGTTCACCGTCCCCGAACTGGCGAAGCGGCTCAACGTCCGGCAGTCGTCGCTGTACAACCACGTGAGCGGGCGGGCCGAGATCATCGAGCTGATCAGGCAGCGGCTGCACGAGTCGCTTGCGGTCCGGGTCGACGTGACCGGCGACTGGGCGGACGTGATCCGGGACGTCGCGACCGCGCAGCGCGCCTCGATGGCCAAGCACCCCTGGGTCATCCCCCTGCTCGCGACGTCCCCGGCCGGCCTGGACGCCACGATCACCACGCTGGAGAACGTGGCCACCGTCCTGTCCCGCGCGGGGTTCCGCGACCGGGACGTCATGCTCGCGATCTCGATGATCGACATCGTGACGATCGGCGCGAGCCTGGACCTCGTCTCGCCGGAGGACCTCTACCCGGCCGAGGTCCTCGCCGAGGCGACGACGCTCGCCCGCGTCGTCCGCAGCGCCGCGGCGGGCGTCTCCCGCGCGGACGCCGCCTTCGAGTTCACCCTCGACCTCGTCATCGAGGCGCTCCGCGCCCGCCTGGCCCGCGACGGCGAGCCCGGATGAGGGCACGGCACCGCCGCCGGCCCCCGCGAGGAGGATCGGCGGCGGTGCCCGGTGGTGCCGCCGGTCAGCCGCTCTGCCAGACCGCGACGTAGTCGACGACCATGGGGCGCCCGGAGACGGTGTCGCCGGTGGGCGTGCCCTGCCCGGCGACGCCGTTGGGGAACGCGCCGCCCATCGCCACGTTGAGCAGCAGGAAGTAGCCCGCGTGCCCGGTCATGTTCGACCACGTGGTGGCGTCGAGCTGGTTCTGGCTGACGCTGTGGAACTGCTGGCCGTCCACGTACCAGCGCAGCTGGTTGGGGCTGACGCTGCGGTCCCACTCGAATCGGTAGGTGTGCATCGCCGACTGGCACGATGACCCGGGGCAGGCGCGGCTGGCGCCGAGCCCGTTGGTCTCGTTGCACGCCCCGCCGGGGTTGACGCCGCAGTGCAGGACGCCCCAGACCGAGTTGATCCCGTTGACGTTCTCCATGATGTCGAACTCGCCGATCGCGGGCCAGTTCTGGTAGTTGCCCCGGTACGGGGAGCCCAGCGCCCAGAACGCCGGCCAGTAGCCGAGGGCCTGGTTGCCGGTGACGTTGGGCATCTGGACGCGTCCCTCGATGCGCAGGACGCGGCCGTCGGCGGGCTTGAAATTGGTGCGCTGCGTCTCGATGCGGGCCGACGTCCACTCGCCCGAGGACGACTTGACCGGGGTGATCCGCAGGTTGCCGCTGCCGTCCAGGCTGACGTTGGACGGGTCGGCGGTGTACCGCTGGATCTCGCCGGTGCCCCAGTTGCCGGGGCCGCCCGGGTAGCCGTGGCCGGTGTCGATGATCCAGTTCGAGGACGAGGGGAGCGCGCCGGCCGAGCCGTCGAAGTCGTCGCTCCAGACGAGGCTCCAGCCGTCCGGGGGCGGCGGGACGGACGCGCCGGCCGGCGGTGCGACGGCGGCGGTCGCGATCGCGGCCGGGAGCGCGGCGGCGGCCACGGCGAGCGCGCATCGGCGCCAGAGCCGGGGACGTCTCAGTGGGGTCATGGCGGGGGGACCTCCAGAGTGGGGTGGGAGCAAGCGCGGGGATGCCTGCCCTCTGGTGCGCCCAATGTCGCCCGTCCCGGCC
>NZ_SMKY01000211.1 GCF_004349235.1 Actinomadura darangshiensis | reverse complement strand
CAGCTCGGCCGCGACGTGCGCGACCGGCCGGCCGTCCTGCACGACACGGCGAACCAGCAGGCATCTGCCGTGGAATGTCAGACGGGCGTTAGCGTGACTCACTGAGACCTCCGGGTGCTGGTGAAGCGTGCAAACTCCACTACGCCCGGAGGTCTTCTTGCTGATCAAACACCTACCGGTCAGGTGTCACCAAGATCATGGCCAAGTACAACTAGCGCAGCCTGGCGCGGAGGGCTCGCGCCGCGGCGGGCCAGTCGTCGTCCGTCATCCCGAAGGCGGCGGTGTCGCGGATCGAGCCGTCCGCGCGGATCCGGTGCTTGCGGTGGATCCCCTCGAACGACGCGCCGAGCCGTTCGATCGCCGCGCGCGACCGCGCGTTGCTCGCGTGCGTGTGCCAGCCGACCCGGATCGCGCCCAGGTCGTCGAACGCCCGCTGCAGCAGGAGCAGCTTCGACTCGGTGTTGACGCCGGTCCGGTGCCAGCGCGACCCGAGCCAGGTGTGGCCGATGCACACGGCACGGTGGGACGACGAGATCTCGTAGTACGACGTCGTCCCGGCGACCTCCCCGGTCGCGGCGTCGAGCTGCACCCAGGGGAGGCGCAGGCCGCGCTCGCAGTCCGCCAGCGCCTTGCCGACGAGGACGCGCATCTCCGCGACCGTCGCGGGCTGCCGCTCGCTCAGCCACGTCCAGACGTCCGCGTCCCCGGACGCCTCGAACAGACCCTCCGCGTGCTCGGCGGACAGCGGCTCAAGCCGCACGTACCGCCCGGTCAGGACGGGCCGCTCGAACCATTCATCGCTCATGCGGATCACGCTAGGGACCTCCGGGTGGCATCCGGCAGAGCCACTTGGCGCCGATTTCCGCATGCCACTCAGGGGGCCTCCCGCCGGTTAGCATGGGTTCCTACTACGCGACTGGCGCGGTCAAGGTGGATCACCACCGGGGAGCGAACGACAGTCCGGACACCGCGCGCCTGGGTGGACGGGACCTCGAGCCGGGCTCGGTCCTGCGGAGACCCGGCGAGATCCACGCGGAGGCACACATGACGGCACAGATTCTGGACGGCAAGGCCACGGCCGCCGAGATCCGCTCGAACCTCAAGGTCCGCGTCGAGGCGCTCCGCGACCGCGGCGTGTCCGTCGGGCTCGGCACGGTGCTGGTGGGCGACGACCCCGGCAGCCACTCGTACGTGAACATGAAGCACCGCGACTGCGCCGAGGTCGGCATCGAGAGCATCCGCCGCGACCTCCCGGCCACCGCCACGCAGGACGAGGTGGAGCGGGTCGTCGCCGAGCTGAACGCCGACCCCGCCTGCACCGGCTACCTCGTCCAGCTGCCGCTGCCGAAGGGCCTGGACGAGCAGCGCGTGCTGGAGCTCATCGACCCCGCCAAGGACGTCGACGGCCTGCAGCCGGTGAACCTCGGCCGGCTCGTGCTGATGCAGCCCGGCCCGCTGCCCTGCACGCCGAAGGGCATCGTCGAGCTGCTGCGCCGCTTCGACGTCCCGATCAGGGGCGCCGAGGTCACCGTCGTCGGCCGTGGCATCACCGTCGGCCGCTCCCTCGGCCTGCTGCTGACGCGCCGCACCGAGAACGCGACCGTCACCCTCTGCCACACCGCCACCCGCGACCTGGCCGCGCACACCCGCCGGGCCGACATCGTGGTGGCCGCCGCCGGCGTCCCCGGGCTGATCACCGCCGACATGGTCAAGCCGGGCGCCGCCGTCCTGGACGTGGGCGTCTCGCGGGTGGACGGCAAGCTCGCCGGCGACGTCGCCGCCGACGTCCGCGAGGTCGCCGGATGGGTCGCGCCCAACCCCGGCGGCGTCGGCCCGATGACTCGCGCGATGCTCCTCGCGAACGTCGTCGAGGCCGCCGAGCAGAACGCCTGACGCGCACAAGACGGGGGCCGCCACCAGCACCCTGGTGGCGGCCCCCGCCTACGCTGCCCCGGCCGCGCCGTCACTTGCGCGGCCTGCACGGGGGGCTCAGCGATCGCCCTCAAGCTTTGCGCTGCCGGGAGGGCGACCGCAGGTTCACATCAGCTGGCCCTCCGTCCCGCAGTGGTGCTGTGCGCGGGCGGACGCCCGGGCCCGTGCGAGTGGCCCGGCGCACCCGGCCGGCGTGTCTCCGCCGTGCGCACCCCGGGGACCCGCCCGTCCATCGGCGGACGGCCCTGCTGCGGCACGTGCACCGGCGGCAGCGGCCGGACGAGGCCCATGGCGATGACCTCGTTGGCGAGCCGCGTACGCCGGTTGGCGCCCTCGGGAATCCGGAACTTCTGGTAGAGGCGCAGCAGGTGCTGCTTGACGGCCGCCTCCGTGACGACCAGCTCGCCGGCGATGTCGCGTGCCGTGGCGGGGGCCACGAACGCCTCGTCGGACAGGGCGGGACGGCACAGCGAGGTCAGCACGTCGACCTCGCGGCGGGTGAGCTCGGGCGCGACCGCGCGCCGCAGTTCGACGTCCGGGTCGACCTCCTCACGGGGGATGCCCCCCAACCGGCAGCGCGCCGTGCCGAAGCTCACGACGTCACCGTCCTCCAGGACACGGCGGGCGATCGGCCGGCCGTTGACACGCGTCCCGTTGCGGGACAAGCCCATGTCAACGACGTAGACGTACGGTCCGCGCCGGACGATCTCAGCGTGCAAACGGGACACACTCGGGTCGTCGAGGCGAACGTCCACTCCTCTCCCTCTCCCGACCGTCGTCACATCGGGGCGCAACGGCATCACCAGCCCGCTGTCCTCGATCCGCATGAACGGCCCCTCCACGGCAGTCCTCCCAGCTAGTTAGCGACCCCTGTCTGCCGGGTTACCCGGGCGCCGTGCCGTCACACCCTCCTACTGGCGAGTAGGTGCGGCGCCGCAGGGGATTCCGGCCTCCCGGGCGGCACGCCCGCCCCATCCGCCCCACCCTCATTCCCGGCGCCGGGCGACAAGCCGGACCGTTCCATCCCGCCCGGGGGCGGACGATGTCGTCCCCCGGCGCGATTATCGGTACCGTGAGGGCCATGAGCACCCAGGTGCACCGGCGCAGGCGCAAGGCGCCGCGGCGCAGGAGCGCCGCGCCGCACTGGCTCGCGCAGCTGCCGTACCTCTTCGTGCTCAGCGGCGTCGGCGCCGGGCTCACCCTGTGCGCCTTCAACTACTTCCGCAAGGGCTCCGGCCTGATGGCCGCCGCGCTGCTCATCGGCGCGCTCGCCCGGCTGCTGCTGCCCGAGTCGCAGCTCGGGCCGCTCGCCGTCAGGAGCCGCTCCGTCGACTGCTGGACGCTCGTGATCTTCGGCGAGATGATCGCGTTCGTGTCGCTGAGCGTCCCGCCGATGAACAAGACGGGGCTCGTCCTCGCCGGCGCCTTCGGCGTGCTGATCGCGCTCACGATGCTGGTGCGCGGCGTGCGGCTCGTCATCGCCGGACGCTCGTCGCCGCCCGGGGACGATCCGCCCGCCTAACGCGTTGTCCCAGGTAGCGGCGGATCTGGCCGGCCAGGGGCCGTGGCCGGGTCTAGACCTCATGACCGCCTCGGCTAGCCTAGCCAGTTGAGCCTTACAAGGACTTGAGTCTTTTCGCCCGGCGATCCCGGCGGCCCGACACGGCCACGCCCCGCCGAGGATGGAAGGCCTCGCCAGCTGGCCAGGTGTAGGAAAGGGACAGCCACAGCATGCCCAAGATCAAAGTAGCGGGCCCGGTCGTCGAACTCGACGGCGACGAAATGACGCGGATCATCTGGAAGTTCATCAAGGACCAGCTGATCCTGCCTTACCTCGATGTCGACCTGAAGTACTACGACCTCGGCATCGAGCACCGTGACGCCACCGACGACCAGGTCACCGTGGACGCCGCCAAGGCCATCCTGGAGCACGGCGTCGGCGTCAAGTGCGCGACCATCACCCCCGACGAGGCGCGCGTCGAGGAGTTCGGCCTGAAGAAGATGTGGCGGTCCCCGAACGGGACGATCCGCAACATCCTGGGCGGCGTGATCTTCCGCGAGCCGATCGTCGCGTCCAACATCCCCCGCCTGGTCCCCGGCTGGACGAAGCCGATCATCATCGGCCGGCACGCCCACGGCGACCAGTACAAGGCCACCGACTTCGTCGTCCCCGGCCCGGGCAAGGTGACGATCACCTACACGCCGCGCGACGGCTCCGAGCCGATGGAGCTGGAGATCGCGGACTTCCCCGGCGGCGGCGTCGCCATGGGCATGTACAACTACGACGACTCGATCCGCGACTTCGCCCGGACGAGCATGCGGTACGCGCTCAACCGCGAGATGCCGCTGTACATGTCCACGAAAAACACGATCCTCAAGGCCTACGACGGCCGGTTCAAGGACCTCTTCCAGGAGATCTACGAGACCGAGTTCAAGGCCGAGTTCGAGGCCAAGGGCCTCACCTACGAGCACCGCCTCATCGACGACATGGTCGCCGCGGCGCTCAAGTGGGAGGGCGGCTTCGTCTGGGCCGCCAAGAACTACGACGGCGACGTCCAGTCCGACACCCTCGCGCAGGGCTTCGGCTCGCTCGGCCTGATGACGTCCGTCCTCATGACCCCGGACGGCAAGACCGTCGAGGCCGAGGCGGCGCACGGCACGGTGACCCGCCACTACCGGCAGCACCAGCAGGGCAAGCCGACGTCGACCAACCCGATCGCGTCCATCTTCGCCTGGACCCGCGGCCTCGACCACCGCGGCAAGCTCGACAGCAACCCCGAGCTGGTCGGCTTCGCCCGCGCCCTCGAAGAGGTCTGCGTCAAGACCGTCGAAGGCGGCCAGATGACCAAGGACTTGGCGCTCCTGGTCGGCAAGGAGACCCCCTTCCTGACGACGCAGGATTTCCTGGGCGCCCTCGACACCAACCTCCAGAAGAAGATCAACGGCTGACCCGGCCCCGGTCTTCGAAGGCCGTCCCGGAATCGTTCCGGGGCGGCCTTCCGCTCGTTCCCGGCCGGGGCGGCATGCCGGGTGGTGCACCTGGGCGGTGGCGGGCGGGGGGCGCGCGATAGCCTGACCCCCGGAAATATCTCGACGGCGAGAGATCCCGCGCGGGCGGGGTCCTCGGGCGGTCGGGTCCGAAGGATGGCCGCCTGAGCCCCGTCAGGTCACAGCAGGAGAAGGACGCATGACTCGCACCCCAGTCACCGTTACCGTCACCGGCGCGGCGGGCCAGATCGGCTACGCGCTGCTGTTCCGCATCGCGTCCGGGCACCTCCTCGGCGCGGACGTACCCGTACGCCTGCGCCTGCTGGAGATTCCGCAGGCGGTGAAGGCCGCCGAGGGTACCGCGATGGAGCTGGACGACTGCGCGTTCCCGCTGCTGTCCGGCACCGACATCTTCGACGACGCCGCCAAGGCGTTCGAGGGCACGAACGTGGCCCTGCTCGTCGGCGCCCGCCCGCGGACGAAGGGCATGGAGCGCGGCGACCTGCTGGAGGCCAACGGCGGCATCTTCAAGCCGCAGGGCGAGGCCATCAACGCGGGCGCGGCCGACGACATCAAGGTCCTGGTGGTCGGCAACCCGGCCAACACCAACGCGCTGATCGCGAAGTCGCACGCGCCGGACGTCCCGTCCGACCGGTTCACCGCGATGACCCGCCTCGACCACAACCGCGCCCTCGCGCAGCTGTCCAAGAAGACGGGCGTCTCGGTCGACGACATCAAGAAGCTCACGATCTGGGGCAACCACTCCGCCACCCAGTACCCGGACGTCTTCCACGCCGAGATCGCCGGCAAGAACGCCGCCGAGACGGTGAACGACCAGAACTGGCTGGAGAACGACTTCATCCCGACCGTCGCCAAGCGCGGCGCCGCGATCATCGAGGCGCGGGGCGCGTCGTCGGCGGCGTCGGCCGCGTCCGCCGCGATCGACCACGTCCACACCTGGGTGAACGGCACCGCCGACGGCGACTGGACGTCCATGGCGGTCGTGTCGGACGGCTCCTACGGCGTCCCCGAGGGCCTGATCTCGTCCTTCCCGGTCACCACGAAGGGCGGCAAGTGGGAGATCGTCCAGGGCCTGGACGTCAACGACTTCTCCCGCACCCGCATCGACGCGACGGTGAACGAGCTCTCCGAGGAGCGCGCGGCCGTCCAGAAGCTGGGCCTTATCTAACCCACCCGCACCATGACGAGCCCCGGACCACCCAGGCCCGGGGCTCGCGCGCGTCCGGTCACACGAGGCGGCTCGGCTCGTCCAGCCACAGCCTGTCGCCCTCGGGCAAGACCGCCAACCCGAACCGCTCGACGCCGGGCGAGTCATGCCGGACCTGGCTGGCCGCGAACCTCGCCTGGCTGATGCCGCGCCACCCCGAGGTGCTCGGCCTGCTGGCGCTCATCCGGCTCCACCAGGCGCGCACCGCCGCCCGTTTCGGCGGCGACGGCCGCCTCGTCCTGCTGCGCGACCAGGACCGCTACGGCTTGTACTCCGCGCGTATCGCGGCCATCGGATCGTTGACCCACAAACAGTCTTGCAGCGCGGTCAGCACGCCACCGAAGCCACGCCTGGCCTCGCCGTAGGTGAACGCCCGCTCAGGGGACGACATGCGCCCGTCCATCACGAACGGTGTGGCCCCTCGCTGTCATACGGCGCTGATGCCGGCAAGCTCGACGTCGAGGCCGTCCCGGCTCCTGAGTCGCCCTCCCCAGGAGGTCGAGTTGCTCAGATGTGCACCCATCGACAGCCGCGTTGGGAAGTTCGAGGGGTTCACCTGCACCTCGCTGGTTCCGCGTCCGCGCAGCTCGGCGGCAACCCGTTCGGCAACCTTGTCGCCGTCGCGTGCCAGCATCAGCACCGTCATCTTCAGCGTGCTTCTAGCGAGGAACCCCAGTCCCTTCAGGGCTGGGATGAATCGCTTCCCCGATCATGCGGTGCGTCAGCGCCGCCAGGTCGGTCCGACGACATACACAGTTGCGTAATGATATGGTCACGTACTGTGAAGCTGGTGGTGCAGGTGAAGCTGCTGCCGACGCCCGAGCAGGCGGCGGCGCTGACCGACACCCTGCACCGAGTCAACACCGCTGCCAACCAGGTGTCGGCCGTGGCCTTCGAGCAGTTCGGGCTCCGCGGCCGCGAACTGCCCCTGCGGACGCTGTGCTACGGCGATCTCAAGGCCGGCGGGCTGGGTGCGCAGGCCGCCCAGCATGTGATCAAACGGGTCGTGGACGCCTACACCACTCTCCGGGCGAACCTCCGCAACGGCAACTTTGGTAGCCCGGCGTCCAAGCGTCGCCGTAAGGCGGAGGCCAAGCCGATCGTGTTCCGCGCCGACGCCGCGCACACCTTCGACGACCGCAACCTGTCGTGGCAGTTGGATGCGGGCACGGTGAGCATCTGGACGGTGGCCGGGCGATGCAAGAACCTGCGGTTCGTCTGCTCGCCCGACCAGGCCAAGATGCTCGCCGCGCACCGCAAGGGTGAATCGGACCTGGTGCACCGGGACGGGAAATGGTTCCTGCTCGCCACCTGCGACGTCCCCGAACCCCAGGTGTACGAGCCGGTCGATTGGGTGGGGGTGGACCGCGGCATCGTCAACCTGGCCACCACCAGCGATGGCGACAACCATCAGGGCCGCCGCCTGGACCGGTACCGCCGCTGGCAGGCCCGCAAACGCGCCGAACTCCAGGCCACACGCACCCGCGCGGCGGCCAGATTATTGAAGAAGCGGGCCCGCCGGGAGACCCGGCACGCCCGGCATGTCAACCACACGATCGCTAAGCAGGTCGTCGCCGTCGCGGCACGCACCGGACGCGGTATCGCCCTGGAAGAACTGGGTGGGATCCGCGGACGGGTCACGGTTCCTCGCGACCAGCGGGCACGCCTGTCGTCCTGGCCGTTCCAGCAGCTGGGCGCGTTCATCGCCTACAAGGCCCAACGTGCCGGGGTGCCGTACCTGGAGGTGGATCCGGCCTACACCTCGCAGCGCTGCCCGCGCTGCGGCCACACCGCGCGGACCAACCGTCCTACGCGGGATGATTTCTGCTGTCGCCGGTGCGGTCTCGCTGGGCCCGCCGACGTCGTCGCCGGGGTCAACGTGCGCGACCGCGCACGCTCGGCGTGGGTATTCGTCAACATGCCCCAACCAGCCCCCGCCTAGCACGGGGGCCGGTGGATGCGACCCGTGACCGCCCACCCGTAGCGGGCAGTCGGGAGCGTAAACAACGCCCACAAGGACCGAACCCGCAAGCTCGGTGCTTCAGGGCCGAGTAGTTGACTCCTTGCCCTTGTCCTCGGGGTGCTGGTTGTCGCCCTGGCCGCCGGTGGTGTAGTCGGACGTCCCCTTGTCGTGCTTGCCCGCGCGGGGCGCCACGAGGAACCGGAGTACCCAGGGCCGTGCCTTGGTCGCGGGGGCGTCCGTTTGGGACGCCAAGTCCAGGCCAGGGTCCATGGGGAAGATGTCCCCGACCCGGAACGCCAGCCCGCGCGACTCACCGTCCGGCGAGTGCGTCACTAGGTCGAGCTGGTCAGGCTGCCCGATCATCTGCGTGGTCATCTGCTTCCTTTCCTGACGACACAGTGGCCGCCGCTTGGAGGCTCCACCTGAAGCCTTCTGTGTGGACGACCGCGACCGGAACGGGTCGGGCCGTTACAACCCACGGCCCCGAGGCGACAGCTCTCGGGGGTTCGCCCTCCACTGGGGGATCTGGAGGGGGGTGACCGGCCGCCTCGGGGCCGTGGAGTTCAGGCGGCGGCAGGACGGACGGTGGCCCGTTCCGCCATGTGCCGACGGACGTGCGCGGCATGAACTCGATGCGGCGCTGCTCAGCACGCCGGATGGCGATGGAAAGCGAATGCGTATCCGGTGCGGTCACCACCAGTGGGCTGCTACTCCACATCACCCAGGCGGTGAACTCTCGGCTGTACGCGCCCCACACCACAGCCCACCCGGAGTGGTTCCCCTCGGCCCACCGCGCGAGTTCCGTGCTGTCCGCCATGGTTGTCCTACCTGGCCGAGTGCGCGTGGATGGACGGAACTGCGGCCGGTTCGACGGTGGCGTAGCGCACGCAAACCCACTTTCCGTGCGGCTCGGCGGGTGTCACCCAGCACTCTTCAGCCATTGCCGCGACGATCGGCAGCCCCCGACCGCGCATGTCGGCGTCATGGCCCGGGTCCAGCGCCTCAGCGTCCGGAACCGGGTCACCGACTGCCGTCCCCGCCGTACGTGTGCACACCGGTCTGGCGTCGGAGGAGTCCCACACCGCCAGCACCACCGCGCCGGGCTCCCACGTGAGGCGAACGTGGATCTCCTGCTCCGAGGCGTACTGCGCGGCGTTGGCGACCAGCTCGCTGGCGATCAACACCACATCGTCGCTGACTCCGGTCAGCCCCCATTCGGCGAGCCTGCACTTCACCAGCGTGCGCACCCGCGCCGGCCCCCTCAGCGTCGCCTGAATCGTCACGTCCAGCGCCTCAGAAGCCACGGCACCCGCCCCGCCGTTCATCACGACCACCGCCAACTCATCCGGCGGCTCGCCCGTACCATCTGCCGTACAACCGCTATTGCGGCGGTGCTTGCGATCGTGGGGAGGCATGCCGCAAGGGTCCTAACTCGTTGACGAGGTCGAATAAGCGCAGTCTCTGCCCATCCGCCGGGCCATGACCAGAACGATGTTGTATAACAAACAGCCACCGGTCATGCATCGATGAATAATGGGGTGACACTGACCTGGGAGGTTGCATTATGGGTGAAACGAGAGAGTTGTGTGCTCGGTGTGACAAGCCGCTGAGTCGTTACGCGACGGAGGACATCTGTGGCCCATGTGTCGCTGCAGCTAGAAGCCGGCCGACCAGTCAGATTGACTTGCCACTGGAATTCTGGTTCTCCGAATCGATCTCCCAAGCGCTTGCCATATGGGACTGGCCGACGATCCTCATCGCTATCAACCGTGACACAAAAGCCACCCAAAGCGCTATCGCCACTCAAACTGGACTGTCTCAAGCCTCCGTTTCCAGGCTCATGGCAGGTCGCAGCGGTGGTCAGACCATCGAGACCGCTCTCAAAATCATTGACCGACTTGGCGCTCCACGGACGTTGGCGGGGATCACGCCCAGGGGGCTCAGCCACATCACCAGCCGCATCGACGATCGAGAGACCGTCGAAGCGAGTACGGGCGGCAATGTGAAGCGCCGCGAGTTCTCGAGCAAACTGGTGCTCGCCGGCTTGGCCATCCCCCTGCTGGGGAGCGCGCACACCAAGGCGACCACAGGCGATGTCGACGTCGTCACCGGTCTGGAGCGGCCCGCTGATGCCGTCGCGGACCTGTGGGCGTTGGACTCGCGCCACGGCGGCGCAGCGCTCGCGGATCTGGCTGAGGCCCGGCTGGCCAGCATCCTCGGGCAGTTGAAGCATGTGACGATCAAGCCGTCCGCCGAGCCCTTCGTGCACGCGGTCATCGGTGAGGTGACTTCGGCCGCAGCCTGGTTCGCGTTCGAGCGCGGCGATCTCGCCCGTGCCGAGGGCCTCTTGAAGGACGGCCTGTACTCCGCTTACTGTGCTAATGACACCAAACTGCGACTTCAGATTCTCGACACGATGGCCATGGTGTGCAACGCCAAAGGGCGACCCGCGAATGCGGCCTCCGTTGCGCAAAGCGCCCTCGACGCCAGCCAACACGCCGATCTTCAACTCAGATCTCTTCTGTCGATGCGAGCCGCAGTCGCGCACGCCCGCCTGCACGACGAGACAGATTATGAACGACTCAAGGGCCAGGCATGGGATCTGCTCGGCAAGGCGGCCGTCCGCCCTGATCGCGACGAGTGGTTCCGGTTCTTCGGGGAAGACGAGATGCGTGGATTGGAGGCTCTAGCACAAGCCTCGCTCGACCACCATGCGCTATCAGCCGAACTGTTGGACGGCATCACAGCGACGATGGCGCCGCGCAACCGAGCGTTTTACCGCGTCTGCCAAGCCACCGCCCTCGCCCGCTCCGGCGATATCACTTCGTCCGTGGACGTCTTCCACAGCAACCTCCCATTGCTGACGGAGATGACCAGCGCGAGGATCGCCAAGAAGACCCGGCGTTTCGCTGCCGCGCTACACGGCTCACCGAGTCAAGTTGCCCAGGAGACCCGGCGCATGGCTCTCAATCTGATAGGAGCGTCCTCCCATGCCTGACGACGGCTACACACTGACTCGTCATGACGGCGAACGCACCGTTGCCATGCTGGACGAGATCGCTGAGGTATACGTTCCCGCGTATGCCGAACCCCCGTATGAACCACACCCCATGTTCAGCCGGGAAGAGTTCATCCCACGCACGACCAGGCAGACCACTAGGAAAGGCTTCACCCTTATCGGTGTCCGAAAGGGCGATGGAGAGCTAGTGGGCTTCAGTTTCGGCCTGCACTTTGTAGCGGGCAGTTGGTGGCGGGACGTCTCAGGCTCCGCACCACCACAGGAGATCGTGGACGCTGCGAAGTTCTCTGTGATCGAGCTGGTCGTCGCCGCCCCGCACCGCGGACGTGGCCTCGCCCGTCGGCTGCTCGGCGCTCTTCTGGACGGCCGTCCTGAGCAGTACGCGATGCTTCTGGCCCAACCCGATTCCCATGCCCGCACGATCTATGCTCACTGGGGATGGAAACAGGTTGCCGTGGTCCAGTCGTATCCGGGCGGTGACATCGATGACGTCCTCGTCCTCTCCCTCTGATGTCCGAGGGTGACCGGCACTCGGTGAGCGTTGCGGGCGTCATTTTGGACGATGTTGGTCGGGCTTTGCTTATTCAGCGTCGCGATAATGGTCATTGGGAGGCTCCTGGCGGTGTTCTGGAGCTTGCTGAAGATATCCGGGCCGGTCTCAAGCGAGAAGTTCTTGAGGAGACGGGCCTTCGGGCTCAGGTCGATGATCTGACGGGCGTTTATAAGAATATGAAACGCGGGATCATCGCACTTGTCTTTCGTTGCCGCATCGTCGGCGGGAGTGCTCGCGAGACCAGCGAGGCGCAGGGCCTCCGGTGGATGAACTCTGAGGAGGTCAGGGAGTTGGCCACCGAAGCGTTCGCGGTTCGTGTGTTGGACGCAATGGCGCGTCCGGCGACGTCACCTGCGGTGCGCCATCACGATGGCACGTTCCTCGCTGAGGGTTCAGGTGACCTTTGAGCGTCCAAGGCCGTCCTTGTGTTTCTCGCGCTCCGAGCGCGGCCTGGACGGGGGTTACGGGTGGAAGAAGCCGCGGGTGTAGGGGTCTGTTTGGGCTTGGAGGGTGGTCAGGTCGCCGGTGGCGGTGACCTTGCCGGCGCGCATGAGGACCAGGTGGTCGGCTACCTGGGTGGCGGTGAGCATGGGGACGTCGTGGGTGATCGCCAGGACGGCGCCACCGCTGCGGGCGTACTTGTACAGCGTGACCCACATCTCGTAGGCGAGGTCGGTTTCAAGGGAGGCCGTCGGTTCGTCCGCTACCAGGATGTCGGGGCCCGGCAGGAGTGCGGCGGCGAAGGCGGCGCGCTGGATCTGGCCGCCGGAGTGCTGGCCGGGATAGAGGTCGAACAGGTCGGTGGGGTAGTGGGCCGCTGCGCACGCGTCGTCGAGGGTCCACCGCCGGTGCCGGTTCTCCAGCTTGCGCAACTGGGCGCCCACGGTCTCGGTGGGGGAGAAGGCGTCGACGCCCGCCTGGGGCAGCAGGCCGATGGTCCGGCCGCGAAGCCGCAGCCAATGCCGCCGGTCCTGGACGAGGTCGCCGTTGACGAGGACCTGGCCGGTGCTGCGGGCGGGCTCCGGCAGCCGCCCGTTGAGTGCGGCGGCGACCATGGACTTGCCGCAGCCCGATTCGCCGAGGAGGGCGGTGATCTGCCCGTCCGGCACGACGATGTCCATCCCGTCGAGGACGGTCTCGCTCCAGCGGCCGGTGTCGATGTGGACGGTCACGTCCCGTAGCTCAGCACCCACCGCCCGGTCCGTTCGTCGGGGACATGGCGCTCAGGATAGGGGCGCCCATCGCGAGACGGCGACGCGCCCGGCACGCGCTCTCCTTCACAGTGAGTCGTCCGAGCGGGGCGGGCGCAAATGATCTGAAGTCGTCGGTATCGGTCGCTAGTGTGTGTGATCGCTCGGGAAGTGATCGGGGAGGCGTGGACGTGGTGGAACAGGCGTTTCAGGTGGATCTGCGCGGGGTGGTGGATCTGCTGAGCCGCCACCTCTACGCGAGTCCGCGGGTGTATCTGCGGGAGCTGCTGCAGAACGCGGTGGACGCGATCACGGCGCGCGGCGAGGGCGGCCGCGTCGAGATCGAGACCGGTGGCGGGACGCTGCGGGTGCATGACGACGGCGTCGGGCTCACCGAGGACGAGGTCCACACGCTGCTGGCGACGATCGGGCGGTCGTCCAAGCGGGACGAGCTGGGCTTCGCACGGCACGACTTCCTGGGGCAGTTCGGTATCGGGCTGCTGTCCGCCTTCCTCGTCGCGGACGAGATCGAGGTCGTGACCCGGTCCGCGAGGGGCGGTAAGGCCGTTAGATGGACGGGCCGTTCCGAGGGCAGCTACCAGGTCGAGCCGGGCGAGCGCGACGAGCCGGGTACGACGGTCACGTTGCGGGCCCGTCCGGGTGCGGCCGAGCTGCTGAGCCCGCCGGTCGTCGCGGAGCTTGCGCGCACGTACGGGTCGCTTCTTCCGGTCGATCTGGTCGTGGACGGCGTCGCCGTCACCGGTGACGGGCCGCCGTGGCAGGCGTCCTACCGCGATCCGGCCGCCCGCCGGCGGGCGCTGGAGCGGTACTGCGAGGAGCTGTACGGGTTCACGCCCTTCGACGTCGTCGATCTGGACGTGCCCGAGGCGGGTCTGACGGGCGTCGCGTTCGTCCTGCCCGCGCCCGTCTCGCCGACGGCCCGCGCTTCCCATCGCGTCTACCTGAAGCGGATGCTGCTGGCCGAGAACGTGGAGGGGCTGCTGCCGGAGTGGGCCTTCTTCGCGCGGTGCGTGGTGGACGCGGGGGAGCTGCGTCCGACCGCCAGCCGCGAGGCCCTCTACGAGGACGAGCTGCTCGAATCGACGCGGCTCGGGCTCGGTGACGTCCTGCGGCAGTGGCTGGTGAGGCTGGCGGAGACCGACCCGGCCCAGCTGCGCGCGTTCCTGCGCCTGCACCAGCTCGGCGTGAAGGCGATGGCGCTGCACGACGACGACATGCTGCGGATCGTCGACCAGTGGCTGGAGTACGAGACGTCCGCCGGGCCGATGACGCTGCACGAGTTCCGCCGCCGCCATCCGGACGGCCGGTTCACCGCGTCGGTGGACGAGTTCCGCCGCCTGTCGGCGGTCGCGGGCGCGCAGGGCGTCGGCCTCGTCAACGGCGGCTACGTCCACGACACCGAGATCATCGAGCGGCTGCCCGGCCTGGACCCCGACATCCGCCTCGCCCGCCTGGAGGCGGCCGAGCTGACCACCACGTTCGGCGTCCTCGACCCGGCGACGGAACTGGCGCTGCGCCCGTTCCTGGCGGCGGCGCAGCGGGCGGTGGAACGGCTCGGCTGCGAGGTCGTCGTCCGCGACTTCGACCCCGCTTCCCTGCCCGCCCTCTACCTGACGAGCCGCGATGCGCAGTTCCGCGAGGAACTCACGCGCGCGCAAGAGTCGGCCGACGAACTCTGGGCGGACGTCCTGGGCGCCGTCAACGCCACGACCAGCGCGGACCGCCCGCAACTGGTGCTGAACCACCGCAACCCGCTGGCTCGCCGCGTCACGTCCCTCGGTGACGACGGGCCGGTCGAGCTGGCCGTCCAGGCCTTGTACGGGCAGGCGCTGCTGCTCGGCCACCATCCGCTGCGGCCCGCCGACACGGCGGTGCTGAACCGTTCCTTCATCGGCCTGCTGGAATGGGCCGTCCATTCCCCGGAGGCCGCCGAATGAGCACGGACGACGTCTACGCGCTGATGACGCGCGCCCAGGAGCTTCCCTACGGGGAGGCCCGCACGGTCCTGGTCGAGGACGCGCTGCGCCGGGCGGAGGCGGACGGCGACGAGGTGCTGGCGTTCCACGTGCGGGTCCGGCTGACGGACGCGTACCGGTACGGCGGCGAGCCCGCCAAGGCGTTCGCAACGTTCACCCGGGCGCTGGCCGACCACGACCGCGACCCCGGCCGCTTCGGCGAGACGCACAGCCTGCTGTGGCAGATGAAGGCGGTCGTCAGCTCCCTCACCCTGTTCCCGGAGATCCCGCTGGACCGGGCCCACGCCGTCCTGGACGACATGGAGCGCCGCTACAAGGCGGGCGGGCACAGCCTCCAGGCCGTGTACCACTATCGAAACGTGGTCGCGCGGCACGTCGGCGACGGGACGGCCGACGAGTGGTACCTGAAGTGGCGCGCGGCCGAGCGGGACGAGCTGTCGGACTGCGAGGGCTGCGATCCGACCGGCATGGCCCGCCATCTGGTCGAGACCGGCCGGCACGACGAGGCGTTCGAGATCGCCGCGCCGGTGCTGAGCGCGCAGCTGTCGTGCAACGAGCAGCCGCAGGCCATCCAGACCGCGCTGCTGCCCGTCTACCTGCGGACGGGGCGCGCCGATCAGGCCGCCGACGCGCACCGCCGCGCCTACCGGGTGCACCGGTCGCGGCTCGCCGACCTCAGCGACGTCGCCGAGCATCTGGAGTTCTGCGCGATCACGGGCAACGAGGCGCGCGGCCTGGAGATCCTCCAGCGGCATCTCGGCTGGCTGGACCGCGCCCCGAGCGCGCACGCGGACATGGACTTCTCCGCCGCGGCGGCCCTCGTCCTGGACCGGGTGGCCGCGGCCGGGCACGACGCGGCGACGATCCGGCGTCCCGCGGCGGCCGGCCGTCCCGCCGCCGACGTGGCGCTGGGCGTGCTGCACGCCGAGCTGTCCGCCCGCGCGACGGGCCTGGCGGCCCGGTTCGACGCCCGCAACGGCACGTCCCACCAGGGCGGCAAGGTGCGGGCCACGCTGGCGGCCGAGGCGGTCGCCGATTTCGTCCCGCTGGCCGCCCACCATCGCCGTCCCGCCCCGGCCCCCGCTCCGGCGC
>NZ_SMKY01000210.1 GCF_004349235.1 Actinomadura darangshiensis | reverse complement strand
GTCCAACGGCGAACTCTCCCCCGACGGCCGGCTCGACCCGGCCGGCGCCGCCTCCGCCCCGGCCGCCGCCGCACCCTCCGCCATCCCCACAGCGCAGCTTTACAAGACGGTCCTCCAGCGCTACCGCGCCTACCAGGACGCCTACAAAAAGGCCTACGCCACGAACGACCCGACGCGCCTCCCGGACGTCGCCAAGGACCCTCTTTTGAGCGACGTCACCAAGGACGTGGAGGCCACCAAGGCCAAGGGCGAGATCTGGCGCTTCACCAACACGTTCAACCCCCGGGTCTACGCCCGATCCAAGGACTACACGAAGGTCTACGTGATCGACTGCGTCCGCACCCTCGCCGCCTACCGCTACTCGGCCAAGACCGGCAAGCGGATGGACCAACTTCCCGGCGGAGCGTTCGTGTACCGGGCGACCGTCCAGTACGAATCTGGCACCTGGAAGGTCGCCGCCAATGTCCGGGACCGCCAATGCTGACGGTCCGCAGGGAAGGACACGCGATGTCTCTCCACACCCCCACCAGGCGTCGAGCGGCCCACGCCGTCATAACGGCAACGGCCCTGACCATTCCACTCCTGAGCGCCTTCCCCGCCCAAGCCGAAGGCTGCAACGTGGTCCCAGGAAAGGGCCCCAAGAAGGTGGGAAGCTGCAATCTGGTCAACCGGAAGCCCGGGACCGGAGGAGGAGGCGGAACGGGAGCAGGTGGCGGCGGCAACGGCGGCCCTGTGGCTCCTCCCCCACCCGTCGGTCTGACCGCAGACGAGGCGCAGGGCTTTGTGCCGGTGGGAAACACCGTGATCCCTCAAGCGGCACCGGTTACCACGGCAGATCTCGTAGCCAGGGCCCAGGCGGCGACCGAGTTTCCCGTGCCCGTCGTTCACACGGCTCCCGCGGACAAGACATACGTGAGGTTGCGGACAGCCCTTTGGATCGACGGCTTCGGCGACGTGGAGACCGAGCCCATCACCGAGGGTGCTCAGACGGTCCAGCTCGTGGCGGCGCCGAAGTCCGTGACATGGGATCTCGGCGAGAAAACGCTCGTCTGCGACGATGGCGGCAGCAAGAACGGCAAAACCTGCAACTACAGGTACAAGAGGTCGTCCGCCGCGCAGCCGAGCGGGTCGTACAAGATCACAGCCACCATCACGTGGGACGTCTCGTGGACGTGTGAAGGCGCCGACTGTGATCCGAACGGAGGAAACCTCGGCCCCACCACCATGACATCGGAGGCCACACCGCTCCTCGTGAGCGAGATCCAGACCAACACGGGCCAGTGACCTCCCGCGAGCATCCGTTACCGGGCTTCGTCGAACTGGCGGAACTGGGGGCCGGGGCCCAGGGCGAGGTCGTGCTGGCACGGCACGAGTCCGGCGGCGGGCCGGTGGCGATCAAGTATCTTGCCGCCGATCTGCTGCACGACACGACCGCCCGGAACACATTCCGGGACGAGGCGGAGATGCTCAAGCGGGTCACCGACCCGCATGTGGCGCGGCTCCTGGACTATCTGGAGTCGCCCTGGGGCGCCGCGATCATCCTGGAGGCCGTCGCCGGACGCCCACTCCGCAAGGTGCTGGACGAACATGAGGGGCCGCTGACACCCGAAGCCGCGCTGGCTACGTTGAAGGGCTCCCTGCTCGGATTAGCCGCAGCGCACTCGGTCGGAGTCGTCCATCGCGACTACAAACCGGCGAACGTGCTCGTCCAGGACGACGGGCAGAGCAAGCTGATCGACTTCGGGGTCGCCGTCCTCACCGGTCAGGGAGGCCAAGCCGGGACGCCCGCCTACATGTCACCGGAACAATGGGCCGGAGAACCCGCCACACCCGCGACCGACCTCTACGCGGCCACCTGCGTCTTCGTCGAATGCGTCACGGGCGAGAAACCCTTCGGCGGGACGACGCTCGCGGAGTTGAAAACCGCGCACGCCGAAGGTTCGGCGCCCCTGGAAAAGGTGCCGGAGCCGTTGCGCTCGTTAGTTCAGCGCGGCCTGGCCAAACGCCCCTCCGAACGGGTCTGGAACGCCTACGAGTTCGTGAGCCAACTAGAAGCCGCCGCCGTCCGGACCTACGGCCCCGACTGGGAACGACGCGGAATCCTCGCCTTGGGCGCCGTCGCCGCGACCGTGGCGACCGCCGTCCCGCTGGCAATGCTCGGCGGAGCCCTTTTCGCTCCCGGAGCGTCCGCAGGTGCAGCCGTCTCGACCGCGGCAGGTCATGCGTCGATGGGTTTCGCACAGGGCGCGACGTCAGCGGACGTTCTGGCGAAGACAGGGGCGTCCGCGTCCAAAGGCTTCTTGAGTAAGGTCGGCGGTGCCAAGGGGGCGGCGGCCATCGGCGCTGTCGGCACCGGCGCCGCCGTCGCGGCCTGGCTCTTCTGGCCCGGCCCCACAGTCGGCGGGACGAGCCGCGCCGGGGTCCATGCCCACTTCACCAAGCCCGGCGTTCTCCTTGGTCAGGCCAACCTCCCGGTCGCAGAGACCCCCTACATCGACCTCAAGTACTCACTTGCACCGGCACGGGCGAAAACCGGCACGGAAGTGCACCTTGAAGAGTCTTTCCACGCACGCACGCCGGCGGCCATCCACTACACGCCGACCGGCGAGCGGCAGTGCTTGGGAGAAAAGGTAGGAGGCTCCAAAACCCACTGGTATCAGTGGGGAATCGGCCTTGGCAAGGATCAGATCGATCTCAAGACATCAGACTATCTGGCGTTCTATCGAATTCCGCCATTCAAGAGGGGCGAGATCCCGCAGAAGGCAGGCGATGCGATCACCCTTCCGGTGATAAGTGACACGACGGGCGAGCAACAGCCTTACGTACCAGCGGAATGCGCCACCATGAGCCAGTGGACGACGAAGTACCGGATCGTCCTCCCTGAACACAAACTGCTGCCGCCGGGCAAGTACCTGGTGACTCCGCACGCCCCTATGAAGGTCACGACCGCAATCCGGGACGACGTAGCGATCCCGCCGGAGTCGGCCGGAGCGAGAATCGACGGGACGCTGCCGGTGATCGAGGTCCTGGGCGGCTGACTGGCCGAACGGCCCGCCACAAGCCGTGCTGTTCCGCCGCTGGTCTGGTCGGCGCCGTCCGCGACTCCGGCCTGCGGGATGACGTAGGTGCCTTCGCGGGCGTCCAGCGTGGCTTCGATGCGTTCGGACGCGGCGTAGCCGCCGCCCGCCGTGCCCTGTTGGTGGCGCTTGCGGATCGTCAGTCGGGTCAGGTTGATGGGCCGTCGGGTCGGTCACGTCGTGCCGTCGGGGCGGAGGGCCAGTTTGCCGACGGTGGCTCGTGCTTCCAGGTCCGCGAGTGCTTTTGGGCCCTCGGCCAGTTCGTGGACGGTGGGACGGCCGGAGCCGAGGACTCCGGCCGCGAGGAGGCCGAACAGTTCGCCCATGACTTCGCCGAAGATCTGCGGCGCGGCCTGGATCAGGATGCCGATGTTCAGGCCGATGAGGTGGACCTGGTGCTTGTAGACCAGGTCCCAGTTGGAGATCGCGGCTTCGCCGCCGGGCAGGCCGTAGACGACGACCCGGCCGGTGACCCGCTTGGCTGCGGCCAGGCTGGCGTCGAAGGTGGCGCCGCCGGCCGACTCCAGCACCAGGTCGGCGCCCGCGCCGCCGGTCAGCCGCAAGACCTCGGCGGCGAGGTCGGCGCCGCGCGAGTCGAGGACGTGGTCGGCGCCCAGCGCCCGCACCACCTCGTGCTTGCCATGTGAGGCCGTGGCAATCACCGTCGCGCCGTAGTGCTTGGCCATCTTCACCGCGGCCTGGCCGGTCCCGCCGGCGGCCGCGTGGATCAGGACGGTCTGCCCGGCGGTGACGCCGCCGAGCGGTTTGAGCGCCGCCAGCGCGGTCGGCCAGCTCACGACCAGGCCCAGTGCCTGTTCGTCGGCCCAGTCCGCGGGCACCGGGAGCGCGGCGGCCGCGGGCAGCACCATGTAGTCGGCGAAGGCGCCGCCCCTGATGCTGACGCCGATGACGTGGGTGCCGGGCTCCAGGCCGGTCACCCCCTCGCCGACGGCGATGACTTCACCGGCGCCCTCGATTCCCGCCAGATATGGCGGGTGCGGGCCGCCTGCGAACGTCCCGCGGGACTGCGAGATGTCGACGAAGTTGACGCCGGCGGCGGTGACCCGGATCAGGACTTCACCCGGGCCTGGGCTCGGCACCGGCGCATCGGTGACCAGGCGGAGGTCTTGCGGGCCGTCCAGGGACGTCTGCTCCAGGGCGCGCATGGTCGCGGGAATCCTCATGGCAGTCGCTCTCCTCTTTGTTTATCGACTGACAAACAAACCTGCCACGGCCGCGCACCGCCGGTCAAGGTAATGTTGATCGAACGACAAACAAGTACGGAGACGCACCCCGATGGCTACTCGCGGCAGGCCGCGCACCTTCGACCCGGACACCGCCCTCCGCCAGGCGCTGGACGTGTTCTGGGAACGCGGCTACGAGGGCACCTCGCTCAACGACCTGGCCAAGGCCATGGGAATCGCCTCGGCCAGCATCTACGCCTGCTTCGGAAGCAAGGAGGAGCTCTTCCGCCAGGTCATGGCCCTCTACGGAGCGACCTCGGGAGAGCGGCCCAGGCGTCCGCTGCGCGAAGAACCGGACACGCGCGCCGCGATCCACGCCATGCTGCGTGCCACCGCCGACGAGATCACCCGCCCGGACGCCCCCCACTACTGCATGCTCGTCCTAGCCGCGCCGACCGGGGCCGTGGAGAACCACACGGTCCGGGAGTTCCTGGCCGGCCTCCGGCACGGGCAGTTCACCGCCGTCCGAGACCGGCTCGCTCAAGGCGTCACCGACGGCGACCTCTCCGTGCCACCCGCCGACCTCGACGCCATCGCGCGCTATTACACCACCGTGGTGCAGGGCCTCTCCATACAGGCGCGCGACGGCGCCACCCGCGCCGAGTTGGAAGGGGTCGTCACCGGGGCAATGGCCGCCTGGGACACGCTCACGTCCGCGCGGCCTGGTCAGCAGGCCCGGCGGCAGGGGAGGGACCTGCCGTCGTGACCGACGCTGATCAGCGCCGAGTCGTCGGGGGTTAACGTCATCTCCCTTGGGCGCATCAGGTTCTCAGGTGCCGCTTTGACGACCGCGATGACCAGCAGGACGGCCAGGACGTGCTGAGCAGGGCTCGGAACCGGCCGCGGCGCCGGGCCAGCGGTGCCGAGCCAGCATCGCCGCCGCGTCCAAGAAGGCGCGCTCCAGGACGTTGAGGCTGGCCGATATGCGCGCGCACGGTGATCCTGCGCGAGGCGAGGCGAGGCGGGACGGGATCGGGGGTTCGCCGTTCAGCGCCGCCTCCAGTTGTTCCGGCGACGAGGACCGGATGATGAGGCGCCCCGAGGCCCGCCACATGCCCTGGCCCACCGAGATGGACCAGGAGGGGAACCGTTCGCGCAGACGGGCCAGGACGTCGGCCTCGTTCACGCCGGCCCGTCGGACAGCAGTGCCCACACGGCCTTCCCACCGCCGCCGACCGGCTGGGCGCCCCACTCCTTGACCAGCGCACCCAGCATCGCCAGGCCGCGCCCGCCCTCATCCAGCAGGTCCGCCGCACCCGCGACCGGCAGGACGTCGCAGGAGTCGAACACCTCCACGACCGTCCCCTTGTCCGCCTGGACGACCCGTACCGTCGCGGTCGCACTCCCGGTGTGCCGAAGGACGTTCGTCACCAGCTCCGACACCACGACCTTCGCCACGTACGCGTCCTGCCCCCATCTCCCCAGGACGTCCTCGACCCAGTCCCGAGCGACCTTGATCGACTCGGCCTGAACCGGCACAACGATCTCCGCGGGGCCCTCCATGAACGATCACCTCCGAGTTCCGGTAACTCCCCGCACAGAATCCACTCCAAGGCGTAATGTGACCACGAAAGAACGACAACACAGGCACGCCGTTGTCAGAAGGTGTCAGCCGATCTTCAGGGGGTGTGCCAATGGCTGCACGCAAGCCAACGCGTCAGACGATCTCCTTCGGCCAGGAAGTGACCCGGCTTCGGCATGAGGCTGACCTCACTCGGCTTGAGCTGGCCGACCGCGCTGCTGTGAGCCGCAGTTACATCGCCCAAGTGGAGAACGGGACCACCCGATGCCGGAGGGACTTCGCCATACGACTGGACGAGGCCCTCGGAATCGACCCCACGCTCACCGACGCCTGGGACGGAATCCTCAAGTCATCGGCTCACCCGAAGTTCTTCACCGACTACTCGGTGGCTGAGTCGACTGCAGCCCTCCTGCGCGCCTACCACGAGACATTCGTCTACGGCATGTTCCAGACTGAGAGGTACGCTCGAACGCTGCTGCCGACAGACGGCGCCTATGAGGGGCGCATGCGCCGACAACAGATTCTGAAGGGCGAGAACGCGCCCACGATCTGTGTCGTCATCGGCGAAGCCGTGCTGCTACGAGAGGTCGGCGGACCGGACGTGATGCGCGAGCAACTCGCCTACTTGCTTGAGGTCTCTGAGTGGGAGAACGTCACACTCCAGATCGCACCAACGGCCTATTACCGCGGCATCAGTGGCTCGTTCGATCTCGCTACCCAGGCAACCGGAGAAGAGTTGCTGCACCAGGAAACCTCCACCGGAGGGGTCACCTCGGGCGAGCGGGACGATATCTTGCACATCGTCAAGGCGTTCTCGACGTTGCAAGCCAAGGCATTGAGCGCCGACGCCTCCCGCGAGTTCATACGAAAGGTCATCTCGGAGCGATGGACAGGCACGTGACGGTGTGGCGAAAGGCTCGGCAGAGCAACGACCAGGGCGGCTCGTGTGTGGAGATGGCGGCGCTCGCTGAGGGCGTGGGGGTGCGGGACTCCAAGGATCCAGATGGACCCAAGCTCCTCCTCGCCCGGACTGCGTTCCGCAGCCTCCTGACCGAGCTCAAACAGCGGTAGTCCCCCACCAGCCAGCGAAGCCCCGGCCCTCCCGGCCGGGGCTTCTCCATGTCTGGGCAGCTCATCGCCACGTCATTACTTTCGAAGCACACCCCGCGGTTCTGCGGTGTGGTCGGCGCCTTTGGCGTGTGGGTGACCGGGGTGGTGCAGGGTGGCGCCTTCGATGTCGAGGTTGGGGAGGAGCCGGTTCAGCCATCGGGGCAGCCACCAGGCGGCATGGCCGGTCAGTGCGAGGACGGCGGGCACGAGGGTCATCCGGACGAGGAAGGCGTCGGCCAGGATCCCGGCGGCCAGGCCGAGGGCGATGGGTTTGAGGGTGAGGTCGTCGGTGGTGACGAAGCCGGTGAAGACGGCGAACATGATCAGTGCGGCGGCGGTGATGACCCGGGTGGCGTGCCTTGAACCGGTCAGGACGGCCTCGCGCGGCCGGCCGGTGCGGACGTGTTCCTCGCGGATCCGCGATACCAGGAAGACCTGGTAGTCCATGGCCAGGCCGAACAGCACGGCGATCACGACGATGGGCATGAAGCTGAAGACCGGTCCGGTGGTGGCGACGCCGAACAGGCCGGCGAGCCAGCCCCACTGGAAGACGGCGACGACCGCGCCGAACGCGGCGCCCGCCGACAGCAGGAACCCGGCCGCGGCCTTGACCGGAACGAGGATCGAGCGGAAGACCAGGAGCAGCAACAGCAGCGAGAGCCCGACCACGACGGCGATGAAGGGCGGTAGCGAGTCGCGGAGCCGGTCGGAGACGTCGATGGCGGCGGGCGTGGAGCCGGTGACCAGGACCTCGGCGTCCGCGGCGGCGCCGAGGGCGGGGGTATGGGAGCGGATGTCGCGGACGAGTCGTTGGGTCGCCTGGGTGCGCGGGCCCTGCTCGGGGACGAGGTTGAGGACCGCGGTGCGGCCGTCGGTGCCGGGTTCGGGGTCGCTGACCGATGCCACACCGGGCAGGTCGAGCGCGGCGCCGATCTGGGCGGCGGCCCGTACCGGGTCGTCCCCGCGGGTGTGGACGAGGACCAGCAGCCGTCCGTTGTTGCCGGGACCGAAGGCGTCGGAGATCAGGTCGTAGGCCTTGCGCTGGGTGGAGGCGGGGTCGGCGGTGCCGTTGTCGGGCATCGCCAGGTTGAGCCGCAGCGCCGGGAGCGCCATCGCGCCCAGGGCCAGCAGGACGACCGGGATGGTGATCAGCGGGCGGCGGGTGACCAGGCGGGCCCAGCGCAGCCCGCCGGCGCCGGCGGGCCGCGGGCGGGTGGCGGGCGAGCCCGGCTTGGGACGCAGACGCTCCCCGGCCAGGCCGAACAGGGCGGGCAGCAGGGTGACCGCGGCGCCCACCGCCATCAGCACGGTCAGTGCGGCGGCCAGGCCCATGACGGTCAGGAACGGGATGCCGACCACCGCCAGCCCGGCCAGCGCGACGATCACCGTCAGGCCGGCGAAGACGACGGCGCCGCCGGCGGTGGCGGTCGCGCGCGCCGCTGATTCCTCGGCTCCCATTCCGTCGGCGAGTTGGGCGCGGTGCCGGGAGCCGACGAACAGCGCGTAGTCGATGCCGACGGCCAGGCCGACCATCAGCGCCAGGGCCGGGGCGGTGTCGGAGACGGTGGCGATGTTGGAGGCCAGCAGCACTCCCAGCAGCCCGATCGCCAGCCCGGCCAGTGCGGTGGCCAGCGTCAGCCCGGCGGCCAGCAGCGAGCCGAAGGTGAGCACCAGCACGACCACGGCGACGACGAGGCCGATCACCTCGCCCATGCCGACCTGCATGCCGGCGGTGCTGTAGACGGTCCCGCCGACCTCGGCGCGCAGGCCGCCGGACCGCGCCGCGGCGGCGATGTCCTCCAAGGCGGTGACGCTGGCGTCCGCCAGGACGTCCCGCTTGATCGGATACAGCACCTGGGCGAGCGCGGTGCGGCGGTCGGCCGAGATGGTCCCGGTCCGGAACGGGTCGGTGGCCTCGGCGACCTGCGGCGCCGCGGCCGCCTCCCGCACCGTGCTCTGGATGCGGGCCCGGTGGGCCGGGTCGTCGACGGTGGTGCCGGGCGGGGCGGCGAACACCAGTTGCGCGGTCACCCCGGTCGCCTTTGGCAGGACCCGTTCCAGCAGGTCGATGCCCTGCTGGGACTGCGAGCCGGGGATGGTGGCCTCGCTGTCCAGGTGGGAGCCGAAGGTCGCCAAGCCGCCTCCGGCCAGGAACAGCAGCACCAGCCAGCCGGCCAGGAACCGGAATCGGTGGCGGAACGCGGTCCGGCCGAGCCGGTGGAGCAGGGTCGCCAACGGGAGTCCTCTCAGGCGTTCGTGGTCGGGGGGAGCAGTGCGGTCAGCACGGCGGTGAACGCCTGCTTGATGACGTCCGCGGTGACGGCCTCGGGGTCGGCGAGGTGCTCGTTGACCAGGCCGTTGGTGAGGCAGTGCAGGATCAGCCCGGCCAGCTCGGCGGGAACGGCCGCACCGGTGCCGGTGCGCTCGGTCACTTCGGCGACGGAGCGGGCGGCGGTGTCGCGCTGTGCGCGGCGCATCGGGGCCAGCACGGCCCGGGTCTGCTCGTCGCGGGCGGCGCGGGCGGCGAACTCCAGCCCGAGTTGGCCGTGCCGGGTGTCCCCGGTGATGCGGGCGGCGATCAGCTCGGCGACCCGTTCGATCACCGCACCGGCGTTGTCGGCGCCGTCGATCTCGGCGGTCACCGTGGCGAGCTCGTCCTGGGCCCCCTGGCCGAGGACGGCGCCGAACAGTTCCTGCTTGCCGCCGAAGTTGGAGTAGACGGCGCCCTTGGTGAATCCGGCGGCATGGGCGATGTCCTCGATCCGGGCGTCGTCGTAGCCGTGTTCGGTGAACGCCCGCACCGCTTCGGTCAGCAGCCGCCGCCGGACCTCCTCGCGTGGGACCCGCCTCGCGGGCCCCGGCCTGTCAGTGGGGTTGTCGGTCATGACCGGACCGTAGCATACTTAAAGTATTCAATACTTTCGGTATCGACTTTGGAGGCTCGTTGCCCCCCTCATTTCGTCGCTCACTGCCCCTGGCCACGGGATCGCTGCTGCTGCTCGCGTCCCTCACCGGCTGCGGCGCGTCGGCCGCCGACGCCACGCCCGAGCGGCGCGACTTCGGCCCCGCAGGCTCCCGCCTCACCATCGCCAAGGACCAGGGCGACCTGGAGATCCGTCCCGCCGATGTCAAGAACGTGCAGGTGACACGCCGATTCGACCGGTGGGCGCTGATCGGCGGCAAGCCGTCCGCGACCTGGGAACTGGCCGGCGACCGGCTCACCCTGTCCACCGACTGCGGCGCCCTGATCGGCGGCTGCGCAGTGCGCTACCAGGTGCTGGTGCCCCGCAGCCTCACGGTCGGCATCGAGGGCCAGAACGGGACGATCTCGGCCACCGGCTTCGGGACCGCGCTGCGCATCCGCAGCACAAACGGCGCGATCAAGGTCAACGGCGCCACCGGCCCGCTCGACCTGCGCAGCGAGAACGGCGAACTGCGCTCCACCGCGACCAGGTCGCCACAGCTCTCGGCCACGTCCCAGAGCGGCAAGGTCGACCTGTCATTCGCCGCCGCGCCACGCCAGGCAACCGTGACCACCGAGAACGGTGAGGTGAAGGTGACGGTCCCACGCGCCACCTACAAGATCAGCACCACCACCGACAGCGGCGACGTCCACGCCGACGTCCCCAAGGACGCCTCGGCCCCCCGCTCGATCACCGTCCGCACCGACAGCGGGGCGATCACCTTGAACACCGCGGCAGGCGGCTGACCCCCTACGGCGCGTCCGGCTCGAAGTCCTCCTCGAAGAAGCTGTCGTGGCGCACGCGGAACTCCTTGAGTTCCTGGCCGCCGCGCTGCGACATCTCCGCGACCCTCTCGAAGTACTCCTCGCGCGGGGCGCCCGGAGAGAAGAGCATGAGCATCGACATGGGCTCGTCCGCCACGTTCCTGAAGCCGTGCAGGCCGCCGACCGGCACGTACAGGAAGTCACCGGGGCGGCCTGTCACCCACTTATCGCCGTTGAAGAGCTCCAACTCCCCGGAGAGGACGTAGAACGACTCCGACATCGCCTTGTGGAAGTGGGTCTTTGCGCCGGCGGACCGTGCTGCCAGGTCCACCTTGTACAGGCCGAACTCGCCGCCAGTGGACTCGTGGGTGGCCAGGTAGTGGGTGCCGCCGCCGCCGGGCGAGGTGAGGTCCGGCGGGGTGTCGGCGGTCCGGAAGGACGCGTTCACCTCGCCCCTGTCTCCGTGGTAGCGGGGCTCGGGGTACTGCAGGTGCTCCGGGTACGACATCGTGCTCTCCTTGCCGTTGAGGTTCACTCCCATGGTGGCTTTCGCCCCACGGTGCCCGGATCGGCCACAAGCATGATCATGGGGTAGGCCTAGGTCCTGGGCCTACGGCCTAGGTCCCCGGCGATGTGGCCCGCACACATCGGCCGGTCAGGCCTTCCGGATCGCCTCGGGCACCTGGGCCGGTGACGTGGGCCAGGGGGCGCCGTGGCCCGGGAGCACCCAGGAGGCCGACAGTCCGGCGATGCGGTCGAGGGAGGCGAGCGCTTCGGCCGGGTCGTCGGTGAAGGGCGCGGGCTGCGGACCGCCGCGTCCGGTGAGGACATGCCGCGTGGTCAGCGCGTCGCCGACGAAGACGGCGTCGGCGACCGGGACGTGCACGGCCACGCTTCCCGGGGAGTGTCCCGGCATGCCCACGATGGCCGGGCTGCCGGGCAGGTCCAGGACGTCGCCGTCCGCGATCTCGGTGACTTCGCCGATGTAGCGGGGACGCAGGCCGTTCTTGCGGATGGAGTAGCCGAAGAAGCCGAGCGTCGGGACGAGGCGCATGGGGCCGAACGCGACCTTGGGCTTCTCTCCCGTGCGGGCGCGGACGGCGTCGGCGGCGTGCACGAACACCGGCACGCCGTGGTCGCGGCGCAGGCGTTCGGCGAAGCCGATGTGGTCGGAGTCGCCGTGGGTCAGCACGAGCCCGCGGATGTCGTCGACGGTCTTGCCCAGGGAGCGGAGTTCGCGCTGGAGGTCCCGCCAGTGGCCGGGCAGCCCCGCGTCGATGAGCGTGATGCCCTCGGGGGTGTCGACGAGGTAGCACGCCACGATGTCGTTCCCGAGGCGGTGCAGATGAGGGGCGAGTTTCATAAGGCTTCTCCAAGCAGTGGGTGCAGAGCGTCAGCGGCTAAGCAATATAATTTATAGGCTAACACTAATAGCCTCCGGTTGGTTCATCCCGGGGTGACGGTTGTGTGGTCTTCGTCAGGTTCGTAGGCCACGACCTGGACGACCGGGAGGTGGGACGCCGGGGTACCGGCTGGTGGGCCCGGCACCGTTAGCAGGGGTGTCTCGCCTGGTCGGGCCGCCGTGGTCTCGTGGGTGCCCAGTTCGCCGACCGTCTTCAGGCGCGTCACGTTCGGACCGGCCGCCGCTATCAGATGCCAGCGCCGGGATGACCGCCACCACAGGGCGGCGGCCATCGTTCCGGTCGATGAGGTGGTGTCGCTGTTCGTCCTGCCGCGCTCGGACAGGGCCCGTCCAGAGTCGGAGATCAGGATCGAGGTGCCCGGCGCGTCCGCGGACGGGTCCACGGTCAGCAGGGTCGCCTTGCCGCCGTTGTCGGGCAGGTCGCCGCTCCACAGGCGGCCCAATCGCAGGTCGGCCGACTCGCTCAGGGTCGTCGCCCCCTCGCAGGCGACGGCGTGCAGCGCGGCCCACCGGAACCGCTCCTCGGACGGGGTGCGGAACCACACCCGTGGCGCCGCAGAGCGGGGGTCGTTGGAGGCGAGTTGCGTGACGGCCTGCGGCTGCCCGGCGGGCGGGCGGAACGTCATCTGGAACACCACGTAGTTCTGGCAGCGCGGTCTGAACCAGTTCCACGGCAGCGGGTCGCTCAACCCGTCCCGGATCGCCAGAGGTCGCCAGGCCGGGGAGCGCCCGGACGGCATCGCCGCCCGCACGTCGCGCAGCCATGGCGGGACGAGGTAGCGCCACGTCATGCCCAGCATGATGAGTTGCCCCGCGTCCGTCCCGAGCCTGCGGACCGACTCCACGCCGCGTGACAGGCGCCGCTCGAAGTACTGCGCCACGCTGGGCGCGTCCCGGCGGCCGGGAGAGTCGCGCAGCACGACCAGGGACGCGCCGTCCACCCTCCCGGCGTACAGGACGAGGACGCGGCCGCGCGGCGGTTCGTCGCCGGCGCGCCAGGCGTCGGCGGCCCGGCGCAGCAGGCCGGCGTCGTGTCGCAGTCCGCCCTGGGCGGGCCAATGGTCGATGGTCGGCGTCGCGGTCGTCTGCCACGCGCGCGGGTCGATCGCGGCCAGCCCGCCACGCTTGTCGTCCGGCCGGGTCAGGACGAACCCGGCGACCGCCAGAAGCGGCACCAGCAGGAGCGCTACGGCGGCGCGCCGGACGGGTGGTGGGCGGAGCCGGACCAGATCGGGCTCGAACGCCTCGATCTCGGCCCGCTGCTCGGCCTCGTCCAGCCCCGTCCGGCCGTCGACGGCGGCGATGGCCTGGTCCACGTCCGCGAAATCGACCTCGACATGGGGACGTAATTCCGCGGCGACCTCGGGGGCGGTGAGACCGTCGCGGCGCAACAGGTAGGCGAGCCGCTCATGGGGCGGCAACCGCAGCAGCGCCGTCCGGACCGGCCCCGGCGAGGTTCGCGCGGGCTCGAAGACGAGGCGGTGCAGCCGGTTCCGCCCGGCGGGCGGGCCGGTGAGCAGGGTCGCGACGAGCAGCGTCCGCATGGCCGGGTATCCCCCGCGCCGAGCCCGGACGGCCACGGTGGCGACGCGGCGGGCGCGCATCAGCGGGGCGTCGCCGTCGTCCAGCACCAGGTACGCCAGCCGCAGAAGCCTGGCGTAGTGCTCGCGGTCCACCGTCCGCACCGGGGCACCTCCACCCGCATTGTGCGCACGGGTCGGTCACGGTGGGGTTGAGCGAGCGGGGTGTATCAGGAGATGGAGCGGAGCCGGCCGTGGGGACGGCGGTGAAGTTGGTCGATGGCCTCGGCCGTCTGCTCGTCGGCGGGGAGGAAGACGACGAGTTGCTGGGCATCGGCGGGGAGTTCGAGGGTCTCGCGGAGGAGTCGGAGCTCGTGGCCCGCCGGGTGGTAGAGCCGGAGGACTCCACGTCGCGGTACCACGTGGCGGTTCAGGCGGCGGGTGAGATCGGGGCCGGCCATGGGGGTCAGTTCGGCGGTGAGCCATTCGAGGTTCTCGAGGGACGGTGCGAGCCACAGGTCGAATGCCTGCTCGTCCGCGATGTCGTCCCAGTCGGTGAAGAACGTCCGGGCGCGGGGGTCGGTGAAAACGTAGCGGGTGAGGTTCGGGAGGTCGGTGTCGAGCAGGCCGGTTCCACTGGTGACCGACTCGTAGCCGCCGGTGTGCGCGAGGACGTCGCCCAGCCGGTTGGTGACGATGGCGATGCCCGGTTCGAGGAGGCGGAGAGTCGTGAGGACGGACGGCCGCACCCGCCGGGGCGGTGGTGCGGGCCGGAAGTCGGCGGAGCACCGATCGCCGGTGATCTTCGCGAGGTAGCGCAGGTGGGTGCGTTCCGAAGGGGAGAGGCTGAGCGCGTCGGCGAGCGCGTTGATGACCGCGGTCGAGGGATTGCGGTCGCGGCCCTGCTCGATGCGGGTCAGGTACTCGACGCTGATGCCGCCCCGCGTGGCGAGGTCCAGGCGGCGTAGACCGGGCGACCGGCGGTGGCCGCGTTCGGGCAGCCCCAGGGATTCCGGCTGGATGCTGTCGCGCTTGGCACGGATGAAATTCCCCAACGGTGTGCCCATGCCGTGAGCGTACGGCGCTGCCGGGTGCCGAGGGTGGCCCCCTGGGGGCCAGCCTGAGCGCGGCCTGGCTGTCGCCGCGGCTCGGCTCGATCGTGGTGGACATGCAGAACAAGCACAACACAAGGCGTCGTTCTGGTCAGGCATTGCTGGTGTGGGGGCTGCTGGTGGTGGCGGCGAACCTGCGGGCGAGTCTGACCGGCGTCGGACCGCTGCTGGATCGCGTACAGGACGATCTGGGGCTGGACCCGGCCGTGGCGGGCCTGCTGAACACGCTGCCCTTGCTGGCGTTCGCGGTGCTGTCTCCGATGGTTCCGCGACTGGCCGCGCGGTGGGGACCCGAGCGGCTCCTCGGGGGTGCGCTCGTGGTGCTGGCACTGGGGATCGCGGTCCGATGGGTGCCGGTGGCGATCGGCCTGTTCTCGGGAACCGTACTGATCGGGGCGGGAATCGCCGTGGGCAACGTGGTACTGCCCAGCCTGATCAAGCGCGATTTCCCCACCAGAGTGGGGCTGCTGACCAGTGCGTACGCCACGGTGATGGGGGGTGTGGCCGCGGTGGCCTCCGGGGTGGCGGTACCGATCGGCCAGGCCGCCCCGGGCGGCTGGGCCACCGCGCTGGGGTGCTGGATCGTGCTCGCGCTCGTGGCCGTCGCGCTGTGGCTTCCGCAGATGCGAACCCCGCGGACGGTCCCGGAGGCGGCTCGCGGACACCGGTTGCCGTGGCGATCGGCGCTGGCGTGGGCGGTGACGGCTTTCATGGGGCTGCAGTCGCTCAGCTTCTATGTCGTGGTGACGTGGCTGCCTCAGGTGTTCCAGGACAGCGGAGTGAGTGCGGCCGCGGCCGGATGGCTGCTGTTCCTGTTCCAGGCCGTCGCCGTCGTGACCAGCCTGGCGGTGCCTGCCGTGATGCGCCGGGCGCGTGACCAGCGAGCGGTGGCGACGGTGAGCTCGGCGGTCGTCCTCGCCGGCTACCTCGGGCTCCTGGTGGCGCCGGGATGGGCGGCGCTGTGGAGCGTCGTCCTCGGGTTGGGCGGCGGAGCCTGCCTGGTGCTCGCACTGGCCTTCTTCAGCCTGCGCGCCCAGGACGCGGCCGTGGCGGGCGCGTTGTCGGCGATGGCGCAGTCGATCGGCTACCTGCTGGCAGCGGCGGGACCGGTGGTTTTCGGACTGCTGCACACCGTCGGTTCCGGCTGGCGCGCACCGATCACCCTGATGTGCGTCGCCGCGTCCGGCCAGGCGGTCGTCGCGCTGGCTGCCGGCCGGGGCACCGTGCGGCCGGCGGCGGCGTGAACTGGGACGGGACGGCGTGAGGCCCGGTTAGCATCTGGGCGTGGGGGTGATGATCCG
>NZ_SMKY01000020.1 GCF_004349235.1 Actinomadura darangshiensis | reverse complement strand
ACCGAGACAATGCCCCCGAGGCCGCGCCCGCGCTGACCCCGTCGGGCCCGGGAGGCATGGCCGACCGGATCGGCCTGGAAGTCTCACGTGTGCTCGGCTCCCGCCCGCGCCGATCCTCGGCTACGTGCTGCGCCGCTGCTCCTCCCCGGACGACGCCGCGGACATCAGGTGACATGAAGACGCACCCCACTGACACCATGCACGACATCACGGAGGCGCCGCCCCAGGAGAGCCCGCGCCGCAGGCTGCCTCGCCTGGCCGTCCCCATCACCGCGGTCGGCGCGCTGGCCGCCGCGATCGCGTCCGCGGGAGCGGTGCTCGTGGGGCACGACGACGAGGGACGCCCCCACCCGGTGATCCCCCACGTGGGCACGGCCGCGCACGCGGCGGTGGTGCTCGACCGGGCCGCCGCCGCCGCGAAGTCCCGCCCCTACACGGCGCCCGGCCCCCAGCAGTGGCTCTAAACCAAGGTCAGGCAGACGGCGCCGGCCGTGCCGTCCGGCATCGCCGTCGGAGGCCCCTACGAGACGCGCAGCTGGGAGTTGTGGCGCCGTGTCGACGGCAAGAACCAGTACGCCGCCTACGGGAACGGCAAGCTGAGCCTGACACCCGAAAGCGAGACGGCCCCCCGCGCGGCCAGATTCGACCCGCTGCCCACCGACCCGCGCGCCCTCCTGCGCAAGGTCGGCGGCACCCCCGAATCCGGCTACGACCTGGCCTCCCACACCCTGGCGACCATCCTCGCCGAAAGCCTCCACCCCCCAGGACGGAGGCGGCGATCTTCCAGGCGATCAAGCTGATCCCGGGTGTCACGGCGACCGCCGGAACCGTCGACGCGGCCGGACGTCCGGCGATCACCCTCGGCCTGATCGGCAACGAGGGCTGGCTGCGGGACGAGGTGCTCCTGGACCCGAAGACGTACCGCTACCGCGGCGAACGCTCCATCACCGTCCAGGACCACGCCCACGAGGGAGACGACGGCAAGAAGACCGTGGTGAAGCGCGGAACCCTCCAGTTCATGGCGGTCCGCATGGCCGCGGGCATCGTCGAAGAACCAGGCGACCGCCCCTGACCGGCCCCGGGTGCCGCGCCCGCCCCTCCAAGCGCGGCACCCGCCCTGCGGCCCCGGGGCTGACGGCCACTGGCACGGCTGGTACAACATCCACGTCCAATCAGACGCCCTCCGCCGTCTCGGCCCGCACCCCGACCAGCCCATCTCAAGATCCTCGGACGCCGTCGCACACCACCTCCGGTGTCCAGGCGTCGAGATTGGTGTTCAAGGCAGCAAGTCAATGCCATAGAGCAGCTGGGCAAAGCCAATCATCAGCCCAATCGGAGTGATGAGCAGACAGGCAACGAAAAGGGCGCCGGGACGGTCGGCCGACTCCAGTGGATCGTCGGGATGGTAAGTAATGTCGATTCGGGTACCGACCTTGGACGAGTAGAACGCGGACAAGGAACTCTTGGAGCGGATCACCGCCCCGTCCGCGGTCACGAACTCGAAGACCTTCGACCGCCGATCTGGGGTAGCCAGGCCGACAATGACACCGGTGGTCCGAATCCCACGATTGCGCATTCGCAGCCACCGATACCAGACCGCCAAGGTAATGAAGATGATGAATCCCCCGGCCCCGATCCAAAAAATGGCGTCGAGATAGTCCACGCGCGCTAACCTTTCAGCACCGTCCTGCCGCCGAGTACGACGGGACATCGTCACGTTTGACGCACCTGTCCCGTGTTGTGTTCGGCGGCGGTGCGGGCATCGACCTCCTTCTTGCGGCGCGTCACCGCCTCCCGCGCCGTGGCCGGCGGTGTGCCGGACGCGCAAACCGGCCGGCGGGCCGTTCCCCCACGAGGCGGCTGTTCAGAATCCGATGGCCTCGCGCAGCAGCAGGACGGTGCCGCGTCCAGGGCGGTGTTCCGCGTTGAGGATGAGAAGGCGGTTGACGGCGCTGGGCGAGCCGTAGGCCTCCTGGGTGCGGGCGCTTTCCAGCGGAAGGCAGTGGTCTTCGACGCGCCGAAGTGCGGTGCCCAGGTCGGGCACCACCTTCTGCGCCCCGACGATCCAGATCGCGCGGGCGGCGCCGCCGGCGTAGCCGGGCAACTGGCTTCCGGTGCCCGAGGCGATCACGAGGGACCCGGTCTCGGTGAGCGCGGCGACGCTCCCCACGATGACGTCCGGGCTGGCGGGCAGCCGCCGCATGTCGTCGGCGCCGGCGACCCGGTCCATCGCGAGGACGCGCGGCTTGATGGCCTCATACCGTCCGCTGCCGTTGATGTCCTCATCGATGCCGGACAGGCGAAGGGTCTCGCTGGCCCCGGTGAACACACTGGCACCCTCCGGAATCAGATCCGTGACGCGGGCACGCGCGGCAGCGGCGTCGTCAAGGATCTCCACGCCGAAACCGTTCGCGTTCAGGGCACCGGCCGCCCGCTCCAGCCGCTGCGCCGGCGCCGGATCGGCGAACGGAGTCGCCGGCATCGCAGTTGTCATGATGTCTCTGAGCTTCCTGTCCGCTGCATGATGGGTACGTCCCATCGCTCCGACAACACGACCCGCCGGAATGTGAGGCGACGCACCGGCCTCACATCTCGCTGCGCCGTCTTGTCGAACCGGTGAGGACAGTTGCGACCGAGGGAGCCGTCGGCACCATGACCACCCGACACGGCCGGCCCGACGCGGGCCTGGACGCGATCATGAGCGAGCGGCGCCGGCTGATCAATATCGCCTACCGGCTCCTGGGTTCCCTGGCGGAGGCTGAGGACGCCGTCCAGGAGACCTACGCCCGCTGGTGCGCCATGTCCCCACAGCAGCAGGACGCGATCAGATCCCCCGGCGCCTGGCTGACAACGGTGGTCGGCCGCATCTGCCTCAACCTGCTCGGCTCCGCACGGGCCCGGCGAGAGACCTACGTGGGCGAATGGGTCCCCGAACCGCTACCCGGCCGGACGGAGTGGAGCACCGTTCTGCCGGGCTCCACCACCGCCGACCCGGCCGACCGGGTCACCCTGGACGAGTCGCTCAACCTGGCCTTCCTGGTCGTGCTCGAATCGATGACCCCGGCCGAACGCGTCGCGTTCATCCTCCACGACGTCTTCTGCCACTCCTTCGCCGAAGTGGCCGAGATCGTCGGCCGCACCCCGGCGGCATGCCGCCAACTGGCCTCCTCGGCCCGCCGCCGCATCCGCGCCGCGCAGCCTTCCGCGACTCCGGCGGCCCAGCGCGCCGGCGTCGTCCGGGACTTCAAGCGTGCATGGGAAGCCAAGGACATCAACGCCCTCATCGGCCTGCTCGACCCCGACGCCATGGCGACCGCCGACGGCGGCGGCCTCGCCACGACCTTCCTGCACCCCATCGAAGGCGGCGAGCAGATCGCACACGCCTGGCTGGAAATCGCCCACCGCAGACCCGCCGACATGACGTTCCTGGAACGCACGGTCAACGGTCAGCCCGGCCTGGTGGCCCAGCAAAACGGCGCCACCGTGACGGTGTTCGCCTTCGACGTCGCAGCCGACCGCATCAAACACATCTGGGTCATACGCAACCCCGAAAAACTCCACCCCTGGACACCTCTCTGACCCATTCCACAAACCCGCGCAGCACCCACCGGCCCAAGGAACGCACCACCGGCCGCCTTGCCGCCGCCGACCGGTCCTCAGGCAACGAACGCTTACCCTCTGACCACGGGGAAGTCGCGGGGATGCCATCGCGGGTTCTGCCATAGTTGCGGGATGCGCACCGTCCACATCGAGGCTCGGCCTGACCACCTGCTGCGGCTGGCCAGGCTGAAGGACCCGCTGGGCGCGGTGGCCGAGATGATCTGGAACGCGCTCGACGCGGAAGCCTGCGAGATCGTGGTGGACGTCGAAACCAACGACCTCGGCGGCGTGGAGTACGTCAACGTCGTCGATGACGGGCACGGAATGCCCCACGCCTCATGCGCCGACTACTTCGGACGGCTCGGCGGCTCGTGGAAGAGCGCCGCCAAAGTCTCTCCCCGGCTCAAGCGCGGTCTGCACGGGCGTAGCGGCCAGGGCCGGCTGCAGGCTTTCGCGCTGGGCGAGCAGATCCGCTGGGTCACGACCGCCGTCAACGCCATCGGCCAGTGCGAACGCACCACGATCAGCGGGACGATCGACGCCCCCGCGGACTTCACCGTCTCCGAACCCGAACCGGTGGGCGATGACCTTCCGCCCGGCACCAGGATGGAGGCGTCCCTGCCGGCCGATTTCGTGGGCCGGCTGGCCGAGCCGGGCACGCGCGACCAACTCACGTCCATTTTCGCGCCGTTTCTGGCCGCCAATCCGGATGTGACCATCACCCACGCCGGGCATGTGCTCGACCCGTCCACCGTCTGGGCACACACGGCTGAGTATGCCGTGACCGCTCCGGGGGGCGCGGCGGAGGTACTGCCCGGCCCGCTTCTTCGCGTCATCGAGTGGCCGCGGGACGTGGGGCGGACCCTGGCCCTCTGCGACTCGCGCGGCGTGGTCCTGGCCGAACTGCCGGCCGGGATCCAGGCACCCGGCTACCACTTCACCGCCTACCTGCTGTGGGACGGGTTCAGCGACCGGCGCGAGACGCTCGAACTGGCGGAGATGGACGCCGACCTGGCAGAACTCTCGGGTACGGCACGGGATGTGCTGCGCCGGCATTTCCGTGAACGCGACAGTGAGCGCCGCGCCCGGCTCGTCCAAGAGTGGAAGAACGAAGACGTCTATCCCTATCGGCAGGAGCCGTCCGAACCGGCCGAGGCGGTGGAGCGCCAGCTCTTCGACGAGGTCGCCACGACGGTGGAGAGGCGGCTGCCGAGGGCGGCCCAGAACCGCCGCACGACCCTCCGCCTGCTCCGCGAGATCATCGCGCACGACCCCGGCGGCCTGTATCCGGTACTGGACGAGCTGTTCCGCCTGCCCCAGGCAGAGCAGGACGAGCTGCGGCGATTGCTCGAACGAACGAGCCTGTCCGACATCATCAAGGCGACCACCGAGGTCACGTCCCGGCTGGACTTCGTCGCCGCACTCCGCAAGATGGTCTTCGATCCGCAGACCAGCAAGATCGTTAAGGAGCGCAGCGAACTCCACAAGATCCTTGAGCGCGAGACGTGGGTGTTCGGTGACGCCTATGCGCTCATGGTCAGCGACCGCAGCCTCGACACCGTCCTGCAACGGCACCTTCAGGAGCTGGGACGGAACCCGGTCCCAGAACAGTTGAAGCCGGTCCTCCGGGAGGACGGCCGGAAGGGCATCGTCGACCTCATGCTCGGCCGTGCGCTGCGCGGCTCTTCGGGCAGGGAGCATCTGATCGTGGAACTGAAGGCGCCGAGCGTGAAGGTCGGCCAGAATGAGGTCGGCCAGATCAAGAGCTATGCCGAAGCCGTGGTCAGCGACCCTCAGTTCACGGACGCCAATGTGAAATGGGATTTCTGGGTCATTTCCACGACGATGGACAACGTCGTACGGCGCGACGCCACCGCTCCTCACCGTCCGCCAGGCTGCATCGCAGAGTGGGAGGGCGGCGTCCGGATCTGGGCACGCACCTGGTGCGAGGTCATCGACGACTGCGAGGCCCGGTTGCACTTCTACCGCGACCAGTTGAACCACGACCCCGCCACCGACCACGCCATCGAGTACTTGCGCAGGGTGCATCACTACATCCCAAAGGTCTCCTCGTAAGCCGTTGGTGAGGCTTAGAAGAGGTCCGGGGTTGCCGGGGTCACGTCGTTGAGGAACGCGTTCACCATTGGCGCCACTAACGCTGACTGCCCGAAGATGCCGATGTGGGATGTCGCCGGCAGGATCACCAGGCGGGCGGCCGGAGCCTCCGGTAGCGTCCCCGACGCTGCTGCTTCCTCATCGCCGCCACCGCGCAGGTTGAACATTGCCACTGCATGCTCCGGCTTCACGGCGTCCGCGTCACCGATGATGACCATCGTCCTCGCAGAGATCGAACGCATTTGCGCGTCGCTGATGTTCTGGTCCTCGATGCCCAGGACCTTCATCTTTTCGAGGTAGGCGTCGAATGCCGCGGCGTCCGGTGTGTGCTTCTTGAACGCCTTCTCGACGGGCGTCCCGGCGAATGCCGTGGCGGTGAGACCCTCGATGGCCTCCAGGGCCGACGGGTGCCAGCCGTCCTTGCGGTAGGTGGCGGACAGCGAGACCAGCTTGCTGACGAGCGCCGGGTGCCGGAGTGCGAGTTGCAGTGCGACCCCGCCGCCTTGCGAGTAGCCCATCACATCCGCGTGCTCGACGTTCAGCGCGCGCAGCAACGCCGCGGCATCGTCGGCGAACTGCTCGTAAGACATCGTGCGCGAGGCATCCGGGGTGCGGCCGTGCCCCTGCTGATCGAAGACGATCACGGCACGTTCGTCCACGAAGGCCGACACCCACGACCGCATCGAGTCGGTGGCCATGAACGAGCCGGGGATGAGCAACAACGGAGGCGTACTGCCGAGTTCTCCATACACGTCGTAATAGAGGTTCAGGCCGTTGGTCGGTAGGTGACCGCTACGTGAAGGCGTTACTGCCATCACTTCAACCTCGCGACTCATATCGATGGAGACCAGCGGATCCGGCCGGGCGTCAGGGTGAGACGCGGGATTCGATGCCGTCGAGGACGAAGTCGAGGCCGGTCTCGAAGGTTTGGTCGGCGTTCAGGTGGGGGGCTTCGCGCACGAGCGTGGCCAGTGCGGGGTATCGGCCTGTTGCGAAGGTGCGTTCCAGGTAAGGCCCGAAGGTGGCCTGCCACTGCCTCTTGTCCAGTCCGGTGGACCGCTCGGCGCGCCGCTCGGCGATCTCGCGGCGGACCGTGCCGATCACGTACGCGTCGACCGCGGCGACCACCGGCATGACGGTGCTCACGTCGATGCCGCCGAGTCCGGCGAGCACGGCCTCCATCCTGGCCAGCGCGTGCGGGCCGAGCTGCGGGCGCCCCCCGATCAGGTCGGCGAACCATTCGTGATGGTGAGCGGCCTGCCGGGTGGCTTCGGCGAGGGACCGCAGCACCTCCCGCCACCCGTCTCCGGCCGGCCGGATCTCGGCGTGGACCGCATCGACCATCAGGTCGAGCAGCTCGTCCTTGCTGGCGATGTAGCCGTACAGCCGCATCGGCCCGACGTCCAGTGCGGCGGCGACCTTGCGCAGCGACACCGCGTCCAGGCCGTCCGCGTCGGCCAGCTGGATCGCCGCCCGGACGATCCGCTCCCGGCTCAGCGGGGCCGGCACCGGTCGATCCGGCGGCTCCGGCCGCTCCCACACCAACATGCCCCTAACGATACATTGCATTCTTCGATACAGTGTCTCGAACAATACAGTGTATTGGAGAGAATCGTGGTCATCGCCATCGTTGGAGGCGGCCTGGGTGGTCTGGCCCTTGCCCGTTTGCTGCACATGAACGACATCGACGCCGTCGTGTACGAACGGGAATCGTCGCGCGACGCGCGCGGGCAGGGCGGCATGCTCGACCTGCACGCCGGGACCGGGCAGCGGGCGCTGCGCGAGGCCGGCCTGATCGATCGGTTCCACGCGATCGCCCGTCCCGAAGGGCAGGACCTGCGCCTTCTGGAGCCGGACGGCACCCTCCTGCTCCAGGAGGACACCCCCGAGGACGCCCCGTCCCTTCGACCCGAGGTCGACCGCGCCGATCTGCGCAACCTGCTGCTGGATTCGCTGCCCGAGCACGTGGTGCGGTGGGGGCACGCGTTCGAGCACGCCGATGACGGCCTGCTGCACTTCACCGACGGCACTACCGCGACGTATGACCTGTTGGTCGGCGCCGATGGCGCGGACTCCCGGGTCCGCCCACTGCTCACGGACGCCCGGCCTGCGCACACCGGCCAGAACGCAGTTGAGCTCGGCATTCCCGACGTCGACCGCACCCACCCCGACCTCGCGGCGATGGTGGGACGCGGCAACTACTGGGTGCTCGGCGACGGGCAGTCCCTGTCGGCGCAGCGCAACGGCGACGGCCGCGTACGCGTCTACCTCAGCTTCTACAACACCGCCGAGGACTGGTTCGCCACCAGCGGGATCCCGTCCGACGACCCCGCCGGTGCCCGGGCGCGGCTGATCGACCTGTTCACCGGGTGGAGTTCACAGGCCATCGCGCTGATCGCCGCCTGCGACGACATGGTCGTGCCACGGTCGATCACCACGCTCCCGGTCGGCCTGACCTGGCCGTCTACGACGGGCGTCACGCTGCTCGGCGACGCCGCGCATCTGATGCCGCCGGTGGGGCAGGGCGCCAACATGGCGCTGCTCGACGGCGTCCTGCTCGGCCTCGCGCTGGCAGCGCATCCGGACGACTTTCCCGCCGCCGTCAAGGAGTACGAACGCGAGATGTTCGACCGCACCAGCGCCGCCGGCCGGCAGTCCGCGCGCATTCAGGAGATCCTGACCTCCCCGGACGCCAGCCAGAAAATGCTGGCATTCTTCCAACCGGGCTAGTCCTCGATCGTGATGCCCATTGCTGATGCCAGGGCGAACAGCAAGCCTTGTGCGTCGGCGGTGGGGACGATCGCACCCTGGAAACTCTGAATGCCGTTGACGCCGTAGAGGTCGCACTCGGAAAGCCGGGTGCCTTTCATGTTGGCGTTGCTGAACTGCGCCCCGGCCAGCTTGCAGCGCTCGAAGCGTACGCCGCCGAGTTCCGCTCCCTGGAAGTTGGCATCCGTGAGGTTGCAGTCGCGGAACACGACGCTCTTGAACCGGGTGAAGCGGAAAGATGACAAGTCCGCACGGCAGTTGCTGAACAGGACGTCCCGTAGCGCGCACTCGGTCATGAAGGTTCCGGTGAGGCGGCTGCCGTCTATCACCGCGTTGAAGATCCGCGAGTCGGAGAGCCTCAGGTTCGCCAGGTCACAGGACGTGAACTCGGCATCGGCGATGCTGGCACGCCGCATGGTCGTGCCGGAGAACCGCGTTTCCTGGAAGCGGCAGCGCTCGAACTCGACGTCTTCGGCGTCCTGTCCCGACAGATCAAGGGCGCCGTACAGTGTGGACAGGTATATGCCGTCGTCGGCCAGGTCGGCCTCTGAAAGCCCTGCTTCCGCCAAGGAGCCGGGAAGTTTTGGAGCTACCGGTTCTTTCAGTCGCCTTGAACGTGCCCGAACGTCGTTGATCGCCACGGACTCGACCTTATCGTCCGGTACTCGGCGGTACGGTGCGCCGTCACGTCCCGCCGGTCGGCTGGAGGGGGAAGGGGGCGGCGGTGATGGCCCGCCGGTGCCGCATGACGTGTGCGGCGGCGTCGCGGCCGGCGGCGCCGATCAGGCGGCCTTCGCGGCCGTACAGGACGGCGAAGGAGCCTTCGTCCAGGGAGCCGTGGACGACATGGGTCTCGTCCGCGAGTTCGGGGTTCCCCAGCGACTGGATGCGCGCCCCGTACTGGTCGGACCAGAAGTAGGGGACGCCCGCGCCAGGGACGGCTTTCGGTGAACGCCCGAGGAGTCGCGCCGCGACGGTCCGGGCCTGCTCGGTCGCGCTGGTCCAGTGCTCATGGCGGACATGGCGCCCGAGTCCGGGCTCGTACCAGGCCGCCACGTCGCCGACGGCGCACACGCCCGGTAGGGCCGTCGCGCCTGTGGCGTCGCAGCGGACGCCGTTGCCGATGTCCAGCCCGGACCCGTCGAGCCAGCCTGTGTTGGGTATCGAGCCGAGCCCCGCCAAGACGAGATCGCCGTGTACGACCTGACCGTCGGCCAGCAGCACGTTCTCGGTTCCGCCCGCGCGATCGACGCGCTGGACGGGTGTGCCCGTCAGGACGCGGACGCCCGCCTCGCGGTGCGGACGGACGAGCGCGGCGGCCATCTCGTCCCCCAGCAGGTGGGCGAAGGGGAGCGGCGCCGCCTCGATCAGCGTGACGTCCGCGCCGAGCGCGCGGGCGGACGCGGCCGCCTCCGCGCCGATGAAGCCGCCTCCGGCGATCACGAGCCGGGTACCGTCCGCGAGCCGGCGGCGCAGGTGGAGCGCGTCGTCCAGCCCGCGGAGCGTGACCAGCGTGGGCCGTGGTTCGCCGAGGGAACGCGCGCGGGCCCCGGTGGCGATCACCACGGCGTCGGGTGTGAGGACGCGGCCGTCCGCCAGCTCGACACGCCGGCCGTCCAGCCGGACGGCCGGGACGCCCAGCATCAGGGTGATGCCGCGGTCGGTGTAGTGCGCGGGCTCGCGCAGGCGGATGCGGTCCGGCTCGGTGCGGCCGGTCAGCAGGTCCTTGGACAGCGGCGGCCGGTCGTAGGGCGGGTGCGGTTCGTCGCCGACGAGGACGAGGCGGCCCTCGAAGCCGAGCCGGCGCAGCTCGTCGGCCACCGCGACGCCGGCGACCGACGCCCCGACGATCACGACCTCCCGCGGGCTCATTCCGTGTCGTCCAGCAGGATGATCGCGGACGTGGGGCAGGCGGCGGCGGCCTCGCGGGCCTGGTCGGCGAGCTCGCCTTGGGGGTGCTCGACCAGGACGGCCGCGATGTTGTCGGCGGCCAGGTCGAAGACCTTCTCGGCCACGCTGAGGCAGGCCGCATAGCCGCAGCACTTGTCTTCGTCGATGGTGACGCGCATAGAAAGAGGTCCCCCGCTGGTCAGATGATGATCGACAGCACGCCGCCGCTGTCGCGCAGCGTCGCGTGGTCGAGCACGGTCTGCTTCAGGACGATCCGGAACCCGCCGTCCCCGCCGCGGCGCAGCCGGTAGGTGAGCCGCGCCGCGTACGTGGTGGTCCCGGCGACCCGCGAGCGGTAGACGATCGCGTTGCAGCGCGCGACCACCTCGCCGGTTCCGGGTTCGGCCTCCACGCGGACGTTCCCGATGACGCGGCGGGTCAGCGAGCGCGGGTTCTCGATGTGCGCCCAGGTGCTGAGCAGTCGCTGCACCCGGCCGCGGACGCCCTCCTTGGTGTCGCTGACCAGGGCGAGGTCGAGGTCGGGATCGCCGTCGGGGTTGTCGGTCGCGGGCACGTAGTAGCGTCCGTCGTCGGTGAACAGGTCCCGCCACTCCTCCAGGCGCCATTCGTCCAGCAGGTCGGCCTCGCGGTAGAGGAAGTCCTCGACCTCGGCTCGGTCCACGGCCATGCTCGTCGCCTCCATCAGTGCTCGCCCTCGGCCGGGCTCTCGACGAGGTCGCTCCAGCGGCGCCAGAACGTGCGCATCTGGAGTTCGTCCCAGTTGCGGGGTTCGGCGATGTCCATGCCGCGGGAGACGTCCGACCAGCCGCCGCCGGGGTCGGAGGCGTAGCCGCGGTGGCAGGACTCCAGGGCCTCGTTGTCGTCCGGTGTCGCGAGGCCCGCGGGGCCGAGGAAGGACAGGAACGACTCGTTGCGCACCCGGCGCGCCGGCGCGCTCTCCTCGGCCGGCGCCAGCGACCAGGCGTTGACGTGCATGAGGCCGGAGGCCACCGGATAGTAGGTGCGGACGATCACGGCCATGATGTTGTTGATCGACAGGTTCGGGAACACGTGCATGTTGAAGTCGAGGCCGGCGATCTCGTCGGCCCGCTCCTCGCCGTAGGTCTCGACGAGCCGCCGGTAGGAGTCCTCGACGACCTCCCGCGTGTCCTCCCCCATGGACGGCTTCCAACGGGCGATCGGACGTCCCCAGGGCGCCTCCTTGACCGTCACCGCGTGCCCGTTGCCGAGGTCGTAGGCGTGCGACTGCTTCCAGTCGCCGTCGGTGCTGCCGGCGATCTCGTCCCCGCGGCTGCGCTGCACGTCGAGGTAGGTCTTGTGGACGGGGATGGCGTGGTACCCGTCGAAGCTGTTCTCCACGAGCAGCTTCCAGTTGGCCTTGATGGAGTACTCGTGGCTGCCGGGCGTCACGACCATCCCGGCGGCCGACTGGTCGGCGGTGAGGTCGAGGTAGTACTTGGTTCCGGCGAGGTAGTCCGCCAGCGGCTCGGCGTCCGCGCGGACGTTCATGAAGTAGAACCCGCGGTAGGACTCGACGCGCGCCGGGCCGCGCAGCCGGTGCGCCTCCTTGCTGAAACCGTCGGGGTAGGCGTCCTCGTCGGGCATGGCGACGAGTCGCCCGTCGGTCGAGAACGACCACGAGTGGTAGAAGCAGCGGAACCGGCGGGCGTTGCCGCGCCGCTCCCGGCACACTTCCGCGCCGCGGTGGGTGCAGGCGTTGTACCAGACGCGCACTTCGCCGCCCTTGTCCCGGGTGAAGAGGACGGGCCGGCCGACGACCGTCCGGGAGACGAAGTCGTTGGGTTCGGGGATCTCGGAGCTGTGCCCGACGTAGATCCAGCACCGGTTGAAGATCGCCTCGCGTTCCCGGGCGAGGACGTCCTCGTCGACGAACACGGACCGCTGTACGAGGAAGGCGTTCGGGTTCCGCTCGTCGCGCAGGTACCGGGTGCTGCGCGGCGGGATCCGGTCGACTTCGGGAAGGCCGATCCCGGCCGCGCCGGCGGTCGTGGTCATGGTGCCGCTCCTCTGACGGATGCTCATTGGTTGGACCATTCTTAGGAACGGCCACTGCATTGTCAAGGCGTCGAGGGGTGTCCGGACGGTCTTGACGTGCCCGGAAGAGCCATGCCTCAATGGTCCGACATATGAACGAAGGGGATGCGATGAGCGCTGAGCACGCGGCGATGCCCGCCAATGAGACGGCGGCGCGAGCCGGCGGCGGCCCGCTCGCCGGGATCCGCGTCGCCGACTTCTCGATCATGATGGCGGGGCCGTTCTGCACCCGGATGCTCGCCGACATGGGCGCCGAAGTGATCAAGATCGAGCCGCCGGAGGGCGACCCGATGCGCACCCGGGCCCCGGTCCGGGACGGGCACAGCGCCTACTTCGGCCACCTCAACGTCGGCAAGCGCAGCGTCCGGCTCGACCTGCGCGCCGAGGCCGGGCTGCGCGCCGCGCACGACATCGTGGCCGGGTGCGACGTGCTCGTGCAGAGTTTCCGTCCCGGCGTGATGGCCAAGTACGGGCTGGACGAGGAGTCCTGCCGGGCGCGCGACGAACGGCTCGTGTACTGCTCGGTCTCCGGGTACGGGACGCGCGGGCCGAGCGCCCGGCTTCCGGCGTTCGCGCAGATCGTGCACGCGATGTCCGGGTACGACATGGCCGCCTTCCAGTACCAGAAGGACGCCGTCCGGCCCGCGAACTGCGGCATCTTCATCGCCGACGTCCTCGGCGGGACGGCCGCCTACGGCGCGGTCGTGACCGGCCTCGCGGGCCGTTCGCGGTCCGGCCTCGGGGACGCGCTCGACGTGTCGCTGCAGGAGTCGATGATGTCGATGCTGATCTTCGAGACGCAGGCCGCGCAGGCGCCGGGCACGGGCAAGAAGACCGTGTACCGCCCGGTCCGCGCGAAGGACCGGTTCCTGATGATCTCTCCGGTGACCGAGCGGAACTTCCGGGCGCTGGCCGATGCCATGCGCCGCCCGGGCCTGCTCACCGACCCGCGGTTCGCCGCCATCGCCGACCGGGAGCGGCACTGGGACGAGCTCTACGACGAGATCGAGGACTGGGCCGCCCGCTTCACCGCCGCCGAGGCGGAGGAGCGGCTGCTCGCCGCCGGGGTGCCGTCCGGCCGCTACCGGGAGATCGCCGAGGTGCTGGACGATCCGCAGACGGCGAGCCGGGGCACGATGCGCACCGTCGCCGACGCGGCGGGCGAGTTCCGGGTGACCGCGCCGCCGTTCGACGCGGCCTCGCGGCCCCGCGCGGCGATGCCCGCCGCCGTCCCCGGACTCGGCGCGGACACCGCCGACGTCCTGCGCGACGTGGCCGGGTACGACGACCAGCGGATCGAGGACGTCCTGGCGGGCTGACACATGCGGCGCTGACGCGTGCCGGCCCGGCGCCGCTCAGCCGGGCGTGACGACGAGCTTGCCGGGCGGCCGGGCGTCGCGGAGCAGGTCCTGCGCGGCCTGCGCCTCGGCCAGCGGGAACGTGCGGGCGACGGCCGGGCGGACCGTCCCGGCGCGCACCGCCTCGCCCAGGTCGCGGACGGCCCCGGCGGCGATCGCGGCGCACTCCTCGCGGGTGCGGGTGCGGAAGGTGACGCCGGCGAGCAGGAGGCGCTTCCTGGCCAGCTCGTTCAGGTCCAGTTCGGCGGAGCGTCCGCCCAGCCGGCCGACGCTGACGAGGCGCCCGCCCAGGGCCAGCGCGGCGAGGGCGCTCGCGAGCGCGGGCGCCCCGACATGGTCGATGACGACATCCGCCTCGGGCCAGGGGTCGCCGGTCACGACGGCTTCGTCCGCGCCATGCCGCAGGACCGCGTCCCGTCCGGCCGCGGACCGGACCGTCGCGGCGACGCGGCCGGCGCCGAGGGCCCGCGCGACCTGGACGCCGATCAGCCCGACCCCGGACGACCCCGCAGTGATCAGGACGCGCTCGCCGGGACGCAGCCGGCCGGCGTCCGCGAGCGCGTCGTACTCGGTCATCAGCCCGAGCGGCAGCGCACCGGCCGCCACCATGTCCAATTCCGCGGGGACGGGCATGGCCAGCCGTTCGTCCAGGACCACCCGGTCGGCGAAGCCGCCCGCGCACAGCCCCATCACCCGGTCGCCGGGCGCGAACCGGGTGGCGCCGGGCCCGGTCGCGACCACGGTGCCGGCCGCTTCCATGCCGGCGAAGCGCGGTCCCTCCTGGGGGAACGCGACCTGCGCGTAAGCGCCGCGGCGCTGCAGCAGATCGGCCCGGTTGACACCGCTTGCCTCGACCGCGACCAGCAGCTCGCCCTGGCCGGGGCTCGGGGACGGGACGTCGCACAACTCCAGCGCGTCGTCCTGTGGCCGGATCACCATCGCCCGCATGTCGGCTCCCTTCCTGTCGTTGAAGTGCGTCACAGGTTAGGTATATGAATTGGAAATCTCAATGGTAGAACCAAGGAGGTCGAGATGGCGCCGCTGCCACTGGACGGGCTGCGCGTGCTGGACCTGACGCGGGCGATGGCCGGGCCGTACTGCACGAGCCTGCTCGGCGACCTGGGCGCCGACGTCGTCAAGGCGGAGGCGCTGCCCACGGGCGACGCCTCCCGCCTGTGGGGCCCGTTCGACGGGCACCGCAGCGTGTACTTCGACAGCGCCAACCGCAACAAGCGCTCCATCGCGGTCGCGTTCAGGTCCGAGCCGGGCCGCCGCCTGCTGGCGCGGCTCGCGGCGGACGCCGACGTGATCGTGGAGAACTTCCGGCCCGGGGTGCTGGCCGCCATCGGCCTCGACCCGGACGAGCTGCGCGCCCGCCGGCCCGAGCTCGTGATCGCGGGGGTGACGGGCTACGGCCCGGTCGGCCCCGACCGGGACGCGGGCGGCCTCGACCAGATCGCGCAGGGCATGTCCGGCCTGATGTCGGTCACCGGCGAGATGGACGGTGGCGGCCCGCTGCGGGTCGGCATCCCGATCATCGACATCGTCTCCGGGATGACCTGCGCGCTCGGCATCGCCGCCGCGGTGGCGGGGCGGCGCCGCGGCGGGGCGGGCGCGCATGTGCAGACCTCGCTGCTGGAGAACGCCCTGGCGGTGATGACCTTCCAGGCCCAGCGCTACCTGACGCTCGGCGAGGTGCCCGGCCCGCAGGGCAACGACCATCCGGTGATCAGCCCGTACGGGGTGTTCCGCACGGCGGACCGTCCGGTCAACATCGCGGTCGGCTCGCAGCGGCAGTGGCGGGTCCTGTGCGAGCTGATCGGCGCGCCCCGGCTGGCGGACGATCCGCGGTTCGCCGACGGCGCGGCCCGCGTCGAGGCGCGCGCCGCGCTCACCGCCGAGCTCGAACCGCGGCTCAGGACGCGTCCGGCGGACGAGTGGATCGCGGACCTGCGCGCCGCCGGCATCCCCTGCGGCCCGATCCACGCGATGGACGGGGTCTTCGGTGATCCGCAGGTCGAGGCGCTCGGCATGGTCCGCGACACCGCGGCGGGTCCGCTCATGCGCGGCCCGCTCTGGCTGGACGGGTCGCCCGCGCCGGTCCGCCGGACGCCGCCCGCGCTGGGCGAGCACACCCGCGAGGTGCTCGCCGAGGCCGGCCTGACGGCGGGCGAGATCGACGCGCTCATCGCCGAGGGGGTCGTCCGGCAGGCCGTCCGGGCGGGGGACGGCGCCAGGACGTAGGCGCCGTGGTCATTGACATGGATAAAGACCGGACATAACAATGGTCCAACCAAAGGAGGTTTCATGAGGTACGAGAGCCCCTGGCAGGATCTGCGCGGCACCGCCTTCGCGCAGCGCTGGGTGGACGCCGGCGGCGTCGCCACCCGGGTGCTGGAAGCGGGCGACCCCGGATCCCCCGCCCTGGTCTTCATCCACGGGACGGGCGGGCACGCCGAGGCGTACACCCGCAACCTCGGACCGCACGCGGAGCACTTCCACACCTACTCCATCGACATGGTGGGCCACGGGTTCAGCGACAAGCCCGACCAGACCTACGGATTCCTCGACTACGTCGAGCACCTGCGCGCGTTCCTGGACGCGGAGGGGATCGAGAAGGCGTCCATCAGCGGCGAGTCCATGGGCGCGGGCATCGCCTCCTGGTTCGCGCTCACCTACCCGGACCGCGTCGACCGGCTCTGCCTCAACACGGGCGCGGCGCTGTACCTGGCGCCCGAGGTGATCGAGCGGCTCACCCGGCTGTCCATGGCGGCCGTCGAGAACCCCACCCGGGAGAGCGTCCGCAAGCGGCTGGAGTTCCTCGTCCACGACCCGTCCCAGGTGACCGACGACCTGGTCGAGACGCGCCTCGCCATCTACCGGCAGCCGGAGTTCGCCAAGGCGATGCCCGCGATCCTCGCCCGGCACACCGACCCCGAGACGCAGCGCACGAATGTGATCACCGAGGAGCAGTGGCGGTCGCTGCCGCACCCCGTGCTCGTGCTCTGGACGACCCACGACCCGACGGCGCCGGTCGAGGCGGGCGGGCGGGTGGCCGGATGGCTGCCCGACTCCAGGTTCGCCGTCATGGAGGACTGCGGACACTGGCCCCAGTTCGAGGACGCCGACACCTTCAACCGAGTCCACCTCGACTTCATGCTCGGGCGCTGACATGCCGGCAGGAGCCCGCTTCGAGGGACGGGTAGCGGTCGTGACCGGCGCGGCAGGCGGCATCGGCGGCGGCATCGTCGCCCGGCTCGCCGCCGAAGGCGCGCACATCGTCGCGACCGACCGCGCGGACGGGCTGAAGCAGGCCGTCGCCGAAGCCGCCGGCGACACAGCGCAGGAGTGGGTCGCCGTGGCGGCGGACCTGTCATCAGGCGAAGGCGCCGACGAAGTCGTGAACACCGCGATCGACCGGTTCGGACGGCTGGACGTCCTGGTCAACAACGCGGGCGGCGGCATCATCAAGCCGTTCCTCGACCACACCCCCGAGTCGATGCGCGAGACCGTCGACCGCAACCTGTGGACGACCGTGCACTGCTGCCGCGCCGCGCTGCCGCACATGCTGGCGGCGGGCTACGGCCGGATCGTCAACGTCGGCGCCGACTCCGTCCGCAACGGGCTCTACGACCACGCCATGTACAACGCTGCCAAGGGCGGCGTGCACGGGCTGACCACCGGCCTTGCCCGCGAGTTCGCACCGTCCGGAATCACCGTCAACACCGTCGCGCCCACCGGCACCGACACACCGACCGTGCTGTCCCGGCCGCCCGAGGCCGTCGAGCGCTACCGCAAGACCGCCGCGCTGGTCCCGATCGGCCGGTTCGCGACCGTCGGCGAGGTGGCCTCCGCCGTCGCCTACCTGGCGGCCGAGGAGGCCGGGTTCATCACCGGACAGGTCGTCAGCGTCAACGGCGGCACGGCGATGCTCTGACCGCCGACCGACATCAGGAGAACCGCATGACACACCTCATTCCCTGGCGCCTTGGCTACGTGGCCCTGGACGTCACCGACCTCGGCGAGGCGGAGGACTTCTGGACGCGCATCGGCGGCCTCGCCGTCAGCGAGCGGTCGCAGGACGTCGTCCACCTGCGCGGCGGCACCGACCACCACTGGATCGTGCTGCACCGCGCGGACCGTCCCGGCCTCCGCCGGATGGCGTTCGAGCTCACCGAGTACGCGGATCTGGAGCGCTACGCCGCGCGCCTGGAGGAGGAGAAGATCTCCTTCACCCGGCACGAGGGCGAGTGGAGCGGCCCCGCGCTCCGGTTCCGGGACCCCTCCGGCTACGAGGTCGAACTCGTCACGGGCCTCGGCCACATCCCCAACAAGCCGGTCGGCTGGTTCAGCCCCGACACGATGCTGCACGCGGTCGTCGCGGTCACCGACCTGGAGGAGTCCTACGACTTCTATACCCGGGTCCTCGGCTTCCGTGAGTCCGACCGGGTGATCGGCCGGACCGTCTTCCTGCGCGGCGGCATCGGCTATCACCACGCGCTGGTGCTCGGCGGCGGCCGCGGTGAGCCGCACCTGGACCACGTCTGCTTCCTGATGCCCGACCTGGACGACCTGATGCGGGCCCGCGCGTCGCTGCTGGAGAACGGCGGGGAACTGGACCGGGACCTGCTGCGCCACCCGACGTCCGGCTCGATGGGCTTCTACGCCAAGGCGGTGCCCGCCCCGACGACGCTGGAGTGCTGCGTCGACCACGCCAGGATCACCGATCCGGACTACCGGCCGCGTGCCCTGACCGCCGGGCGGTGGACGTCCAACGTCTGGGTCCCCCCGAAACGGTGACGATGCTCGACGTCCACACCCACATCCTGCCGGCGGCCGTCCCCGGTCCTCCGTCGGAGGCCGCCCGGCGGGCCGGCTGGCCGGTGGTCGAGCGGGACGGGGACCGCCGCCGCGTCCTCCAGGACGAGACCCTGGTGCGGACGCTGACCCCGCCCGGCTGGGACGCCGGCGCCCGGCTCGCCGAGATGGACGCGGCGGGCGTCGGCGGCCAGGTGCTGATGCCGATCCCGTTCACCTTCCTGTACGAGGCGGACCCGGCGGTCACCGACCGGCTGGCACGCGAGCAGAACGACGCGATCGCGCAGCTGTGCGCGGCCGAACCGGAACGCTTCACCGGGCTCGGGACGGTCGCCCTCCAGGACACCGGCCGCGCCGTCGCCGAGCTGCGCCGCGTCATGGGGCCGCTCGGCCTGGCCGGCGTGGAGATCGGCACGCACGCGGCCGGGACACCGCTGCACGCGCCCCGGCTCGCGCCGTTCTTCGCCGCCGCCGAGGAGCTGGGCGCCGCCGTCTTCGTCCATCCGGCGAGTCCCCTCGCGCCGGGCCGCACCGCCCACAGCGGGCTCGCGTTCGGGCTGGCGCGGCCCGTCGAGACCACGCTCGCCACCGGCTCCTTCGTGCACGGCGGCCTGCTCGTCCGGCATCCGCGGCTGCGCGTCTGCCTCGCGCACGGCGGCGGCTGCACCGCCATGATCGCGGGACGGTGGCAGCACGGCTGGGAGCGGCTGCCCCGCCCGGACGCGCTGGCCGCGGAGTCGCCGCGCGAGCTGCTCGGCCGGATGTGGGCCGACACCCTCACCTACGACCCGGACGCGCTCGGCCTGGCCGCCCGCGTCTTCGGCCCCGGGCGGCTGGTGCTCGGGACCGACTACCCGTTCACCGCCGCCGAGCGCCCGCCCGGCGCGACCGTCGCACGGGCGGTGCGCGACGGCGTGCTGCCCGGCCACGACGCCGGCTGGCCGTCGGCGCTCGCCCGCAACGCGCACTGCTTCCTGACAGGTGCTTCCTAACCGGCGTACCACCCCTGGAGAAAGAAGGACGGACCGATGTTCCTCGATGACGACCACAAGGCGTTCCGCGACGCCGTCGCCCGGATGGCCGCCGACCACGTCGCGCCCATCGCGGACGAGCTGGACCGCACCGACGAGTTCCCCAAGCAGCTCGTCGACGTGTTCGCCGAGATGGGGCTGGTGCAGCTGGCCGTCCCGGAGGAGTACGGCGGCCCCGGCGCCGACCTGCTGTCGCACTGCATCGCCCGGGAGGAGGTCGCGGCGGCCGGGTCCATGGCGCTGGCGCAGCTCGCCGGGCAGAACAGCATCGTCGTGCGTGCGCTCATGGACTCCGGGACGCAGGAGCTGAAGCAGCGGATCCTGCCGCGGCTCGCCGAGGGCACCACGCTCACGTGCATCGCCATCACCGAGCCGGAGGCCGGGTCCGACCCCGCGCTGATGACGACGCGGGCCCGCAAGGACGGCTCGTCCTGGGTGCTCAACGGCCGCAAGTCGTTCATCACCTGGGGCAGCGTCGCCGACCTGGCCGTGGTGTTCGCCCGCACCAACGACGAGCCCCGCTCCCGGGGCATCAGCGCGTTCCTCGTCGAGACTGGCTCGCCGGGCTGGGTCGTGGACCGGCACAACGACAAGATGGGCCAGCACGGCGTCCCCAACAACGAGATCGTCCTGGAGGATCTGCGGGTCCCCGCCGAGAACATGATCGGCGAGGAGGGCCGGGGGTTCCGGGCGGCGATGGAGGCCCTGCACCAGAACCGTCCGACCGTCGCGGGCCTCGGCGTCGGAGGCGCCCGCGCGGCGTTCGACTACGCGCTCAAGTACGGCAAGGAGCGCCAGCAGGGCGGCCGCCCGATCCTCGACTACCAGGGCATGCGCTGGAAGTTCGCCGAGATGGCGACCCGCATCGAAGCGGCCCGCGGCCTCGTGTGGGACTGCGCGCTCGCCTACGACACGGGCGCGCCCGCGTCCGAGCGGGCCCGGCTGTCCTCGATGGCGAAGCTGTTCGCGGCGGAGACGGCGATGTCGGTCACCAACACCGCGCTCCAGGTCCTCGGCGGCCACGGCTACATGAAGGACCACCCGGTCGAGCGCTACGTGCGCGACGCCCGGCTCATCTCCATCTACGAGGGCACCAGCGAGATCCAGCGCAACATCGTCGCCCGCGAAGTGCTGCGCTGACCGGCCGTCCCGCGGCGGGCGAGGAGGACCACATGACGTTGGAGCAGAGCCTGGCCGGGCTGAGGGTCGCCGACTTCACCGGCATGATGGCCGGGCCGTACTGCACCCGCCTGCTGGCCGACTGCGGCGCCGAGGTGTGGAAGATCGAGCCGCCCGGCGGCGACCACATCCGCCGCCGAAGGCCGCTGCGGGACGGGCACAGCGCCTACTTCGGCCACCTCAACGCCGGCAAGCGCAGCATCGTGCTCGACCTGCGCACCGCCGCGGGCGCCGCCGCGGCCCGGGACCTGGTGGCCCGCGCCGACGTGCTGGTGGAGAACGGCCGTCCGGGCGTGATGGACCGGCTCGGGCTCGGATATCCCGAGTGCGAGCGGCTGAACCCGATGCTCGTGTACGTCTCGATCTCCGGGTTCGGCCAGTCCGGCCCGCGCAGCGCGAGGCCCGCGTACGCGCCGATCATCGGGGCGGCCTCCGGATACGACCTCGCCATGCTGAGCCACCAGCGCGGCCTGGCCGAGCCGCCCACCACCGGCCTGTTCGTCGCGGACGTCCTCGGCGGGGCGCTGGCCTTCGGCGCGCTGCTCGCGGCACTGCGCGGGCGCGCGGCGGCCGGCCGCGGCTCCCATGTCGACGTCCCCCTCCTGGACGGGATGCTCTCGCTGCTGGTGTACGAGACGCAGGCGGCGCAGTGGCCCGAGCTGGTCTCGCCCCGGCCGCTGTACCGGCCGTCGCCGACGCTGGACGGGCACATCGTCGTCGCGCCGATCTCGGAGCGGATCTTCGCGGCGTTCGCCGCCGCGATCGGCCGCCCCGACCTGCTCACCGACCCCCGGTTCGCCGAGGTCGGCGAGCGCGAGCGGAACTGGGACCTGCTCGGCGACGTGATCGACGGCTGGGCCGGGTCCCGCACCTGCGCGGAGGCCGAGCGGGTGCTGGAGGCCGCCGGGGTGCCCTGCGCCCGCTACCGGACCGTGGCCGACAACCTCGCCGACCCCGTCCTGCGCGAGCAAGGGACGTTCCGTGCCGCGGCCGACCCGGCGGGTGAGTTCTTGGTCACGGCGACGCCGTTCCGCACCGCCGGCGGCGCGTCCGGATCCGGCCGGGGGCGCCCCCTGGCCGTTCCCGCGCTCGGCGCCGACACCCGCGACCTGCTCGCCCGTGTCGCCGGGTACTCCGAGGCCCGGATCGACGGGCTGCTCGCGGACGGCTCCGCCGCGGCGGGGCCCGCGAGCGGACCCTGAACGCCGCGTACCGGCGGTAGCATTGGCATGACCATTGACCACAGCGCCGGCCGGTCGATGCCGACCGGACGGCTCCAGGAGCCGACCATGCCCCAGGGCGACGTGCCCACCGCGACGTCGATGTTCCGCCCGGCCCGCCCGCGGCGCGCCTTCGACGAGATCATCGGCCAGATCCGCGCACTCATCGAGAACGGCGAGCTGAGGCCCGGTGACCGGCTGCCCTCCGAGCGGGTGCTCGCCGAGCAGTTCGCCGTGAGCCGCAACACCGTCCGCGAGGCACTGCGGATGCTGGAGATCTCCGGCCTGGTGCTGCTCAAGCGCGGCGCCACCGGCGGGGCGTTCATCTCCCGCGCCGACAGCTCGGTGGTGACCAGCAGCCTGACCGACGCGCTCCTGCTCACCGACTTCTCCCTGGCCGACGTCACCGACGCGACCCGCCGGATCGCGACCGTGGTGACCGTCGCCGCGTGCGAGGTCATCACCGATGAGGGCCTCGCCGAGCTGGAGGCCAACGTCGAGGAGGTCGCCAAGCTCGTCAAGGCCGCCGAGTGGGAACGCAAGGCCCAGGTCAACCTGGAGTTCCAGCGGCTGCTCGCGCGGGCCACCGGCAACCCCGTCCTCGTCATCATCATGGACTCGCTGATCGGCGTGCTGCGCGAGGTGATCCAGAACGTCGGGCCGCGGCAGGACGACTTCACGCTGCGCTCGCGGCGCCGGCTGCTCAAGCACCTGTCGGCCCGCGACGCGGACGGCGCCGCCGCCGAGATCGAGCGCTACCTCGACCGCCTGCACGCCCTCTGGCTCGACGACTCCACGGCCGAGCCGGAGACGCCCCACGGCGGGGCCGCCGCAGCGGACTGAACCCGCCGACCAGTGAGGAGCCACCGACGTGTCCGGGCAGCAGATGTTCCGGCCGGCCAAACCGCGCCGCGCCTTCGACGAGATCATCGCGCAGATCCGCGATCTGATCCAGCGCGGTGAGCTGAAGCCCGGCGACCGGCTGCCCTCCGAGCGGGTGCTCGCCGAGCAGTTCGCCGTGAGCCGCAACACCGTCCGCGAGGCTCTGCGGATGCTGGAGATCTCCGGGCTCATCACGCTGAAGAAGGGCGCGACGGGCGGGGCGTTCATCTCCCGCGCCGACTCCTCCGTGGTGGCCCGCAGCCTGTCGGACACGCTCTACCTGACCGACTTCTCCCTCGCCGACGTCACCGAGGCGCGCCTGTGGATCGAGTCGATCGTCGTGCGGGTGGCCTGCGAGCGGATGACCGAGGAGCAGCTCGCCGCCCTGGACGACAACGTGAAGGTGGCGGCCAAGCTCACCGACGAGCAGGACTGGGAGCGCAAGGCGCTCGTCCATCTGGACTTCCACAACCTGCTCGCCGACGCGACGGGGAACCCGCTGATGTCCATCATGATGCGGTCGCTCATGGAGATGATGCGTGAGATCGTCCTCAGCGTCGGGCCGACGCAGAGCGACTTCATGCTCCGGTCCCGCCGCAGGCTGCTGACGAAGTTCCGGCAGCGCGACGCCGACGGCGCCGTCCAGGAGATGGAGCGGTACCTCAGGCGGCTCCACAAGCTGTGGCTCAGCGGCTCCTACCCCGGCTCCCGGACGGCGGGCGCCGCGACGCCTTCCGCGTAGCCGAGGCCGGGGGCGCGCCGGGCCCAGTCGGTGATCTCCTGGTGCGCGTGCCCGAGCCGCAGCACCTCCGGCTCGCCGCGCGGCCGGCCGATGATCTGGAGGCCGGCCGGCAGTCCTTCGCGGGTGAACCCGCACGGCACCGAGAGCGAGGGCAGCCCGGTGAAGTCGGCCGGGAAGTTCAGGCGCGCGTTCGCGGTCAGCACCGGCTCGACACATCCGTCCGGGAAGCGCACGACGTCCTCGCCGTACCGGGCCGCCGGCGCCGCCACCGCCGGCGCGACCAGGACGTCCACCTCGTCGAACAGGCCGCGCCACCGGCGGACGACCTCGGTGCGCAGCCGCTGCGCCTGGATGTAGTCGGTGGCCGGGATCATCCGGCCCGCCGCGAGCGTCGCCGCGAGCGCCTCGCCGTAGCCGCCGCCGGGACGGTGCGGGTGGTCGCCGTGGAACGCGGCCGCCTCCGCCGCCATGATCGTCATGTGTGCGGGGAACACGTCCTCCACCATCGGCGGCCGGACCTCGCGGACCCGCGCCCCGGCGTCCCGCAGGGCCGCGATCGCCTCGCGGACGAGCGCCTCCACGTCGGGATGGCAGTCGTCGAAGAAGAACGCCGACGGCACGCCGAGCGTGAGCCCGGCGGCCCCTCCGCGCAGTCGCGCGGTGAAGTCGGGTGCGTCGGGTCCGGTGACGGCGTTCATCACCAGGGCGATGTCCTCCGCGGTCCGCGCGATCGGGCCGGCGTGGTCCTGCGACCAGGCCAGCGGGACGACCCCGCGCATCGGGACCAGTCCGTAGGTCGGCTTCAGGCCGGTCACCCCGCAGTGCGCGGCAGGTCCGCGGATCGAGCCGCCGGTGTCGGTCGCCATGCTCACCGGCGCCATGCGGGCCGCGACGGCCGCCCCGGAACCGCCGCTGGAACCGCCGGGGACGTGCTGGAGCGTCCAGGGGTTGCGGGTGCCCGGCGTGGCCGACCCGTACGCGAACTCGTGGGTGCGCACCTTGCCGAACAGGACGGCCCCGGCGCCGGCCAGCCGCTCCGTCACGGCCGAGTCGGCGGTGGCGAGATGCCCGTCCCGGGCTCGGGAGCCGGCGCCCGTGCGCAGTCCCGCGATGTCGTAGAGGTCCTTCATCGCCACCGGGACACCATGGAGCGGACCGCGCGGCCCCCGCCGGACGATCTCGGCTCCGGCCTCCCGCGCGGCGGCGCGTGCCCGGTCCGCCATCACCTCGACGAAGGCGCCGACGCGTCCGTCGACCGCCGCGACCCGCCCGAGGACGGACTCCAGCAGCTCCGCCGGCGACAGCTGTCCCGCGGAGATCGACGCCGCCGCCTCGGCCAGCGTCAGCTCGAACGGCTGCATCGCGTCACCGCCACTCCGGGTCGAAGACCGTGGCGGGCGGGGTGTCGCCGAGATCGAGCGCCGCCAGTCGCTCGCCGAAGCCGCGGAACATGGCGTGCGCCTCGGCCGTCCGCTCCAGTCCGCCGGGGAGGTGTGTGATGCCCGCCGCGCGGAGCAGGACGGCGAGGTCGTCGGCGGACGGGGGCGCGGCGGCCGCCCGGTCGTCTTCGGAGCGCTGGGCCATGATGCCACCTAATCATTGGTTGATCCTTTGATATACACGGAAGCGAGAACCCGTCAAGAGAGGCCGCCCCATGCCAGAGACGCTGACCCGGTTCGACGCCGGTGTACTGACGCTGACGTTCGACCGGCCGTCCAGCCGCAACGCGATGACTCCGGCGATGTACGAGGCCGTCCACGATGCCTGCGAGCGCGCCGACGGCGACGCGGCGGTCCGGGTCCTGGTGCTCCGGGGCGCGGGGACGGACGCCTTCGTCAGCGGGACCGACATCCGCTGGTTCACCGGCTTCACGGGCGCGGACGACGGCGTCGCCTACGAGGCCGCCGTGACACGCGTCCTGCACCGGCTGGAGGATGTCCAGGTGCCGACGCTCGCCGTGGTCCGAGGCCACTGCCTGGGCGGCGGCCTGGCTCTCGCCGCCGCCTGCGACCTGCGGGCGGCCACCCCTTCGGCGCGTTTCGGGGTGCCGATCGCCCGCACGCTCGGCAACTGCCTCTCGCCGAGCACGCACGCGCTGCTCCTGCACCACTTCGGCCCCGCCCGCTGCCTGGACATGCTGCTGAACGCCCGCCTGTTCACCGGCGAGGAGGCCGAGGCCATCGGTTTCGTGCAGCGCCTGGCCGGCGAGGACGAGCTGGAGACGGAGGTGGACCGGCTCCTGGACGGCCTCCGAACCCATGCCCCCCTGACGATGTGGGCCGCCAAGGAGACGCAGCGGAGGCTGCGCCGCCAGAACGTCCCGGACGGCACCGACATCGTCGCCCGCGTCTACGGCAGCACCGACTTCCGCGCCGGCGCAGAGGCATTCGTCCACAAGACCCACCCCCGCTGGACGGACCACCCACCCCGTTGACTTGCGGCGTGTTGCCCTTATGAGAGCCGGATAAGGGCAACACGCCGCAAGTCAACGCCGGTCAGCCGCCGTTGGACTGGCCCGGGGTCTGGTACGCGGCGGCCTCCTTCGCGGTGTACAGCTCCTTGGTGAGCAGCTTCAGCCCGCCGGGCTGCTTCGCGTCCGGGCGCGACACGTACACCGACTTCGACGGGGCCAGGCCGACCTTCGAGTAGTCGAGGGTGGGCAGCAGCCCGCCGGTGTCGATCGCCGAGGACGCCCGCAGCGCCTTCTCCATGCTCTCCCGCGTCAGGCCGCCCGACGCGCACGCCTTCTTGACGACCTCGGTGTAGACCTGCGCGGCCGCCCAGCCGACGTTGATGCCGTCCTCGCCGCCCTTGATCCCCTGCGGCTCGGCCTTCTCGAACTCCTGCTGGATGTCCTTGGCGACCTTGTTGTCCGTGCCGAACGGCAGCCGGGAGCTGACCAGGTAGAACTGCTTCTGCAGGGCGTCCGCCGACGGCGTCTTCAGCAGCTGCGGCAGGAAGGTCGCGCTGTTGCCGAGGATCGGCACCCGCCAGCCGCTCGACGACGTGACCGAGGCGACCGAGGCCGCCTGCGTCGGCAGCGTGCTCAGCATGATCGCCTTCACCTTCTGCGACTGCAGGCCGCGCACCTGGCGGGTGAGGTCGGACTCGGCCGGGTCGACCTGCACCGGAACGAGCTTCAGCCCGTACTTCTGCGCCGCGAACTTCGCCCCGCGCAACGCGTTCTCCCCGTAGCTGCCCTGCCAGTAGATGTGGCCGAGGGAGTCGCCCTTGCGCAGGATCTTCTGGTCCACCAGGTAGCCGATCCCGCTGATCGTCTCCAGGTCGTAGGGCGTCCCGTAGACGAGCACGTCGGGCGAGGTCAGGGAGTTGGAGTCCCAGCCGAGGATGCCCGTCACCACGTCATCGTTCTGGATCTTGCTCTTCAGCGCCTCGAACTGCGGCGAGCCCAGCAGGGACAGGTAGCCGAGCACGTCCGGGGTCGTCTTGCGGTAGAGGCTGATCGCCTTCTGGACGTCGTAGCCGTGGTCCTCGACGGCGAGCTCGACCTTGCGGCCGCAGATCCCGCCGGCCGCGTTCAGCCGGTCCAGGTACATCCGGGACCCGGCCAGGTCGACCCGGCCCTGCCCGGAGATCGCGCCCGACAGGTCGGTCAGGTACCCCAGCTTGATCGTCTTGGCGGTGACGCCGGGCCCGGCCCCGCCCTCCTCTCCGCCCGGGGGACTGGTGCTGCAGGCGGCGGCCGCCGCCAGGGCGAGGGCGGTGAGGGCGGCGGCGGTCACCGGTCCGCCCGCGCGAAGGTGTCTCATCGAGAACTCCTGAGTGTGGAGACCCCGGGCTTCAGCCCTGGGGAGGAAACACGCCCCCGCGTGGTGTCGCGCCGTTCCTCGAACATGCGAGCGAACCTTATCGGCGGCGGCATAGGATGTGAGGCATGGCGCGGCAGGTGAAGCGGGCTTTCCGGTACCGCTTCTATCCCACGGATGAGCAGGCGGCGGAGCTGTCCCGCACGTTCGGCTGCGCGCGCCTGGTCTACAACCGGGCGTTGGAGGAACGAACCCGCGCCTGGTATTCGGAGCAGCGCCGGCTCTCCTACGTGGAGACCTCCGCGATGCTCACCGCCTGGAAACGCACCGAGGAACTGGCGTTCCTGGGCGAGGTGTCGAGTGTGCCTTTGCAGCAGGCGTTGCGGCACTTGCAGACGGCGTTCACGAACTTCTTCGCCAGACGCGCTGCCTACCCGCGTTTCAAGTCGCGAAAGAAGTCCCGCGCCTCTGCGGAGTACACCCGCAGTGCGTTTGCGTGGCGTGACGGGCTCTTGACGCTGGCGAAGATGCCCGAGCCGCTCGCGATCGTGTGGTCCCGGCCGCTGCCCGAGAGCGCCGCACCGTCCACGGTCACCGTCAGCCGCGACGCGGCGGGGCGCTGGTTCGTGTCCCTGCTGTGCGAGGACACCATCACCCGCCTCACCCCGGTGGAGACGGCTGTGGGGGTCGACGCCGGGGTCACATCCCTGGTCGCCCTGTCGGCGGGTGAGAAGGTCGCCAACCCCCGGCATGAGCGCCGCGACAGCGGGCGCCTCGCCAAGGCTCAGAAGGACCTGGCGCGCAAGGCCAAAGGCTCGAAGAACGGGGAGAAGGCCAAGGCGCGGATCGCTGACCGGCGCCGGGACTTCCTGCACAAGCTGCCGACTCGGCTCGTCCACGAGAACCAAGTGGTCGTGATCGAGGACCTGAACGTCGCAGGCATGGTCCGCAACCACTCCCTCGCCCGCGCCATCTCGGACGCGAGCTGGCGGGAACTGCGGACCATGCTGGAGTACAAGGCCGACTGGTACGGCCGCGAACTCGTCGTGATCGACCGATGGTTCCCCTCCAGCAAGCTGTGCTCGGAGTGCGGGACGGTCGCCGAGAAGATGCCCCTCAACGTGAGGGAATGGGAGTGCGGGTGCGGCGCCCGCCACGACCGGGACGTCAACGCCGCGCGCAACATTGTGGCCGCCGGGCTGGCGGTGACGGCCTGTGGAGCTGACGTAAGACCCAAACGGCGCAAGCCGAGCGGGCAGACAGCGACGAAGCAGGAACCCCAACCGGTGACGGCTGGAATCCCCCGCCTTTAGGCGTGGGGAGGAAGTCAAGCTCGGATCCTTTCGGTGGGCCCGGAGGCCGGGGTGGGGGCCGCGGAGGCGGCCGGGTCGCCGCTCGGTGCGCGGCGGAGCCGCAGGAGCGGGCCGGGGCGGCGCGCCCCGGCGACGAGGATGACGATGATCAGGGCGCCGAACACGAACTGGGACAGCACCCCGGTGTCGAGGCCGCCGCCGCCCGCCGTCGAGGTGAACGGGATGTGCTCGGAGTACTCGGCGAGCAGCAGCGGGATCCCGGTGACGACGAACGCGCCGGCCACCGCGCCGCGGGTGGAGCCCATCCCGCCGATGACGATCATCGCGAGGTACTGCACCGACAGCGTGAGGCTGAAGTACTCGGGCACGACGTGCTGGAAGAGCAGCCCGAGCAGGACCCCCGCGATCCCGGCGTAGACCGACGACAGCGTGAACGCGAGCGACTTGTACCGCTGGACGTGGATCCCCGCGGCCGCGGCGGCGGGCTCGCTGTCCCGGATCGTCCGCAGCCCGCGGCCCACCCGGCTGTGCAGCACGTTCCGCATGAACAGGCAGGCCAGCACCAGCACCGCCAGGACGAGGTACCAGAGCCGGTCGAACGCGCCGAACGGCTGCCCGAGGACGTAGAGGTAGGGGCTCTGGTCGCCGAAGTGGAAGCCGAAGAGGTCGAACTCGGGGATGTCCCGCCCGTAGGCCCCGCCCGTGAGCGGGCGCGCGTCCGCGAGCACCTGCTTGCAGACCATGATCAGCGCCAGCGAGGCGAGGCCCAGGTAGATGCCGCGGACCCGCGCGGCGACCGGACTGAACAGCAGGCCGGCGACGCCCGCCGCGGCGACCGCGAGGACGGCGGCGACCGGGGTGGGCAGGCCCGCGCTGCTCGTCCCGGCGTCGCCGCTGCCCGGACCGAGGTAGGCGTACCCGTAGGCGCCGATGGCCAGGAAGAAGCCGTGCGCCAGGGACAGCTGGCCGTTGACGCCGACCAGCAGGTTCAGGCCGATCGCGCCGACCGCGGCGGCACCGGAGAACAGGATGAGCTGCTGCCAGAAGTCCGGGAGCGCGAGTGGCGCGGCCAGCAGGACAAGGGCCAGGACGGCGAGGGCCGCCGCGCCGGCGGCGCGATGGCGGGAGAGCCGGGTCCACGGACTGGTGTGCACGGAGTCCTCCTCCGTTGGATTGAGGCAGGGGAAGGCGGCGGGACGGCGCGAGGGGCCGGCGCCGGAGCTGAGCCGGGACGGCTCAGATGCGGTACAGGGGGCGCTTGCCGAACAGTCCGTGCGGCCGCCACAGCAGGACCGCGACCATCAGGATCCAGGGGGCCACCGTGTCGAAGCCGTGCCCGAGGAAGTCGAGCCGGTCGTGGTAGCCGGACACCAGCGACTGCGACAGCCCGACGAGCAGCCCGCCCGCCACCGCGCCGCCGACGGAGTCCAGCCCGCCGATGACCGCGGCGGGGAAGGCCAGGATCGCGATCTCGCTCGTGCCGACGACCAGGCCCGCGCTCGGATAGGTGGTGAGGAACACCCCGGCGACCGCCGCGAACACGCCGCCGAGGATCCACGCCGAGTCCGACACACGCCGCAGCCGGGCCCCGACCATGCTCGCGATCTCCGGGTCCTCCGCGGTCGCCCGCGCCGACAGGCCCATCATCGTGTACCGGTTGACCAGCATGAAGCCGCCGATGATCAGCACCGAGACGAGCAGCGCGCACAGCCGCGACACCGGCAGCCGCAGCCCGCCGGCGCTGAGCGTCGCGTCCCCCCACGGCGCGCCGGTCGACATGATGTTGGCGCCGAGCCGGCGGGTCAGCTCGGCGGTGAGGATGACGTTGAGGCCGATGGTGATGATCCCGCGCACGTCGGTGCCCGCGTCCCGCGTCGGCAGCATCGCGATCCGGTTGACCAGCAGGCCGGACACCGCCGACACGAGGATCCCGGCGGCGAGGGCGCCGCCGAAGCCGAGCCGGGAGTGCAGGCTCGCCACGACGAACGTGCCGAGCACGAGCATCGACCCGTGCGCGAAGTTCGGGGTCTTCGTGCCCCGGAAGATGACGACGAAGCCGATCGAGATCAGCGCGTAGATCAGTCCCAGTGACAGCCCGTCGACCAGGAGGTTCGCAAGACGCATGGCTCTGTCCTTCCGCCTCAGGCGGTCTCGGTGGACGGGGTGCCCGGGGCCGCCGCGGCGCCGGCCGGCGGATCCTCGCCGAGGTAGGCGGCGATGACCGCGGGATCCGCGCGGATCTGGTCCGGGGAGCCCCGCGCGATCACCTCGCCGAAGTCCAGGACGGTGACCGACCCGGCGAGGCCGAGCACGAAGCGCACGTCGTGCTCGATCAGCAGGATCGTCAGGCCCAGCGACCCGTGGACGGTCCGGATCAGCTCCGCCATGGCGTCGATCTCACCGGCCGTCATGCCGGCCACCGGCTCGTCCAGGAGCAGCAGCCGGGCCTCGCCCGCGAGCGCCCGCGCGATCTCGACGCGCTTGCGGGTGCCGTACGGCAGCGGCCCGCACGGACGGTGCAGCAGCGGCCCCAGTCCGACCAGCTCGGCCATCTCCGCGCACCGCTCTCGGGCCGCGCGCTCCTCCGCCCGCGCGCCGGGCAGCCGCAGCCCCGCGCGCAGCACGCCGCTGCGTCCTTGCAGGTAGCAGCCCAGCATGATGTTCTCCAGCACGGTCTCGCCGTCGGACAGCTCCAGGTTCTGGAACGTGCGGCTGACGCCGAGCCTGGCGATGCGGTGCGGCCGCATGCGGGTCAGCTCCGCCTCGCCCAGCCGGACCCGTCCCGCGCTCGGCCGGTAGAACCCGGTGATCACGTTGAACAGCGTCGACTTGCCCGCGCCGTTCGGCCCGATGACCGCCGACACCGACCCCGGCGCGACGTCGAGGCTCACCTCGTTCAGCGCCCGCACGCCGGAGAAGTGGACGCTCACCGCCTCGACCGCCAGTGCCGCCCCGGCGCTCATGATCCGGCCTCCGCTTCTCTCTCCCGTCCCGTGCCGCCCAGGTACAGGTCGCGGACGACACCGCTGTCGTCCATCTCCCCGGGGGCGCCACGCCACTCCACCCGGCCGAGCCGCAGCACCAGGACCTGGGTCGCGAGGCGCCGCGCGAGCGCGATGTTCTGCTCCGCCAGCAGGACGGTCGTGCCGCGCTCCGCGATCCGGGCGATCACGTCGCCGACCATCGAGATCGCCGTCGGGGCCAGACCGAGGGACGGCTCGTCCAGCATGAGCAGCCTCGGCCGCGACATCAGCGACCGGCCGATGGCGAGCATCTGCTGCTCGCCGCCGGACAGCAGCGCCGCCCCCGTCCGCCGCTTCTTGCGCAGGACGGGGAACAGGTCGAGCATCTCGTCCAGCAGCGTGCGCCTGTCCTTGCGGGCGCCCAGGGCGAGCGAGCCGACCAGCAGGTTCTCCTCGACGGTCATCTCCTTGAAGATCCGCCGCCCCTCGGGCACATGTGCGATGCCGCGCCGCACGATCTCGGCGGGATCGAGCCGGTCGATCCGGTCGCCGGCCAGGGTGACGCCGCCCGCGCTGACGGTGCCGCGATGGAACCGCAGGGTGCCCGACAGCGCGCGCAGCAGCGTCGTCTTGCCCGCGCCGTTGCTCCCGACGAGCGCCACCGTGCCGCCCTCCTGGACGCTCATCGTCAGGTCGCGGACCGGATGGATGTCGGCGCCGTAGCGGACGGTGATATCGGTGAGCTCCAGCAGCCCGCCCATGGCATGGCCACCTCCGTTCGGACGATCGCCCTGGTGACAGGAAGGTTCTTTGGTTGATCCTTTGGTACTAGGTACCTTTGCCCAAGTCAATGGCCCGTGACCGAAACGATGGCCCTTAGAGCCAACTTTTCAAAGGTCCAACCTTTGACTATCATGGCCAGGGCGGCGCCGCGGCTCGTAGGTTGGCGGGTGTGAGCGGCTATGACTTGATCGCGTACGCGGGCAACGCGGAGGACGTCGTGCTCATGCGCGCCTGAGCTGGCGGGGCGTCAACGTCGAGCCGTTGCCGGGGGGGCGGGCGAGGAGGCGCGGACGTACGAGGCCGCGGTGAGCCGGTCCGGGGTGGCCTCGGACTTTGGAATGACTGCGAGGATGGTCGGCTTGCCGATCCTGGAGGCGCCGTGCTGGACTCGCTGATCATCGATCGTGTCCTCGGTGACCGTTCCTTCGCCGAGATCGGGTTTCCGTCGGTGGCGGCCGTCAGCGAGTCACGGGGGCTCGTCGTCGCCGGTGGCGCGGTCGGCCCGCCCGGATGGCAGCCCGGCACCCTCACCAGCGGGCGGAGCACCCACCGCATCGGGGTCTACGGCATGGACGGCCTGCGCTGCCAGTACCTCCTGCCGTCGCGGTGGCCGGTCAACACGATCGCGTTCCACCCGGCGCTGCCGCTGGCGGCCATCGGCACCGGAAGCTACGACGGCGGCTTCGTCTACAAAGGCGAGCTGCTGCTGCTCGACCTGCTCTCGGGCGAGGCCGTCTCCGCCCTGGTCTCGGGGCGGGACGTCCGGTCCGCGCGGTGGCGCGACGAACGCAGTCTCGACCTGATCCTTGCGGCGACCGACGATGAGAGCGGCGAGGGTGATACCTGGGGTTTTGCCGCGTCCATCGCCCGTGACGACTGGGCGGCCCCGTCCGCCAAGACGATCGGCCCGGACGAGCTGGCCGGAGACCGCGTGCCGTCGGTGCGCGGAGGCGCTCCGGAGGCGGCGCTGCGCACCCTGGAATCGCTCAGCGCGACTTTCACGCCGCGCCGCCAGGTCCGGGCGGTGGAGCCGCTGCGCGACGGCCGGGTCCTGGCCGCATTGGACGAGGTGCGGCTTGAGTCGTGGCTCCCGTCCGGTCTGCGGGAGTGGGTGGCGCCGGTGCCCGGTGGCGGTGGCAGGCGGATCGTGGTCACGCCGGATCAGCGGGCGGCCTGGGTGGAGATCCAGTGGGCGCCCGGCTGGGACGGATCCCGGGTGCGGTACCGGCCGAACGGTGCCGAACGCCTGTCGCTCCACAACGGCGAGGTCCTGCGTCCCGCCGGTTCGCAGACCCCTGTCGTGGTGACCGGGAGGCAGGACGGCTGGGTGCTGCTGCTGGACACCCGGCACGCCCCCACCGAGGCCGCCACCACCCTGGTGTCCCCTGATCAGCAGGAGTCGGAGCCCCTCGACCTGGGCGGGTACGAGTTCGCCAACGCCACCTTCGTCATCCGCCGGAGCCCGGAGCTGCTGTTCCTCCAGCCCACACCGCACGGCGTGTGGATCGCGGCCGTGGAGCCGTCCGGCGCGGTCCGGCCGCTGTTCCCCCTGGACTGGGATGCCGGACGCGGTACCCGGCTCTTCGGCGGGCCTGGCGTCCGGTTGCCGGACGCCCTGGTCCATGCCGGCGTCGTCAGCCACTCGGGTCCGCACCGCCGGATAGAGGCGTTCGTAGCGCGGCGGCGGGCGGACGGCGAGCCCGAATGGGTCTCCGAATGCGAAGCCGTCGTCACGGCGATGGACGCCGCCGGGGACACGGTCCTGGTGGCACTGGACTCAGGCGAGGTCATCGCCCTGGGCGCCGCGGACGGCAGGCTCCGCTGGAGGCGGTCGCTGACCGTCCACGGCATGCCCACCTCCGCGACATCGCTCGCGGTATCGGACGACGGCCGTGTCCTCATCGGCACCGCGGACGGACGCATCCTCGACGCCCGCTACTGACTCGTGTCCCGATTGGCCCCGGCCACGGCGTGAGTCCAGTTCACGGCGTTAGCGCGCGTTCTGGCGCTGGTGGTCTTCCAGCATGACGTCGAGGCGTTCGCGGAGCAGTGTGCGGCCGAGGTCGTCGTAGGCGCGGGCCCATAGGGGGTGGAGTGCGGGAATGCGTTGTGCGTCCTCGTGGTAGGCGGCGGTGAGACCGAGAAGAGCGCTCGCCGGATAGCCCGCATCGAGCATTTGGGAGGCGTCCGCCAGAATGGCATCTGTCTCCCCGATAAAGGTCGGGTATTCGTCGGCGAAGGCGTCGTCCGGTGCGAGGACGCCGACACCGATGCCGGACGGGTCGGGTTCGTGGCGCCAGCCGACGGGCGGCGCCAGATCGAGGGGGACCTCCGCGTCGCCGCCGCCCGGGTTAACCCCGTATTCCGGGGTGGGGTGGATACCGAGTTCGGTGGAGAGATGTGCCACCCGGGCGCGCTGAGAGTCTCCTCCGCTGCGCAAGGCGAGGGAAAGCAGAAAGGTGAGGCCGTCCAAGGTGTTCCGGCCGATGACGCCCGGCTCCTTATGGCCGAAGGAGGCAACGGGATGGTCGCTGCGGCCCAGTTCCGGCGCCGGGACCACCCAGCCGATGCAGGTGCCGTTGCCCAAGTCCGCGAACGGCAGGAGTTCGGGCACGGACCAGAACGGCACGTTGTGTCGGCGAAACACTCCCTCTGGGTAGCAGTCCTCCCAACCAGGGGGCGCGAGCGGTACCTCGCACAGGTCGAACGGCAGGGCAAAGCTGCCCTGCACGCGGTAAGGGTCGTACAGGCCCTCCTCGTAGAGGTCCGTCCCGAGGAACCCCTCCTCCCAGGCGATATCGATCACCTTGGCGAGCGCGGGCGGAGTGGGGAACGGGAACAGGTCGTCGGCCCAACGCGGTGGAGTCGTCATGGCCGAGCAGTGTCCCACCCACGTCCGACAGCGCCATGGCTTGGTCGGGGTGGAGGTGTTCGGCGTCGAGGTCGCCGCCGACGATCCCTGATCGGGAGATACATAAAGGGTGTATATAAAGCTGCTATGCTTTAGGCATGAGTCGCCGAGATGCCGCGCACGGCGCTTCCGATGCCATCGGGTCAGCCCTCTACGGTCTGGCCACCAGGGCCGTGAGACGCCTTCCCCGTGACATGAGCCTCACGTCCGCCGCCACCTTGGCCACCCTGGACAAGACCGGCCCGCGACGGATTACCGATCTGGCGGTGGCCGAGGGCGTCACCCAGCCCGCGATGACCGTCCTGGTCCGGGTGATGGAGGAATCCGGGCTGGTCGAACGGAAGGGCGATCCGTCCGACAAGCGGGTCACGCTGGTGTGCCTGACCGAGGCCGGCGCGTCGTACGTCCGGACTCGACGCCAGGCGGGCGTCGACGCGTACGCGCGGTTGATCGACGAACTCACCGGTGACGAGGTCGGGGCCTTGGCGGCAGCCCTTCCGGCGCTGCTGCATCTGGCGGAGCTCGAAAGCCACGCCCGAGAGGAGTCGGACCGGTGACCGCGGCCCGGGCTCATGACCAGCCCATGAGCACTGCCCCGGCACGTTCCGAGGCACGTCTGCTGGTCCCCGCCCTGGTGTTCATCGCCCTGGTCGTGGCGGCGGTCGCCAGCCTCGGGACGCCGCTCATCACCAGCGTGGCGACCACGTTCCACGTCTCCCTCGACAGCGCGCAGTGGACGCTGACCATCGCCCTGCTCAGCGGCGCCGTCGCCACACCCGTCCTCGGCCGGCTCGGCGCCGGTCCGCACCGGCGGGCCACGATCCTCGCCACGCTGGCGATCGTCGTCGTCGGCAGCGCGCTCACCGTGCTGCCGCTGCCGTTCGCCTGGCTGCTCGTGGGCAGAGCGGCCCAAGGCGTCGGACTCGGTCTCACGGCGCTGATGATGGGCGTGGCCCGCGACCATCTTCCCGAGGAGCGCAGCGCGGCCACGATCGCCCTGATCTCGGTGGTCTCCATCATCGGAGCCGGCGTCGGCTACCCGCTGGCCGCGCTGCTCGCCGAGTTCGGCGGACTGCGGGCCGCCTACGGCCTCGGCCTGCTCGTCACCGCCATCGCCTTCGTGACCGCGTGGCGCTCCATGCCCGCGGCTCCCGAAGGCCGCTCCGCTCACGTGAACGTGGCCGGTGCGCTCGTCCTGACGGGTGGACTGCTCCTCGTCCTGTTCCTGGCCGGCGAGAGGAGCCTGTGGAGCCGACACCTCGCCGTGGCGGTGACCCTTGCCGCCGCCGCCGTACTCCTGCTCTGCGCCTGGACCGTTTCCGAACTGCGAACCAAGACGCCCCTGGTCGACGTCCGGGCGGTACGGCACCCGGCGGTCGCCGGGGCGAACATCGCCATGTTCGTCGGCGGGAGCGGCATGTACCTCCTGCTCACGCTCATCACCCGCTACGCGCAGACGCCGCACAGCGCCGGCTACGGCTTCGGGCTGACCACGTTCGTGGCGGGGCTGGTCCTCATCCCGTTCTCCGTGCTGGGGTTCGTCGCCGGCAAGCTCACGCCGCGGGTCCGCGAACGGATCGACGGCCCCCTGCTCCTGGCCGGCAGCGCCGCCATCGTCGGCGGCGGGTTCGTCCTGTTCGCCGCCGCCCGGTCCAACCTGGCCGAACTGCTCGCGGCCATGGGCGTGCTGGGCTTCGGCGTCGGCAGCTTCTCGGCCGCCATGCCCGGCGTCATCCTGGCCGTCACCCCCAAGAGCGAGACGTCGAGCGCCATGAGCTTCAACTACGTCGTCCGCAGCGTCGGGTACTCCCTGGGCAGCGCCATCGGCGGTCTGGTCCTGGCCGCCGGCACCGCCACGGGCCGCCTCTTCCCGGACGACGACGCCTACACGACCGCGGCGCTGGTCGGCGTCGCCGCGATGGCGATCACGACGATGGTCAGCCTCGCCCTCGCCCGCCGACGCTCACCCGAGACCGGTCCGATCACAGCCCCAGCCGGTTGATCGAAGCCGTCCGACTTCGACGCCGTCTCCGCCGGCTCGCCGCCCCGCAGCGCGCCGGCCATGGATCTGAGTATGTTTTTGATCATCGATTCCGAACACGGGAGGTACCGTGGCCAAGGGCTACTGGGTCAGCGTCTACCGCACCATCGCAGACCCTGAGAGGCTTGCCGCCTACGACAAGCTGGCCGGTCCGGCTGTCAGGGCCGCGGGCGGGCGGACGCTCGCCCGCGGCGGCAGCCGGGTCGTCGCACACGACGCCGGTGTCGCCGAGCGCGTCGTCCTGGTCGAGTTCGACAGCTTCGAACAGGCGGTCGCCGCACGCGAGAGTGCGGCCTACCAGGAGGCGCTGGCCGTACTCGCCGACAGCGTCGAGCGCGACTTCCGCATCATCGAAGGCCTCGACTGACGACCGAGGCCGCGTCAGCAACGAACACGACGCCGGCTGCGGGGATCACCCCGGCTCGTCAGCGCGCCGCACCGTCACGAACAGCGTCAGGCCGGTGGCATCGGCGGTGATGTCCAATCCGGCGACGGTTCCCGGCGGCGCGGCGGCTCGGAGGCTCGGACGTCGGCGGGGTGCGGGAGAGCTGGGGCGACCCGGCGCAGGTCGGCGGCGCCTCCGGGCGCGATCAGCAGGATGCGGCGGCCGGTGGCGCGCGCGGGGGCCGTGCTCGGGACGTCCGCCGGGTCGCTCCCGAGTGCGGACTCGATGAGCGCGGCCTGGTGGGCGATCTTGTTGCGGTGCTGGTCGGTGATGGGGCCGAACCGTCAGGGATCGACCGAGCGCTGGAGCCTGACCTGGTGTTCGGTTTTGGTGAATCCGAGTGATCGGTAGATCCCAATCGCCTCGGCATCCGGATCGGCGACCATCACGAGCGTTCGGGCTCCTTCGGCCATGGCCTTTGTCCCGGCGAAGTGGACGAGTGAGGAAGCCAGGCCGCGTCGGCGGAAGGCGGGATGGGTCTCGACGTGCTGGTAGCGGGCGAGTCCTTGGCCGTCGGGGACGATACCGAGGCCGGCGCGCATCTGGCCGTCCACGAACGCGCCGAACCAGGTGGCGTCGCCTGCCTCGCACAGGCGTCGTTCCTCGGCGAGTTTCGCCGCCTGGAACGCGGTGTTCTCCTCCGATGGCTCCGACTCGTCGCACGCATGCCGCAGATGCGCCGCCAGCTCCCAGTCGTCCTCTGTCAGCGTGCGCAGGCTGGCATCCGCCGGGTGTGCGGGTGTCCGGAGGAAGGAGGCCGTGAGGACCGTGTCGGTTTCGACGTCGATCCCGTGCCGCTCCCATTCTGCGCGGTGGCCCGCCTCACCGTCGGTTCCGTCCACCCCGACTGCCAGGTGAGACGCGTCCGGGAATGCCGCAGCGAAAAGGCCGAGGGCGTCCGGGAGCGCGTCGGGAGTGACGAGCACGAAGTTACCCCACCAGAAGAACGGATTGGCGGGCGTCCGGACTACCTGGTGAGACGGGTGATCCAAGATGACGGAGCCGGCCAAGCGGCGAAGCAACAGATCCGTGCGAAAGGCGAGAGATCGAACCTCCATCCGTCAATCCTAGGGTCGGGCCTGGGCACCCACCCGGTGCCGCCACCGAGTACCCGCGATACGAGCCCGACGATCAGAAGGGTCACCGCGAACGCCGAGGGTCACGCGGAGGCCGCCCGGTAGCATGCAACACATGGCCATCAAACTTGAGAACGTCGGCATCACCGTTCGCGACCTCGAAGCAGCGATCTCCTTTTTCACAGACCTCGGGCTCACGGTCGTCGGCCGTGACACGGTCAGTGGTGAGTGGACCGACACTGCCGTCGGCCATGATGGCAACCACGCCAACATTGCGATGCTCCAGACGCCGGACGGTCACGGCCGCCTTGAGCTCTTCGAGTACATCCACCCCGAAGCGATCGAGTCGGAGCCCACTCTTCCCAACGAGATCGGCATGCACCGCGTCGCCTTCTCAGTCGACGACATCGACGAAGCCCTTGAGATAGCCGCGAAACACGGATGCCGTCCGCTTCGCGGCGTGGCCACCTATGAGGACATCTACAAGCTCACGTATGTCCGCGGTCCCAGCGGCATCATCGTGATGCTCGCCGAGGAGCTGAAGAAGAACTGACGTCCGATCGGCCCAATTAGGATGTGTCGCTAACCTCCTCGGCGCTGTAAGTCCGTCAGAGGTTCTTGAGCGCCTCAGCAAGGCGCTGGAACTCTCCGCGGCTCACCACAAGTTTCGGACCGTCAGGATCCTTGCTGTCCCGGATGGCCACTAGATCGGGGAGGGATGCGGCCTCAACGCACTGATCTCCATCGTCGTGGCTACGCGATGCCTTGCGCCAGACCACTCCGCTTAGATCCATCTTTCCTCAATTACCTTTCTAATCAATGCTCGCGAGTCCTCTGTGTTGAGCGACTGTGCGTTCAACGTGTGCATCGCTTCACTTATTTTCGCAAGCTCTGACGGGTCACGGGTCGTTTCACCTCCCGTAGCTTTGACAACATAGGCGATCTCGCTCCGGTCGGATTGAGTTGCAATGGTGAATGAGGCCCGCACGCCCCGATAATAGGCAGTCCTGGCGATCTGCAAGAAGATGCCTTCCCGCAAAGAGAGCTCGATCAAGTGCTCGAGTTGCTCACGCATGACCTCCTTGGAGCCGACCTGCCGGTACAGGACGCTCTCCTCCATCACCACACTGATCATCGGACGGGGCGTCCTGGACAAGAGGGACTGACGCTTCATCCGGGTGGCTACCGCATCATCGTCGACCAGCAGGACACGAGCATACGCCTCCGTCTGAAACAGCCCATAGACGAGATAGTTCTCATACACCCGTAGCTGGTCGGCCGACGCTTCCGCCTTCGGGAAGGCGACGAAGTGGGTCGGGTACCTGACCTGCTTGATCTTCTCCAGAAGGTCGTCCCATGCCTGGACGATCTCGCCTCGGGTGTTGAGAGTGTTGTCGAGACGCTCGGCGAAGTCCCGGCGGCATTTCGTCCGGCCGCACTCCACATGGCTGATGTAGGAGCGAGCGACGTTGGCGAGTTCGGCCAGCTCGCCTTGCTTGATGCCCGCCGCTTCGCGGCACCGCTTGACCACGGTTCCGAAGCCCGCCAGATCGGGATCGATCCTAGGCCGGGCACTACCGGATGGGGACACGAGCACTCTCCTTACGGGCGCTAGTAGCGCGCTAGTAGCCGCTACTCATATGTGGCTAATTGGCGGCTCTCCTGAATTCTAGGAGGGCGCTCTGGCTTGATGGTGGTCATTCGATTACACAGGGTGATAGCGGCGGGATCTTCCGGTTTGAGGTGGAGGGTCCGGTCGGGATCAGCCGCCGTCCAGGCTGGAGGGGTTCACCGATGCCCGCAGCACATCTCGCGCCCGAGGCGCCGGCCTTGGTGCTGGAGCCGTCCGACCGAGCGCCCGCGAAAGCGCGCCGCTACCTGATCGGGCGGTTCCGTGAACTCGGGATCGCCGACGACTTCGTCGGCCGGGTCGTGGTCACCGAACTGGTCACCAACGCCTACAAGCACGTGGGATTCGGGCAGATCGTCGTCGGGGTCATCCCTGACGTGCGCGACGACCTGGTCGTGATCGAGGTGCGGGACGAGGGCGCAGGTGAACCCGTCGTCCGGGGCGAGGACGACGACGCCGAGAGTGGGCGTGGGCTGCTGCTGATGGAGCAACTCGTCCACGACTGGGGCGTCCGGCCGCTCAATGAGGAGGGGAAGGTCGTATGGGCTCGATGCTCCCGGTGAACGTCCAGACCGAGCGGCACCTGCTGCGGTGGCGCACCCGCCTGGGGCGCGCTACCGCGATTCGTCATCTGGACCTGCTCGCGGTCGCCATTGCGCCCAAGGGATACCGGCACATCAAGCTCTACCAGGCCGACGAGTTCCCGACCCGTCACCCGGTGCTGTGGGTCTTCGCGTTCAGCCCGGATGACCACGTCCGTGTTGCCGTGACCGTCCACGCCATGCCCGGCCGGGGCTGGGCCTACTACGAGGCCGGACGCGGACGGCACGGCTACCTCTGCCCATGCGGCGACACCAAGCACGCCGCCGACCAGGTCGACGCCGTCCTCAAGCACCGCATGTTCCCGTCCACCTGGTAAGTGCTGCCGGAGGCATCCCGATGACCCACATTTCCGAGGCGTGGTTCCACCAGCGAGGCAATGGCCACCTCGCGCCAGCGCCACCACCGCTCGCACGTCCGACAGGCCCTCTGGAAGTGGACCTCGACCTCGACCAGGCCCTCGACGACCTACGCAGCGCCTTCCCCGGCACCTGCATCTGGCACGGCGAGTTCAGCGGATCCCTGTGGGCGCTCCTCCCGAACCGCCTGGTCGAAGCCAAGACGGCCACCGACCTGGCCCGCCAACTCCGCGCCGCCCTGCTTCGTCCGCACCCCCATGCCAGACCCGAGCCGCATGTGCGCCGCCAACGCGCGTCCGCCCGCCGTGCAGATGGGACTTGGACGGCCGCGAAGGCCGCCACCCGGCAACCAGCACAACACGGCACGCAGGCTCGGCGCGCCCTCCGCTGGCTCCTGACCACCTGCCTTCACCTGACCCCGGCCGCTCCACTCGCGTGAGCGGGACGGGACGCGAGCGCGGGCGTGCTGTTAGGCCGGACGTGGTGAGTTTCAGAACCGTCCTCTGCAACACGCCGCAAGTCGACGCACACGGTGGACCTTGGTGGAGGCTGCAATAGACCGGCCTGTCTCGCTTACCAACTGTGGGCACTGCCTATTCGGCACGCCGATTTTTGTCGCTGCCGTCAGGGAAGCCGCTGATCCCGTTCACCGTATAATCGGCGGCTCAGGAGGAACGCACCACCAGACTCGCCGACGCCTTTCTCGATGGGAACGTTCCAATTGTGCATGGGGCGGGCCGGGAGCGTTCATGGCCACGTGAGAATGGATCACGCTCATGCATCTCTCACGCGCCTCGGTGCCGCCGAGGTTCGAACCTCCTCGGGTCTCTCCGGACTCCGGTTTCCCCGCCGCGGTCGAGGCGTATGCGCTCAAGGCCCGGGACTTCTACGATCTCCGGGCGTCCTGGCATCGGCGTCTCTTCCGGCTGACCAGCGTTCTGGTGATCCTCATCGGCGCCTGCCTGCCGCTGGCCGCCGGCCTCGGCTACGCCCACAAGCCGATCGTGCTGGCGCTGGCCGGGGTCACGATCTCGGTGCTGACCGCGCTGCGATCCTTCTACCACTGGGACCAGCTCTGGGTGATGCACCGCAACACCGAGATCCTCGTCCACGATGCGTACATGACCTGGAAACGCATTGACGACGACCTCGTCAGGTCGAGTCATCCGGACAAGATGGATCTGCGTGACCAGTCCGCCCAGGAACTCATGAAAAAGCTGCTGGAAGTGCGCAGAAGCGAGGCTGAGGTGTTCTTCAAAGCGTTCCTCAGTGCCGAGCGAGCCGGACGCGGCTAGCGCCAACGCACCGCGCCGAAACCGTCGGGCGTGAGCCCCGCGGTCAGAATGTGGCGATCGGGTTGACCGGGCTGCCGGACGTGCCGGCGAAGCGGACCGGCGCGACCGCGAGGTGGAAGTCCCACTGGCCGAGCTCGGCGGCCGTCGTCGCGCACACCTCCAGGTCGCAGTTGTCGAGCAGCCACATACCCATCGCGACGAGGCTCACGGCGTGGACCGGCATCAACACGTCTGCGTAGCCCGACGGCTGAACGTCCTGGGGGGTGTCAGCGCCGATCAGCGCGACCCCCCGTTCATGCAGCCACGGCAGGCAGGACGCGTGCCAACCGGCCTGCGTGAAACCGCCGGCGTCACCGGCCTCGTGCCGGGCGCGGCCATAGCCGGTTCGCAGGAGTACCGCATCACCGGATCGCACCCGGACACCCTGGCGACGCTCGGCCTCCTCAAGATCGTCGGGAAATACACCTTGCCCCGCTTCCAACCACGGCACATCGCGGACCTTCGCGATGTCCAGCAGGACGCCGCGCGTGATGATGCCGTTCGCCGCCGCAGTGACGGCTGCCCACGCCGATCCCGTTGTGGCGTCGACCAACGAGTGCGACCGCCCGTTGTACATCGTGCCGTCCCAGTAGATGTGGCACGGCGAGTCGATGTGGGTGATGGTGTTGCCGTGGAACAGGATGCCGAGCCGCTCGTTCGAAAAGCCCCAGTGCCGGTCGTTGTGGAAGAGCTCCGGCATGTGCTCGGCACCTGGCATGTCGGCGGCGCACGGGCACGTCGTCGTCGACCGCTCCATCTCTTCCGGTACGGCGACCTCCCATGCGCACGACACGCTCCTGCCGTGGCGCACGGCCCGCGCCGCCGCCAGCCGGACGTCGTCGGTGATGTGGTTCAGAGTGCCGAGTTCGTCGTCGTCGCCCCAGCGTCCCCAGTTCGACAGCGTGTTGAAATACCCGAGCACGTCGTCCTGTGTGGGCATCGATCGCTCTGCCGTCATCCCAGCATCGACTCCTCCGGTCACGCGGTTCGAGACACCGCAGGCAGGGTATCCCGTCCTCCCCTGTAGCGGATCATGGTCACGGGCACACGCCGCAAGTCAACAGGCCTTGCCGCGGTCGAGGGGCGTGGTCAGAGGGCTTCGACGCGAAACGGCCCGGCGGGAATCCTCCCGGCCGGCACTGGCTGCGCCGGCCACTCTCCCAGCACTTCTTGAGCATTACGGGACCCTCTTTAGGGACGTCTGCGTGACAGCGGATCCCGGGATAGGTGGTGATAGACGTCGGTGGTCGAGTCGGGAGCGGTACGCGCCGGCCGGCTCGCCGAGCGCTTCCGGGCCATTTCTTCCAGAGCCTTTATGCCGCTGGCGATGTCGTCCCGGTCCTTGCGTTTCCACCAGGGGGTGAGCCACATCTCGACGGGGCGAGCCGTGCCTGCGATGACGGCCGCGCGGCCGAAGGGCATGGTCCGAAGCTCCTCGGGTTGAAGCGCACGCTTGCCGTTGTGCTCGCCCACGAGATCAGAGAGTTCGGCGAGATCCTTGGCGGTCCCGGTACCTCCCGAAATGATCCGGACCGTGGAGTTGTCCCAAAGGCGTGCTGCCCCGTCCGAGCCCCATTTGGCACGGGCGTCCGCCAACGACGCCAGGTAGGCGTGCACGGTGATGCCATAGCCACCGGATTCGCCCATGTACGTGGGCAGGCCATCCAATGGGCAGATGTTGGTCACATGGTTCAACTCGAAGGTGAGGGGTGGGTCCAGGCGTCCGGTCGGGCGCTTCATTGCGGTACTGCGAGCGGTCCGGAAGAACTGCTCGACCATCGCGGTGACGATGGGGGCGATCCCGCCGTGCTCTTTCTGCTGCCTGCCGACGAAGTACAGGGTGTTGCGGCCATTGAGGAATTCCTCGTAATTGAAGGCCGCACCGGGCGGCGGCGAAAGATCCGCCAGTACCTGCTCGTTCGAGAAACAGCTCATGACCTGCATCACACCGGACCAGAGCCGGTCGTCCCGCCCGGCGAACTCCAGTTGTGACGAGTATCCCGAGGCGGCCCGGCCTTCGCGCTCCCCCTGACGCAGGATCTCCGCCGGCTCGTGGCTGTCGGTCTCGTAGACCCAGCCCATCACCTCACGAATGGTCAGCCCGCCGATCGCCCCCGCGTACAGCAGGCAGCGGATGATGGTGATCACGCCGCCGAGCGCCTTGGCGCCCTCCAATCCGATCTTGAACCCGCTCGCAGCGACGAGTGTGCCGGATCTGACCGCGCATGCATTCGGGTCCTCGCATCCCTCCAAGAAGGACCAGCGCAGGCGATTCGGCCATCCGGTGAGGTTGGCCGGGTCGAAGACGTGCACTTCGCCGAACTGTGCTCGCACCATGGCGGTGTTGATGAAGGTGTCCCGCCGGGTGGCGGTGACGATGCAGGGGCCTGGCGCGTCAATGGTGAGAGGCGTGACGAAGTGCACGCCTTTTCCCTGCCGCGGTGCCGCGACGACGATCATCATGTCTTCCAGGGACGTGTACAGCTTTCGCCGGGACCTGATGTCCCGGCCGATGAAGAAGCCGACCTCCTCCGGCCTGACCGTTTTCGCAGGCCGGTTCGCGGTGGACGGCCGGACCCTTGCCGCCTTGCTCAGGACGGTTCGGGCACTCAGCAGCCTGCGGACCTCCCAGCCGGACGCGAAGCCCAGTCGCAGCCGCCGGACCGGTCGGCGGCGCCGCCAGTTCAGCAGCAGCCGGGCCAAGAAGCAGACCCCGATCACCAGCAACGCCAGGAACGTGAACAGCAGGGCGAAGAAGACCGGGGCGGGCCCCAGCTCGGCCGCGGGTGGCCAAGCGGCGCTCGGATCGCCAGGATGCCGCACGAAATGGAATGCGATCTTCAGAAAGTCCTTCGGGCCGGTGTCCGGCCAGCCGCCGCCCGTGAGCACGGCGGACAGCTGCCCCGACAACCAGATCAGAAAACTGCACGCCGCACCGAAAATGGCAATCATCAGGCCGACAGCAAAGAAGAGTACGGACACTTCATCGTTGTCGTCGGGACTCACGAAGTTTCCTCACTTTGGGTGCAGAATGGGGTGTGCGGCATAAATCTGTACCAACATCCTGCACGCCGTCATGTATCTGCCGCAGTGCCTCCGCGGGGTGTTCATGATCTAGAAAGGAAGGCGTCACCTGCTGATCGATGAGATGGCCTTGCGTGCCGGGCCACCCTGTTCAGGGACACGGTGGTGGTCTGGGATGCCGAAGCCACCGGCAGGTCCCTGAACCGGGGTGGGGCCGTCCGTCTCCCGGCTCAGGGGGCTTCGGCGCTCAGGGTTTGGGCTACTGAGCGGCGGGCCGCGGCGCGGGCGGGTAGGGCGGTGAGCGCCGCTGTCGCCAGGAGGGACGCGACTCCGGCGGCGATCAGCCACCACCCGGGCGGCATGGCCGCGTCGCCGCGGTTGAAGAGCAGGAACACCTGGACGCCCAGTGGGACGCCCACGATGACGCTGGGCAGGGCCGGAAGCAGTTGTGCGGCGGACAGCCCGGCCGTGATCTGGCCGGGAGTGGCGCCGAGCGTGCGGGCGATCGCCATGGTGGGACGGGCCTCCTGTGCGAAGGCCCAGGTGATCGTGACGGTGTTCACGATGGCGAGTGCGATCACCGCGGCGGTGACGGCCAGCAGCAGGTGGCGGGCTTGGGCGGTCTGCGCGTGGGTCGCCATGGGGGAGCCCGGGTAGCCCTTCACGGGCTGTGCGTGGATCATCAGCATCGCGGAGACCACGATCAGCGTGGTCGCGATGTTGCACCCGTGCAGGACGGCCCGTCCAGGCCGGCGGGCGATGAGCCGCAGCCCGAGCAGCAGCGAGGTCGGCAGCAACGCCGACACCCTGTTCAGCCAGGCCCGGTGCCTGGGCCGGTGTGCGGTGTCGGCCAGGGCGGAGACGGTCCCGGTGCGCAGCGCCCGCAGTGTCGGGCCGATGGTGGTGAGGGCCGCGACGCCCAGCGCGACGACGGTGGTGAGGAAGATGGTGTCGCCGCTCGGACCCGTGGTGGTGGTGAGCAGGCTGGCCGACGGGTTGACGATGGCGGGCGTGGTGAAGTGCGCGATCGTCAGGCCCACGGCGTCGGCGAGCAGCGCCAGGGCCAGGTATTCGGTGAGCAGGACGGCGGCGATGAGTCCGGGTGTGGCGCCGACGGCCTTGAGGAGTCCGACCCGGCGGGTCTGCTTGGCGGCGCGTCCCGCGGCGAGCGTGGCCACGCCGCCGATGGCCAGGAAGCTGAGCAGCCAGCTGCCGACGACCAGGATCGGCTGGCTGTCCCGGAGCATGACGAAGTTCTGGCCGGATATGCCCTGCCAGGGTCTCGTGCTCACCCAGGTGCCCTCGAACGCCGGGGCGATGGCCGGGTTGTGCCGCGACACCGTCCGGGCCGCGGCGGGGTCTTCCAGTTTCAGGTTGATGAAGGAGGTCACCGGGACGTCGGGCGATACCAGTGCCCGGGTGTCCCGTTCGGCCAGCCAGACCACGCCGCCGCCGTCGGTCGGCCCGCCGTTCGGGCCGATCCCGAGCGCCCACGGGTAGACCGAGCGGGCCGCGGTCACGGCGATCCCGACGACCGGCAGCGAGCGGCCGGCGACGGTGACGCGGTCCCCGACCTCGACGTGCATGGCGGTGGCGAAGCCGCGTTCGACCACGGCGCCGCCGGGACGTACCCAGCCGCCCGAGGTCACCAGCGGCCGGTCGACCGGTCCCGGTGTCATGTCGGCGACCTGCACCACCGCGGCTCCCGTGGAGCCGTGCGCCGTGAGCTTCGTGTAGTACTGGCGGTACGGCCCGCTGTGCGCGACCACCCCGGGCGCGTGCTCCAAGGACGTCAGCGCCGTGATCGTGGACCGGTCGGTACCGGGCGAGAGCGCGACCACGTCCGGCCCGGCGGTGGCCTCCCGGGTCTGCCGGTAGAGCTTCTCGGTCGCCCCGTGCATGGACAGGCCGAGGGCCAGCGTGGCGGTGGCGGCGGTGATCGCGACGACGAGCATCCCGGCCTGGACGGGATGCCGGCGCACGTCGGCCAGGACAAGGCGGAACACCAGCAGGATGGGGCCCACCGCGCTCAACCGTCCAGGCCGATGAGGTCGCCGAGCCGTCCGGTGCCGCCTGCCAGCCGGGTGTCGCCGACGAACCTTCCGTCGTGCATCGACACCAGCCGGTCCGCGGTGGACGCGACCCGCTCGTCATGGGTGACCATCACCAGGGTCTGCCCGGCGGCGCGCAGGTCGGCGAAGAGCCGCAGCACCTCGATCGTCGCCGCGGTGTCCAGGTTCCCGGTCGGCTCGTCGGCCAGCAGTACCAGCGGCTCGTTGGCCAGCGCGCGGGCGATGGCCACCCGCTGCCGCTGCCCGCCGGACAGCTCCCAAGGCAGGTGCCGCGTCCGGTCGCCGAGCCCGATCCGCTCCAGCAGATCGGCGGCACGCCTCCTGGCCGCGCGCGACGAACGTCCGGCGAGCAGGGCGGGAAGCTCGACGTTCTCTCTCGCGGACAGCTCCTCCACCAGGTGGAAGTTCTGGAAGACGAACCCGATCGACCGGCGCCGCATCCGGGCCAGACCCCGTTCGTTCAGGTGGTCGATGCGCCGGCCGGCCAGCCAGACCTCCCCGTCGGTGGGACGTTCCAGTCCGCCCAGCAGATGCAGCAGCGTGGACTTCCCGCAGCCGCTGGGGCCCATGATCGCCAGCGTCTGTCCGGCCGGGACGTCCAGATCGACCTCGTCGACCGCGCGGACCAGGCTCTCCCCCTGACCGTGGTACCTGGACAGGCCGCGAGACTGCAGCACGGCGTCGAAATCGGTCATGCGTCCTCGGATTCGTTCTTCGGCTTCGACCAGACGCGCTCGCAGGCGTCCAGCCAGCGCAGGTCCGCTTGCAGCCGCAGCGCGACACCCTCCAGCAGCAGGCCGGCGGTGGAGTCGTCCGGCTCGGCCAGCACCGCGCGCTGCGCTTCGCCGAGGCGCCGCAGCAGCTCGCGGCGCTGCGCGTCCACCAGCTCCACCGGATCGGCGAGCCGCGCGGCGGCCGCGGCGGCGAGCTTGAGGTGGAACTCCGTCAGGTTCGCCTTCGGCCAGTTCACCTCGCTCAGCCAGGCGGACACCCGCTGCTGCCCGGCCGGGGTCAGCGCGTACACCTTGCGGTCGGGACGGTCGGGCAGGCCGTCCGACCGCTCGGCGGCGACGAGTCCCGCCTTCTCCAGCCGGGCGAGGGTCACGTAGACCTGGCCCGCGTTCATCGACTCCCCGAGCGGCCCGAGCGCCTGCCGCAACCGCGCGCGCAGCCGGTACCCGTGCGACGGCTCCTTCGCCAGCATCGCCAGCACCGCGTCCTGCATGCATCACCCCTAACGGCTAGCTAATAGTTAGCGGTTAGGTACTGCACTCGTCAAGCGAGACCCCTGCCCGCGCGCCTCGGCCACGAGCTTCAGTCGCGCGCCTCAGCGGAATCGGCGCAGGACCATCCGGACCGTCCCGTCTCGCTCCGTGGTCTCCTCGGTCAGGTCGAAGCCCTGGCTCGCCAGGGTGCTGGCCGTGAGGTGGTACGCGTGGCGCGCGGTCACCCTGCCGAGCCAGGCCCCGTCGTGCTTCCTCCGGTCGTACTCGCTGATCACGGCCAGGTAGCGGCCGTCCTCCTGGTGCAGGAAGCCGAGATCGTTGGACGCCCGGCCGATGTGCGCGCGACGGACGATCACATGCGCGCGGTCGGAGCGCAGGTCGCCCCGGTAGCCGTACAGCGGCTGGGAGGTGTCGTGGACCTCCACGTGCTCGTAGCCGACGTCCGCCAGCGCGGCGCACAGGGCTTCCCGGTCGGTGATCTCGGTGGTCAGGGTGGTGAAGTGCGACATGGGGTCTCCGGCCAGGGGACGTCGACGGGCGGATGGGGGCTCACGGGCCCAGTGGTTCGAGGGGGACGACGAACTGGCGTTCCGCCTCGACGGCTTCTTCGAAGGACGCCGACTGCGCGCGGCCGTCCCGCATCCAGGCGCGCAGCGCGCCGATCGTCTCGCGCTGCGACACCGACAGCGGTACCTGGCGGGAGAGCGCGGCGAGGATGTCGCCGGTGGTGAACTCGCGGTCCTGGTGGAAGCCCACGTACATCGCGTCGACGATCGTCTGCTCGATCTCGGCGCCGACGTACCCCTCGGCACCGGCCGCCAGCCGCGCGATGTCGAAGTCCTCCGGAAGCCGGCGGCGTTTGCGCAGGTGCACCGAGAAGATCTCGGCGCGTTCCTCGGCGGTGGGCAGGTCGAGGAAGAAGATCTCGTCGAAGCGGCCCTTGCGGAGCACCTCCGGCGGCAGGCTGGAGACGTCGTTCGCGGTGCCGACGACGAAGCAGGGCGCCGTCTTCTCCTGCATCCAGGTCAGGATCGTGCCGAACACGCGCGTGCTGGTGCCCGAGTCGCCGCCGCCGTGCGCGAGCGCCTTCTCCATCTCGTCGATCCACATCACGCACGGCGCCACCGTCTCGGCCAGCCGCAGCGCCCTGCGGGTGCGCTCCTCCGCCTCGCCGACCAGCGAGCCGAACAGGGCGCCGACATCGAGGCGCAGCAGCGGCAGCCGCCACAGTCCGCCGATCATCTTGGCGGTCAGGCTCTTACCGGTGCCCGGGATGCCGATCAGCGCCATGCCCTTGGGCGCGGGCAGCCCGTAGTCGCGGGCCTCCTGGGTGAAGGCGCGCTCCCGCAGCCGGAGCCACTGCTTGAGCACGTCGAGGCCGCCCACGTCGTCCGGGGTCTCGTGCACCGGATAGAACTCCAGTGCCTCGCTCTCCCGGATGACCTCCCTCTTCTCCCGCACGACGGCTTCGATGTGCCGGTCGTCCAGCGCGCCGTCGCGGACGATGGACTTGGCGTAGGCGCGGCCGGCCTGCGCGGCCGTCATGCCCAGCGCCGCCTGGCCCAGCTTCTCCCGCCCGGCGGGCGTCAGGTCGATCTTGATTCCGGGTGTTCTGGTGAGCCCGCTGAGGACGCCGTCCAATTGCTCGCCGTCGGGCAGCGGGAGTTCCAGAACCTCGGTCTCGTTCTTCAACTCTTCGGGGACCTTGCGAGTGGGAGAGACGACGACGATGGATTTGCGGGTGAACTTCAGCCGTTGCGCCGTGTTGCGGAGCTTCCGTTTCACCTGGGGATTGGACCAGCATTCGTGGAAGTCCTTCAGGACGAAGGTGATGTCCCCGCCGGCCTTCTCCACCTGCTCGATCACGGTCAGCGGATCCTTCGCGGTGGGCAGGTTGCCGGGCTTGCCGCTGAGCGCCTCGAACCCGTCGGCCAGGTCCCAGGCGAGGCAGGAGCGCTGCCCGCGCTCGCAGACGTCGGCGATGGCCCGCAGCGCCCGCTCCTCCTCGTGGGTGACGACCACAACCAGCGTGTACCGGGCCCGCAAGAACAGGTCGAGTTCCGCCTCGAAGTTCATATGACCGTTCCCGGAAACGGCTGGACGGCCGTTCTTGTCGAAACTCACGTTGCTCACTCGCGCACCTCGATGTCGACTGACTGATGTTGCGGACCCGTGGCCCCGCTGGTGAAGGCGAGCGGGTCGATTCCGGTGAGGGTCAGCCGCCCGTCGGGGTGGATGACCACCTCCGCGTCCGGTACCGCGACGAGATCGTCCAGCGTGTACCGGTCGCTGAACAGGTGCACGGTCTTGTTGGCGGAACCCCGCAGACCCCGGGCGATGCGCTGCTGGGGCTCGTACCGTCCGGCGAGCAGCACGTCGACGCGGTCGCGCAGGCCGGCCGCCTTCGGCATACGGGCCACCTCCGCCCAGCGGTACCCGGTGAACAGGACGGCCGACAGGGACGTCTCGGCGCGGATCCGTCCCAGCAGCCGCAGGACCGGCTCGCACTGCTGGAGCGGCTCGCCGCCGCTGATCGTCACCCCTTCGACGGCGTCCCCGAGGCCCCGGACGCGATCGAACAGCTCGTCCACGTCCGTCTCGTCGCCACCCCGTCCATGGGACTCGGGGTTGAAGCACCCGGGGCAGCCGAGCGTGCAGCCCTGCACCCAGACAACGGCCCGGGTACCGGGGCCGTTGGCGGCGCTGTACGGCTCGAAGCCGTGCAGGCGCAGCCCCTGCCGCGGGCGGCTCACGGGTTCGGCTCGCGCCGCACCCGCTCCTCGGTGCGCTGCTGGAGCACCTCCTGGGCCTCGGCGGTCAGCTCGCGTTCGATGACACGGCCCCCGAGCGCCTTCTCCAGGTCCTCGGTCAGGTCGAGGCAGCCCGCCCCGGACACGCCGCGCACCTCGATCCTGGTGGTGCCGTCGGGTGCGATGAACACCTCGACTTCCTGCAGTTCCATGCGTCCCTCCTACGTCAGCTTCACCACGGGGTGGTCGCGGTGCGTCACCCGCCCGCTGACCAGGTCGTGTGCGGTCAAAAGCAGCCGCTTGTTGGCGTCGATGCCGAACTCCACGCGGAACCGCGCCTGCCCGGCGGACGCGTGCGGCTTGGCATGCAGGAACATCGGGCTCTGCTCGTTGATCCAGAAGCGGCTGCGGGATTCGTCGTCCTCGGGCGAGATCTCCCGGACCCGCCAGGCACCGGACGGGTCGCACACCAGCTCCGTCGCGCCCGCGGAACCGCCGTGCCGCCGGCCGGTGAGCTCGTAGATGGCGATGCCGAGCTCCCGCTGCCCGTCGTGGGTCGCGCGGACCGTCATGCTGTGGACGGGTTCGGTGGTCGGGTAGGCCGTACCGGCCTTGACGCAGGTGCGGTACTCGTACCGCCCGCTCTTCCGGTCGAACCAGCGCACCGCGTAGTCGTGCTGGATGTGGTCGTAGAAGTCCGTGCCGGCCGCGAACCCCGCCGCGCCGCGGGCCACGGCGTCCAGCGGCCGGTCGCTGAGCACCCGCTCGCGGCCGAAGATGCGCTCCAGCGTCCGGCGCACCGACGGGATCAGGCTGCTCCCGCCGACCATCAGGACGGCGGCCAGATCGTCCTCGTCGTAGCCGCGGGTGGCCGCCGCCGCCAGCGCCCGGCGCACGACCTTGTCGATGCGGGAGAACAGGTCCCGCCGGTCCAGCAGGGCCTCGAACGACACCACGCGCTCGCCGGGGGGCTCCGCGCCGCCGCGGATCAGATCGATGCCGAGGACGGACCCGGTGTCCGGGTCCATGACGCTGATCTCGGCCCGCTCGCGGCCCGGCTCGGACAGGGCCTCCTTGGCGCGCTCGCACTCCACGAGCAAGGCCCGGCTGAGCCGGCGGACGTCCTCGTCGCTGTCGCCACGTCCGCAGCGCGCCAGCAGCTCCTCGTAGATCCACTGGTCGATGGTGGAGCCGCCGATGTCGTCGCCCGCCTTGCCGAGGACCCGGCAGTACCGGCCCGAACCCGCGCGGTCGTCCTCGTCCTGGACGCGCACGACGGCCGCCTGGACCGTGCCGCCGCCGAAGTCGAACATGAGGTAGGCGTGCCCGGGCCGGATGTGCGCGCCGTAGCCGAGCACGGCCGCCGACGGCTCGTCGATCAGCCGGAAGCGGGGCATGCCCGCCGACTCGGCCGCGTCGGCGAGCCAGTCCTCGTAGTGCTCGAACGACTCGACCGGGGCGGTCAGGGCGATCTCCTCGCCCGCGCTGCCCGCCTCGACGGCGGCGAGGGCCAGGACCGCGGACAGGAAGTCGCGGCCGGCCTCGTCGTGCGACACCCTCCGGCCGTTCACCGCCATCTTCTGGGGGCTCCGGTTGGAGATGTAGCGCTTCATCCAGCGGAAGGTGCCCGCCGCGTGGTACCTGCCCGTCGACAGCACCTGGTCGCCGAGGAGCTGCTTCCCGTCCTCGGCGTAGTGGATCAGCGAAGGCACCACGGGCACCCGGTGGGCGCCGTGGCCGAGCAGCCGCCCGTAGTCGGGGATGCTCACGGTCACGCCCTGGCCCGACGCCTCGTCCCAGACGGCCGCGACCGTGTTGCTCGTACCGAAGTCGACGCCCAGCCGACCCGCCATCAGCGCTCCCCCTCTTCGCCCGCGGTCTCATCCGTCGGTTCGACGCCGGCCTTGCGGACGACCCGTCCGTCGAAGGACAGGCCGATCACCCGGACCAGCACCGGCTCTCCCGGGGCCGGCGCCGCCTCCGCGCTCAGCGGCTCGTGCCGGTCCGGGTCGAACGGCCGCGCCGTGCCCGGCTCGCCGACCGTGTCGACGCCGGCGTCCCGCAGCAGGCGCAGCAGCCGGGCGCCGACCTCCACGACGTCATCGGTACGCACCTGCGCACTGCCCGAACGGTGCAGCCGCGCCTGCGTCGACAACTGCACGAGCGGTGCGCCGATCGTCGTGACGAGTCGCTCCACGTCGGCGCGGGTCCGCTGCCGGGCGCCCTCCTCGGCGCCCTCGCGAGCCCGCGTGAGGTCGGCCCGCAACCGCTCGACGGACCGGTCGCGCTCGGCGAGCTCCAGGCGCGCCTCGCGCAACTCGCGCCGCAGCCGCAGAGTCTCCTCGATGCTTCCCGGCAGCAGCCCGCGCAGTACCCGGGCGACCCTGGCGGTGGCGTTCACCGCTTCCCCTTCCGTTTGCGCTTCGGCCGGTTCGGACGCCGCTGGGGCGCGGGGCGCTGCGGGACGTCGTCGTCGGTGAGTTCGACATCGTGGGATGCGGCCTGGTCGGCGTAGGAGGCGTCGAGGAGCTCGACATCGTGCCGGTGGCGCCACTTCACGAGTGCACTGGCCAGGTCGAACCAGGCGCGTTCGGCCGGGGAGAACTCGTCGGACCAGTGCGACGAGCGGCGTATCTCATCGGGGTTCACCTCGCTGAGGGGCGTGCGGACCAGGGCGTGGAGCTTCGACTGCCTGCGCGTCCACCAGAGCATGTGGCCGTTCGTCGTTGCGCTGGCGAGCATCGAACCGTCCGGGGTGACCGCCATGCACTCGATGATTCCGCGGCGGTGGCCCCGGAGCTCTCCGGCGGGCTCGCCGGAGGGCAGATGCCAGAGCCGGACGACGCGGTCCTTGCCTCCGCTCGCGAGCAACGTGCCGTCCGGTGTCATGGCCAGTGCCCGGATGAGGCTGGTATGCCCCGTGAGCACGCCCGCGGGCTCGCCCGACGGCAGATGCCAGAGCCGGACGGTGCCGTCGTAGCCGCCGCTGGCCAGCAGCGAGCCGTCCGGGGTGACGGCCACGGCGCCGACATGGTCGGTGTGGCCGTCGAGGGTCCGCAGCGGTGTACCGGAGGGCAGTTTCCAGAGGCGCAGATTGCCCTTCTGCCCACCGCTGACGAGCATGCCGCCGTCCGGCGTTATGGCCATGCACGGAACCCAGAGCGGGTCCGCGTGAAGAGTGGCGGTGCGTGTCAGCGTGCCCGAGGAAAGGCGCCACAACTGGATGTTGGGGCCGTATCCACCGGTGGCCAGCAGAGTGGCATCGGGAGAAGGCACAATGGTCAGCAGGTTGCGCGCCAGCACCGCGTTGCCCTTGGCCATGGTGTGCGAATACTCCCCGGCCAGCGTCCCTGAGGGGAAGTTCCAGAGCTTGATCACCCCGCGCATGTCCCCCGTGATCAGCAGCTTTCCGTCGGGAGTGAACGTCATCGTCACCATGTGCTGGGAGCCGAACTCTCTTTTCGTCGTCCCCGAGGACACCGACCACAGCCGTCCGCGGGCCCGGTAGCTGCCGGTGACCAGCAGCCGTCCGTCGCGGGTCACGGCCATGGCCTGGACGGGAGGGGCGGCGATGGACCTCAGATGCTTCTCGCCGAACCGGGTAGTGGCGGGGACCTCCGAGTCGCGGGCGCGCGTCGCCAGCCGCACCAGCTCGGCGTAGTCGCCCGGGGCGGTCCCGTCCGGCCGCCACCGCACGTCCCCGAGGGACGCCACGACCGGCGCGGCCCGCGTCACCGGGGCGTCGAGGGCCAGCCGCCACAGCTCGTCCCACCGCCGGGCGGCCATCAGCGTCTGGACCAGCGCGCCCCACTCGGGATCGGACACCCGGCCGGCCTGGTGCGCGGTCCCGGACGCGACCGCCCGCACCCACTCCAGCCGCCCACCCGCGCGCGCCTGCTCGGCCAGCCGCAGGCGCAGCGCCTCCCCGGCCCCGGCACTCGCGCCCCGCAGCAGGCTGCCGTCGAAGTCGAGGTCGGTGTAGCGGTCGAACTCGCCCGCCAGGAACAGCACCACGGCGTGCCGGCCGGGATCAGAGGGCGCCGGGCCCGCCTCGACCAGCAGGTTCGCGAGGCGCTCGTCGCCGGCCGTGACCGCCACGTCCGCCACGGCGTCGATCGCGTCCTGCTCCCGGACGCCCTGGAGCGCGTCGCGCGCGATCTCGCCGACGTGGGGATCCGTCGTGTTCACGAACGCGTCGGCGAGCACGGCCATGGCTTCGGACGTACCGAGCACGGCCAGCTTTTCGGCCGCTCGTTTGCGCCGCCGCCCACCGAACATCCTGGACGTGTCCGAGACCCGGGCGGTCAGACGGGCCAGCTGGGAATCACTCATTCGCCCACCCGGAGGGTCCCCTGTCGCGATGGGTCACGTCGCCCATAGTGCCTCGCGCATCTCGCAGAGAAAATGACTCCTTACGCATTGTGCCGCACGATTCCGGGACCGGTCCCGAGCACTTTCCAGGACGTGCGCTCTCCTGTTTCATGTCGAGCATGGACGCGGAACTGGCCCGCGATGACAACGGCGACGCGTTGACCGGGTTCTACCGGGTCGCGGAAGAGGACCGCCCCGGCGACGCGCCATTGACGGCCGCCCTGGTGGCGGTGTGGCACGACGACCGCCGGCTGCTGCTGGTGTTCAACCGGTATCGGCAATGCTGGGAACTTCCGGGCGGGATGATCGACCCCGGAGAGACACCTCGCCAAGCAGCCGTCCGGGAACTGCGCGAAGAGGCCGGCATCCACGTAGAGAACCCGGCCTTCGTCGGCTACGCCCGCTTCGAGCTCGGGACCGAACAGCGCACCGAGTACGCCGCGCTCTACACCGCACCGGCCACGCCGCCCGACGACCGCTTCACGCCCAACGAGGAGATCACCGCGATCTGCTGGTGGGACGGTGTCCAGCCGCTCACCGGCCGCCTCCACCGCCTCGACGCGATACTCGGCCGCCTCACCAAGGACACCGCATAATCCCGAACATACCGACCGGGATCGGGTCGGCCGCGGCGGCGCCGATGTCCCCGGCCTCCGGCGGGACGCCTGCCGCGCGGGCGACCAGGTAGACCAAGGTTTCAGCCGAGGGTTTGCGGCAGGTCGAAGGTGGCGAAGACGCGGGGGTCCTGGAAGACGACGTTGCGGGAGACGCCCTTCGGCGTGATCGTGAAGATCTGCACGGTGTGGAGGCGGTACGCGCCGTCGGACATGCGGTAGGCGGCGAGGGCGGGCTGGCCGTTGGCGGCGGTCCGCGCCGTCCGCCAGTCGCCGCCGCGTGTCGCGAAGATGCGCGCCATGAAGCGGCCGTAGTCGTCCCGGCCCAGGTACCAGAGCGGGACGGGCGGCATCTCCAGGACGGCGTCGTCCGTCAGCAGGGACACCAGGCCGTCGACGTCGGCGGCCTCGAACGACGCGATGTAGCGGTCGAGGACGGCGCTGACGGCGGCGTCGTCCGGCTCGGCGACCTCCTCCTCCGGCGTGATGCCGGAGAGGCCGGCGCGGGCGCGCTGCAGGGCGCTGTTCACGGCGGCCGGGGACGTCTCCAGCAGTGCCGCGACCTCGGCCGCGCTGTACTCCAGGACGTCCCGCAGGATGAGCACCGCCCGCTGCCGGGGCGGCAGCGCCTGCATCGCCGCGACCAGCGCCAGCCGCAGGCTGCCCCGCCGGACGATCCGCGACGCGGGATCGTCCAGCAGCGCGTCCGGGAACGGGTGCAGCCACGGCACCTCGAAGTCGGGGGCGAGCGGCGCGTCCGGGTCGTCGCTCGGGGCGCCGAGCCCGGACGGGAGCGGACGCCGGGCCCGCCCCCGCAGGGCCGTCAGGCACGCGTTCGTCGCGATCCTGTAGAGCCAGGTGCGGACGGACGCCAGCCGCTCGTCGTAGCGGTCCCGCGACCGCCACGCCCGCAGCATCGTCTCTTGGACGAGGTCCTCCGCCTCGTGGACGGAACCGACCATCCGGTAGCAGTGCACCAGAAGTTCGCGCCGGTAGGAGTCGAAGTCCTCGTCCATGGGAGACCTCCGTCAGTTGGCGGGCGCGTTGGCGTAGGCGGACACCAGCCAACGGCCGTCACGCCGCGAGAGTACCCAGGTGGCGATCCGCTCGCGGTCGGACGGCAGTTCCTCCTCCCCGGCCATGATGATGCCCGCCTTGCTGACGATGACGGCGGTGTCGCCGTCCACCCGGATGTCCTGCGGCTCGTCGATGCCGCGGGACCCCTTCAGCGGGCCGGCGAACGCCTTCGCCATGAAGTCGCGCACCGCCGGGCGGCCCTGGTGGAACATGCCGGGCATGACCACGGTGGCGTCCTCGACGTAGAGGTCGGCGAACGCGTCGGCGTCGTTGTCGGCCCATGCCTCGTAGAGCCGTCCGAGCACCTCGCGGACGGCCGTCTCGCTGCTGTTCATCATGGGATTCCCCTCTCGAACCGGATCGGTCGAGAGTGTGTACCGCCGGGGCCCCGCCGATTCATCGCTCCGGCGGAGGCGATTTTCGCCGCGCCGAGCGGACCTCGCTTCCTCAGGCGGCCGGTTCGGGAGGCGGGGCGGTGCTGGCGCGGGGG
>NZ_SMKY01000209.1 GCF_004349235.1 Actinomadura darangshiensis | reverse complement strand
GTCGTGTTGATGGGGTTGGCGGGCGGAATGGTGCCGAGTCCGTCCGCGGTGGTCGTGCTGGTCGGCGGGGCGGCGATCGGGCGGGCTTGGTTCGGGGTCGTCCTGGTGCTGGCGTACGGGCTGGGACTGGCTGCCGCGCTGGTTACGGTCGGGCTGCTGGTCGTCGGTTCGGGGCGTGTCCTCGCGCGGCGCATTCTGGCCAAGCGGCTGCGGCTTCCCACCGGGATGATGCCGATAGGGACGTCCGCCACGGTCGTCGTCCTCGGAGTCGGGCTCACGCTGCGCAGCCTCGTGCTGTGATGTCCGATCCGATGCGGCCCCGGGTGCGTAATGCCGGAGGGACGGCCTTCCGAGGGGAGCGCGGCATGCCCGCAGAGACGAGACCGCCCGGCGACGGCCTGGTGTCCGGGCAGGACGCGGACGCGCTGCTCGGCCGGACGGCGCGCGGCGACGAGCGCGCGTTCGAGGCGCTCTACGACGTGGTGGCCGCGCCGGTGCACGGGCTGGCGCGGCGGGTCGTCCGCGATCCCGCGATGGCGGAGGAGGTGACGCAGGAGGTGATGATCGAGGTGTGGCGGTCCGCGGCCCGGTACGACCCCGAGCGGGGCGGCGCGATGGCGTGGATCATGACCATCGCGCATCGCCGGGCCGTCGACCGGGTGCGGCGCGAGCAGGCCGCCGGCGAGCGCGAGGCGCGGGCCGTCCACCATGGGACGGGTGCCGCGCACGATCCGGTGGGCGAGCGGGTCGAGGCGCGGCTGGAGCACGAGCGGGTGCGGCGCTGCCTGCGGACGCTGACGCATCTGCAGCGCGAGTCGGTGACGCTCGCCTACTACGGCGGGCACTCCTACCGCGAGGTCGCCGAACTGGTGGGGGCGCCGCCGAACACGGTGCGGACCCGGATGCGCGACGGGATCATCCGGCTGCGCGACTGCCTGGGGGTCGAACGATGACGGACGATCTGCACACCCTCGCCGGCGCGTACGCGCTGGACGCGATCGACGACGACGTCGAGCGGCGGCGGTTCGAGGCGCATCTCGCCGGGTGCGAGACGTGCGCGACCGAGCTTCGGGAGTTCCAGGCGACGACGGCGCGGCTGGGCCTGGCGGTCGCCGAGGCCCCGCCGCCGCGGCTCCGCGACCGGGTGCTGGCCGACATCCGGGACGTCCGGCAGCTGCCGCCGGTCTCGCCGCGCCGGGCCGAGGTGCGGCCGCGGCGGTGGCGGCGGACGGTGGCCGCCGGGCTGGCGGCCGCGGCGTGCCTGGTCACGGCCGCGTCCGTCGGGGTGGCGGTCCATGAACGGCAGCGGGTGGATCAGGCGCAGGCCGCGTACCAGGAGGTGGCGTTCGTCCTGTCGGCGCCGGACGCGCGCTCGGCGACGGGCCGCGCCGGTGGCGGCGGGACGGTGACGATCGTCGCGTCCGCGTCGCGCGGCCGGGTGGTCGTCGCGTCCGCCGGGCTGCGGACGCTGCCGTCCTCGAAGGCGTACCAGCTGTGGCTGATCAACGCGGACGGCCCGCGCTCGGCGGGTTTCCTCCCCGACGACCGGAGCCGCCCGGTCGTCGCCGGAGCGTGGCGGCCGGTGGACAGGCTGGGCGTGACCGTCGAGCCCGCAGGCGGCTCCGCGCGGCCGACCACGACGCCGATCGTCCTGATCAGCGCCACCTGACCACTTGTCGTCTGTCTGACGATATGTGATCATTGCGGGCATGTCGGTGAACGTCCCCCTGGGCCCGCTGCTCGATCCCGCCTTCCATCTCGGGTCCGTCCCCACGACGTGGGCGGAGCTGCTCGGCTTCGCGACCGGCGCGGTCAACGTGTGGCTCGTCGTCCGGCAGAACATCCTCAACTGGCCGATCGGCATCGCCAACGTGATCCTGCTCGGCCTGGTGTTCCTGGACGGCGGCCTGTACGCCGACGCCGGGCTCCAGGTCGTGTACGTCGCGCTCCAGCTGTACGGGTGGTGGGTGTGGCTGTACGGCGGCGACGGCCGCGACCGGCTCCCCGTCAGGCGCACCAGGCGGACGGAGTGGGCGGCCCTCGTCGCCGCGGGCGCGGCGGGCACCGCGCTCCTGACCTGGGCGCTGTCCGCCTGGACCGACTCGACCGTGCCGTTCTGGGACGCCCTCACCACCGCGATCTCGCTCATGGCGACCTACGGGCAGTCGCGCAAGCTGCTGGAGTCGTGGTGGCTGTGGATCACCGCCGACCTCGTCTACATCCCGCTGTACTTCTACAAGGACCTGAAACTGACGAGCGCCCTCTACGTCATCTTCCTGACGCTGTGCGTGTTCGGGCTGCTCGCCTGGCGCCGCGACATGCGCGCGCAGCCGGTGGGCCCGGCGGCCGTGGCGGCATGACGTACGCGCACGGGCTCGTCATCGGCAAGTTCTATCCGCCGCACGCCGGCCACCACCACCTGATCGACACGGCCGCCGCCTCCTGCGCCCGGGTGAGCGTGGTCGTCGCAGCGTCCACGGCCGAGAGCATCCCCCTGGCGCTGCGGACGGCCTGGCTGCGCGAGACGCACGGCCAGCCGCACGTGGAGATCTTCCCGGTGATGGACGACGTGGAGGTCGACTACACCTCCGACGAGATCTGGTCGGTGCACGTCGCGGCGTTCCGGGCCGGAGTGGCGATGGGGTCGGGCCTCGGCGTGGCCGTCCCGCCGGTGGACGCGGTGTTCACCTCCGAGGCGTACGGGCCCGAGCTGGCGGACCGCCTCTCCGCCGTCCATGTCGCGGTCGACCCGCCGCGCGACCGCTTCCCGGTCAGCGGGACCGCCGTCCGGGACGATCCGGTCGCCGCCTGGGAGTTCCTCGCGCCGCCCGTCCGGGCGTATCTGGCGCGGCGGGTCGTGGTGGTGGGGGCCGAGTCGACGGGGACGACGACGCTGGCCCGCGCGCTCGCCGCCCACTACGCCGGCCGCGGCGGTGTCTGGGCTCCGACCCGCTGGGTGCCCGAGTACGGCCGGACGTTCACCGAGGAGAAACTGGCCGCCGCCCGCCGCGCCGCCGGCGATCCGTCCTTGTGGCTGGACGACCTGTCCTGGAAGTCGCCCGACTTCCTCCGGATCGCCGAACATCACGCGGCCATGGAGGACGCGGCGGCCCGCTCGGGTTCACCGCTGCTGGTCTGCGACACCGACGCGTTCGCCACGGCCATCTGGCACGAGCGTTACCTAGGCACTCCGTCACCGGAGGTGGAGGCCGTCCACGAGCGAACCCCGCACCACCTGTGGATCCTGACGTCGCCGGGGGGCGTGCCGTTCGAGCAGGACGGCTGGCGCGACGGCGCGTCCATCAGAACGTGGATGTCGGAACGCTTCCGGGAGGAACTGGAGCAACGGGGCCTACCCCACATCACCGTGGAAGGCCCCCACGAACACCGCCTGGCCACCGCCCTCGAAGCAACCGACGCCCTACTGACCAAGGGCTGGACCTTCAGCCCCCCGCTCTCCCCGTAGCGGGCGAAGATCTGTGATGCGGAATTCTCGGATGTCCGCTATCACCAGATGCTCAGCGAGGCCCATCACCCCCTCCTTGAGCGGGAAGGAGTAGTGGACACCGACTGTGTCCAGGGGCACCCCAGGGGGCGCGAGCCCGGCATCGACCGCCTCACCACCCCGCTTAGCCAGGTCGATGAACTGGCGGTTGACGCTGTCCTCCACCGGGGTGGTTCGAGTGGTTGTGCGCTCATGTCGCTCCTGTCCGTCCTCTTCGGTCCCCGCTGACCCGTACACGGGGACCCTGCAACCTCCCGCCGACAGGACGGAGGGTCATTTCGCGGAGCGGAGCGTATTGAGTTCCTTCGATGTAAGAGGACACAAAAGCGTTTTGTAGGTATAGGTGCGATCCGGGCGGGTTTGGTATTCGGCGCGGACGGGGTTCGGGGTGCCGCCCACTCCGGTCACCGAATGGTCGATGTGGAGGGTGTTCCAGCCCGGGTTGCGGACGCGGGCGAACGGGTAGAGCGCGCGATCCAGGTCGTCGTACGGGGTGACGCTCGCCTCAATGGTTCCGTCCACGCCGGCGGCGAGGAGGCCGGAGTGGCCGTCGGTCAGCATCGTCCAGCGGACGTCGTCGTGGTTGCCGTAATCCTGGGGCCGGTAGTACGACTCGTACTGGTCGTCGACCGTGGAGGAGTAGACGCCCATGGGCGTGCCGTCCTTGCGGTCGTTGTAGTTGCCGACCGGGCCGCGCCCGTACCAGCTGAACTGCTCGAACCGGTCGGGCACCTTCAGTGTGTATCCGACGCGGGCAAGGTAGGGCAGGCTTCTGACCTGGCCTTGCGGGACGACCTGATGCGTCAGCTCGACCTGCCCGGCGCCGTCGATGGCGTAGGCGGCGGTCTGGTCGAACCAGGCGTCGGGATGGTCGGGCGCGGCGGTCTTCGAGGTGATCTCGACGGTGACGCGGTCGCCGGGAGTGACGGTGACGCCGGTGGGCGTGGTGGCGAGGCGGTCGAGGCCGATCTTGCGCCAGTCCTCGCCCTCGGCGCGTCCCCAGGTGTAGGTCTCGTTGCTGATCGGGGGCCGCCACACGTCGAGTTCCGGGCCGGTGCGGAGCAGCTCACGGCCGCCTGCGCGCATGGACGTCATCGTGCCCTTGGACTTGTCGAAGACGTACCTGAAGTTCTTTCCGGTGACGATTACCTGCCCGTCCTTCTCGACGGCCTTGACGGAGCCGGACGCCTTCTTCCCTATTCCCGGCACCTTCGAGCCGCCGGCCGCGAATTGACCGAAGCCGACCACATGCCCGTTCTCCACGGCCTCTACCGTCAGCCACCGTTCGGCATTCGACGGATTGGCGGGCGGAGGCGGAATTCGCACCTCGCTAGAGCCGCCGGGCGGCAGTTTCACCGGTGATTTGCCGGAGGAGACCGTGCGGGCGCCCTCGGTGTAGCGCCAGCGCATCTGGACGGAGCTGGTGGCGAACGCCCGCTCGCTGGAGACGGAGACCTTCCCGTCGGCCTGGGTGACGCGGAGCGGCGACTGCACCCACGACAGCTGGGCCGTCTCCGGCTGGACGTAGCGGTCGGAGCCGACAAGCCCGTCGTCGCCGGAGAGGCTCTCCCCGTTCGACAGGAACGTGCCCTTGGTGTCGAAGCGGTCGAAGTCCAGGGCGAGGATGGCGTCCTTCTTCGGGTCCGCGCCCGCGCCCAGTTCGCCGGCGGTCAGCGCGCGGCCGTAGATGCGGACGTCGTCGATGGTCCCGTGCGCCATGCGGCCCTTGAGCGCGTCCTGCATGGTCTCGGAGTTGCGGGCGACGTTGACGTCCCCGGACGACCGGTCGATCTTCCCGGTGAACGGCACGGACGCGGCCTCGCGGCCGTCGATGAAGAGGCGGATCGCCGTCCCGTCGTAGGTGCCCGTGACCCGGTGCCAGGTGTCGTACCAGTCGGCGGGAACGGGGGCGCGGACCGTCCGCCAGGTACCGCTGTGGACGAAGAACTCCAGCGTGTTCTCGTTCGACATCTTCAGCGCGTACGAGTGGTCGCCCTTGCCCACGATGGTGAAGTCGCCGGTCCACGGCCGGACGGGCTTCACCCACGAGTCCAGCGTGACGGACGTGCCGGTGAGGTCGAAGCGACGGTCGCGGTAGACCTCGACGAAGTCGTCCAGGCCGGAGAAGTAGAGCGCCTTCCCGCGGTGGCCGTCCACGGTCTTCGGCAGGCCCTGCAGCCAGGCCCGGATGTCGTTGCCGGAGCCGTCGGGCGTCGTGACGACGGGCTGCCGCAGGTTGGCCTCGGCCCAGTCCCAGATGAACCCGCCCTGCGTCTGCGGATGCCTGCGGATCACCTCCCAGAACTCGCGGAAGTTGCCGAGGCTGTTGCCCATCGCGTGGGCGTACTCGCCCATGATGATCGGCTTCTTGGTCTCGGCGGCCTGCTCCTCCAGTCGCGCCGGGGTCGGGTAGCGCGGGCCCCACACGTCCGCGTAGGGGGCGTCGCCGTCCGGGCTGTTCGACTGGTGGTACAGGGGGCGGGTCGGGTCGGTGGCGTCGGCGTAGTCGGCCATCTTGTAGTGGGCGGCGCCGAGCCCGGCCTCGTTCCCGGTGTCCCACATGAGGACGCTCGGATGGTTCTTGTCGCGCGCCATCATCGCTTTGAACCGCTCGACGAACGCCTTCTGCCATTCGGGACGGTCGGCGAGGCAGTCCTGGTCGCCGGCCTTGCTGCAGTCCTCCCAGTTGTGGGTCTCGATATCGACCTCGTCGTCGATCCACAGGCCGCGCCGGTCGGCGAGCTCGTACAGGTAGGGGTCGGACGGGTAGTGCGCGGTCCGGACGGCGTTCAGGTTGAGCCGCTTCATCAGCGCCACGTCCGACTCCATGCGGGCGCGGGTCTGGTGCCGTCCGGTGTCGGCGTCGGTCTCGGGCCGGTTCACGCCCTTGATCAGGATGCGCTTCCCGTTGACCAGGACCTGCCTGTCCTTCACCTCGATCTCGCGGAATCCGAACGTCTCCGCGGTGGTCTGGACGACGTGCCCCTGCGCGTCGGCCAGTTCGAGGACGAGTGTGTAGACGTTCGGTGTCTCGTCCGACCACTTCGCGGGGTTCGTCACCGGTGCTGTGAGACGTACGGAGGTGCTGTCACCGGTCACGGACGTCTTGCCAGAGAAGCGCTGCACCGTCCGCCCATGGGGATCGACCAGAGTGGCTCGGACGGTGTGCTCCCCCTGAGGACCGCCCTTGCTTCCGACGACGAGACCGGCGTTCAGGGTGGCGTTCTTGTAGGCGTCGTCCAGATCGGTGGTGATGGTGGCGTCGCGAAGGTAAGTCTTGGGAGTGGAGTACGCCCAGACGGAGCGGAAGATGCCGCTGTACCGCCACTGGTCGTAGTCCTCCATGTAGGAGCCGGAACTCCAGCGGTGCACCTGAACGGCGACCTTGTTGGCGCCCTTGTGCACGAGGTCGCTGATGTCGAACTCGGCCGGGGTGTAGCCGCCCTGGTCGTAGCCCGCGTACTTACCGTTGACCCAGACGAAGTACGCGCTGACGACGCCTTCGAAGCGCAGGAACGTCCGGCGGCCGTCCCAGGTGTCCGGGACGTCGAGCGTCTTCACGTACGCGCCGGTGGGGTTGATGTCACGGGGCGTCTTGGGCGGGTCGTCCGGCCACACCTCGGTGGGGATGTTGCGGAACACCGGGTGGTCGAGCCGGTCGCTCTGCCATGTGTGCGGCACCTTCACCTGGCGCCAGTCCGACGTGTCGTAGCCCTGCTCGTAGAACCCGGACGGCACCTCGTCCGGACGGTCGGCCAGAGCGAACCGCCAGTCGCCGTCCAGGGACTTCGTCCAGCGTGACGATTTCCCGCCGATCGCCTGGCGCGAGTCCTCGTAAGGGCGCAGGACGGCGTGCGGGGTCTCCTGCCCCTCCCCCACCATCTCGGGGTCGTCCAGGTAGGTGTAGACGTCGGACGGCGGCGCGGCTCCGGGCTGGACTGCGGCGAGGCCGGGCAGCGCCGACGCGAGCAGCGCCACCGAGGCGAGGCAGACCACCAGGACGCGGTACACGTATCGATCATCGCGGCTGCGAGCGTGAATCCGGGGGAACGCGGTCATGGGCGCGGCGCCTCCTCGCGGGCAGGCCCCCTGACGACACCCGGAACTCGATCAACTACGACTGGGACGCTAGGTCCGAGTCATGCCGCGGTCAACGGGCCGGGTGTGGTGTTTCATGACAGCGGAGACGGCCGCGTTTGGCGTTCCTCGCCGGTTTCGTTCCCGCCGGGATGCCGTGACGGCCGGTCAAGGCGGAAAAGGTCCTCGTCGATCCGGTCGAGGGCGAGCCTCACGGCACCGAGCCCCACCGACTCGTCCCCCAGTTCGGACCCCTCGATCCGGACCGGGCTCAGGCACAGCGGCCGGACCCGCCGGCGCAGCTCCGCGACGAGCGGGGACCCGGCCCGGACCAGCGGCCCGCCGACCACGATCATCTCGGGGTCCAGGGCGAGGGACATCGCCGCGACGCCGCGCGCCATCCGGGCGGCGAGCCGCTCCACCAGGCCCTTCGCCTCGGGTTCTCCCTGCGCCGCCGCGTCCAGGACCTCCCCCGCCTCGTCGAAGCAGCCCGGCGACAAGGCGGCGGTCGTGTCGCGGAGGCCCAGCTCGTCCAGCATGCCGATCTCGCCGGCGGCGCCCCAGCGCCCCCGGTGCAGGCGTCCGCCGATGAGCGCGCCCATGCCGGTGTGCAGGGCCGCGTGGACGCAGACGACGTCGTCGGCGTCGCGGGCGGCGCCGCGCCAGCGCTCCGCCATCGCGGCGAGGTTGGCGTCGTTCTCGACGAGCACGGGGCAGGAGAACGAGCGCCCGAGTTCGCGGGCCAGGTGGAGGCCCTCCCAGCCGGGCACGACCGTGCAGGACGTGACCGTCCCGTCCGGGGCGACGACGCCGGGGGTCCCGGCGGCGACCGCCCACAGTGACTGCCGGTCGACATGCGCGGCGGCGAGGCACGCCTTGACCGCGGCGCGCACCCCCGTGATCCGCTCGCCGGGCGGGGCCTGCACGTCCAGGGCGGCGCGGTGGCCGCCGACGACCTCGCCGGTGAGGTCGGCGACGAGCAGCCGCACCCGCCGCGCGTCGATGTCGATGCCGAGCGCGTGGCCCGCCTCGGCGCGGAACCGGTAGCGGCGGGCGGGCCGGCCGAGCCCGCTGCCCGGCCGGGGCGCGTCCTCGGCGGCGAGGCCGCGGTCGATCAGCTCGCCCAGCACGCCCTCGGTGGTGGGCCGGGACAGCCCGACGCGCTTGGCCAGCTCCGACAGCGTGGCCTCGCCGCCGTCGCGGAGCGCCCGCAGGGTCGCGGCGGAGTTGAGCCGGCGGAGCACCGACGGGTCGCCCCCGTGGAGAGAGTGTTGCGGCACGGCACCCCTTGACAGCGATCGGCGGACGGACGACATTATTGCCAATCTACTTATGAAAGCTCCTTGCGTAATACCGGCGCCGGGCTCGCCGATGCCAAGGATACCCAGGTCAGGAGGCCAACCCGATGCAGCAGACGCGGCCCGCGATCGCCGTGGCCGGAGCCGGACTGCGCGGCCGCATGTACGCCGCGCGGATCCGGGAGACCGGCGCCGGCCGGATCGCCGCGGTCGCCGAGGCCGATCCCGCGCGGCGCGCCCGGTTCGCGGCCGAGCACGGCATCCCGCCGGAGCGGACGTTCCCCGGCTGGCGCGAGATGGCCGCCGCGGGCCGGATCGCCGACGGCGTGGTCATCGCGACGCAGGACGCCGAGCACGCCGAGCCCGCGATCCGGTTCGCCGGGCTCGGCTGCCACATCCTGCTGGAGAAGCCGATGGCGACGTCCGAGGCCGACGCGCTGCGGATCGTGGACGCCGTCGAACGCGCCGGCGTGCTGCTCGCCGTCTGCCACGTCCTGCGGTACACCGGGTACACGCGCACGCTGCGGAGGCTGATCGCGGACGGCCGGATCGGCACCCCGGTCAGCGTCCAGCATCTCGAACCGGTCGGCTGGTGGCACCACGCCCATTCCTACGTGCGCGGCAACTGGCGACGGTCGGACGAGTCGGGGCCGATGCTGATGACGAAGTCGTGCCATGACGTCGACTGGCTCGTCCACGTGATGGGCGAGGTCCCGGCGCGGGTCTCGTCGTTCGGGCGGCTGTCGCACTTCCGCGCGGAGAACCGCCCGGACGGCGCCGCCGACCGCTGCGCCGACTGCGCGGTCGAGGCGAGCTGCCCCTACTCCGCGCCCCGGCTGTACCTGTCGTGCCTCGGCGATCCCGACCGCGAGACATGGCCGCTCGGCGCGATCACCGACGACCGCACGGAACAGGGCGTGCTGCGGGCGCTGCGCGACGGTCCGTACGGGCGCTGCGTCTACGCGTGCGACAACGACGTCGTCGACCACCAGGTCGTGAACATGGAGTTCCCGTCCGGTGCCACGGGCGTGTTCACCATGACGGCGTTCTCGGCGGCGGCGCAGCGCCAGACCCGCATCTTCGGGACGTCCGGCTGCCTGGAGGGCGACGGCGTGCGCATCTCGGTCCGCGACTTCGTCACCGGCGGGCTGGAGACCGTCGAGCCCGCGGACGCGTCCCCCGGCGCCTCGCTCGACGGGCGGCACGACCACGCCGACGACGCGCTGGCCGACGCCTTCGTCGCCGCGCTGGCGGGCGGCGATCCCGCCGCGCTCAGCTCCGGCCCCCGGGAGAGCCTCGCCTCGCACCGGGTCGTGTGGGCCGCCGAACGGGCGCGGCTGGACGGCACGGTCATCGAAATCGCCCCGGAAACCCCCGCGAAAGGCACGGTGCGTCCATGAGGAACAGACCCCTGCGGGGCGGTGCCGCCGTGGCGCTGTCCCTCCTGTTGGGCGGCGGCGCGTTGAGCGCCTGCGGCTCGTCCGATTCGCCGGCGCCTTCGAGCAACGACGGGCGGGGCCCGATCACCGTCGCCACCGGCAAGGACCTCACCCAGACCGTCCAGAAGCTCGTCGCGAAGTGGAACGACGGGCATCCCAAGGAGAAGGTCCGGCTCGTCGAACTGCCCGAGGACGGCGACCAGGCGCGGCAGCAGCTCGTCCAGAACATGCAGATCAAGTCGGACGCCTACGACGTCGTCCGGCTGGACGCCGTGTGGACGGCGGAGTTCGCCGCGCGCCGCTGGATCCGGCCGCTCCCGGACGGCCTGGTCGACACCTCCTCGTTCGTCCCGGCGGCCCTGAAGACCGGCGAATACCGGGGCAAGCTGTACGCGGCGCCATGGCTGACCGGCACCGGCGTCCTCTACTACCGCGAGGACCTGCTCGCCAAGGCGGGCATCAAGGAACCGCCGAAGACCTGGGCGGAAATGCGCGACGACTGCGCGAAGGTCCGGAAGGCACCGGGCGGCAAGGGCGTCGACTGCTACGCCGGCCAGTACGGCAAGTACGAGGGGCTGACGGTCAACTACTCCGAGGCCGTCCAGTCCGCGGGCGGCGAGGTCTTCGACTCCTCCGGGAAGCCGCAGGTCGACAGCCCGCAGGCCAAGGCCGGGCTCCAGTTCCTCGTGGACGGCTTCAAGAACGGGACCATCCCCGAGAAGGCCGTCACCTACAAGGAGGAGGAAGGGCGCCGCGCCTTCCAGGAGGGCCGCCTCGTCTTCCACCGCAACTGGGCCTACGTGTACGCGCTCGCGTCCGAGAAGGACGGCTCGAAGGTCGCCGGCGAGTTCGGCGTCGCGCCGATCCCCGGCGAGGACGGCCTCGGCTCCGGCACGCTCGGCGGCAACAACCTGGCCGTGTCGGCGTTCTCCAAGCACCAGGCGACCGCGCGCGACTTCGTCGCCCACATCGTCAGCCCGGCGGTCCAGAACGAGTACGGACGCGCCCAGTCGTTCCCGCTCTCCCTGGCCGCCCTCTACACCGATCCCGGAATGATCAAGCAGTACCCGTACCTGCCGGCGCTGAAGCAGGGCATGGACAAGGCGAAGCCGCGCCCGGTCGTCGTCCGGTACAACGAGGTCAGCACGGCCATCCAGGAGCACGTCACCGCGGCGATCACCGGGAAGAAGCCGGTGGGCCAGGCGTCCGGCGAACTCCAGAAGGCACTGACGGCACTGGCCGACTAGCGCCGCGGTCAGTCGTCATAGGTGAGGCCGTAGCCGAATGGGAACAGGGGCTTCTTGCCGTCGCCCTTGTTGATCGGCTCCTGCGCCGCCTCGCGCATCCACGTCACCGGGAGGCGGCCGGTGGGGGCGGTGTCGCCGTACAGCACGTCGGCGACACCGGCCCCTTCGGTGCCGGGCAGCCAGGACGCGACCAGCGCGTCCCAGTCGGGCAGCTCGGCGGCGATGTCCAGCGGGCGCCCCGACACCAGCACCACGATCACCGGGACGCCGCTCGCGTGCAGCCTGTCGATCGTCTTCAGGTCGTCGGCGTCGAGGCCCATGTCGCCGGTCAGATCGCCGTGGTACTCGGCGTACGGCGTCTCCCCCACGACCGCGATCGCCGCGTCATAGGACTTGTCGATGCCCGAGCCGTCCTTGCTGTACGTCACGGCCGCGGACGAGTCCGCCGCCTTGCGGATGCCGTCCAGGATCGTCGTGCCCGGCGTGATCGGGCCCGGCTCGCCCTGCCAGGTGATCGTCCAGCCGCCGGACTGCATGCCGATGTCGTCCGCGCTGCGGCCGGCGACGAAGACCTTGTCGTCGGAGTCCAGCGGGAGCACGTCGTCCTCGTTCTTCAGCAGCACCTGCGACTCGGCGACGGCCTTCCGGGCCAGCTTGCGGTGCGCGGGGCTGCCGACAGTCTTCAGGTAGGCGCGGTCGGCCATCGGATGCTCGAACAGTCCCAGTTGGAACTTCTTGGTCAGGATGCGGCGGTTCGCGTCGTCGATGCGGGACATGGGGACGTCGCCGTCCTTCACCGCCGTCCGCAGATAGTCGATGAACCGGCGCCATTCGGTCGGCACCATCACCATGTCGATCCCGGCGTTGATCGCGGAGGCGACCTCGTCCTCGCTGAACCCGCGCTTGCCGTCGATCTCGTCGATGCCGTTGTAGTCCGACACGACGAAGCCCTTGAAGCCCAGCTCGTCCTTCAGTACATCGGTGATCAGGTACTTGTTCTGGTGCATCTTCAGCCCGTTCCACGAGCTGTAGGAGACCATCACCGAGCCGACGCCGCGGTTCACGGCCGCGCGGAACGGCGGCAGGTGGACCGCGCGCAGCTCCTTCTCCGAGATCCTGGTGTCACCGCGGTCGTCGCCCCCGTCCGTGCCTCCGTCCCCGACGTAGTGCTTCGCCGTCGCGAGGACGGACCCGGGGCCGCCCAGCTCGTCCCCCTGCAGCCCGTCGATCAGCGTCGTCATGACCGTCGGCAGCTCGGGCACCTCGCCGAACGACTCGTACGTCCGGCCCCAGCGGTCGTTGCGGACCACGCACAGGCACGGCGCGAAGTCCCAGTCCACGCCCGTTCCCGCCATCTCCGCGGCCGTCGCGGCACCGATCTCGCGGACCAGCGCCGGGTCGCGGGACGCGCCGAGCCCGATGTTGTGCGGGAAGATCGTCGCGCCGACCATGTTGTTGTCGCCGTGCACCGCGTCCACCCCGTACATCATCGGGATCCGCAGCGGCCCGGCGAGCGCGGCCTTCTGCAGGCCGTCGTACATGTCCGCCCAGCTCTCCGGCGTGTTCGGGCTGGGCGCCGACCCGCCGCTGGACAGCACCGACCCGAGCCGGTACCGGGTGATCTCCTCGGGGGTGACGTACCGGCGCTCCGGCTGCGTCATCTGGCCGAGCTTGTCGTCCAGGCTCATCCGGTCGAGCAGGTCGTCGACGCGGTCCTCCACGGACAACTGCGGGTCGAGATAGGGGGCCGGGCCCGAGTCCGCCCGGACGGGCCCGCCGTAGGCGACGAGCGCGAACGCCGCCAGCATGCCGAACGCCAGCAGCCGGAACCGCATCGAGGAGCAGTACATGCGGAAGTTTTTTCCAGGGTTGATCAAACGCAACGCAACCGGATACCAGCGCCTGAGCAATATCTGCCGGGCACTTCCGGGCAAAAGTAGCAGGGCCTCCGATCGGGATCGAACCGACACCTCCAGGATCACAACCTGGCGTGCAGACCACTACACCACGAAGGCCGTATCTCCGGCAGGAATCGAACCTGCGACCTCCGGGTCCGCAACCCGGCGCGCTCTCCACTGCGCCACGGAGACTTGTGTTTCCTTGCGTACCGAGTGCAGGAAGCTGTGTTAGCCCTGGCCAACCAGATGCCTATCGCGGGATATGAATCCGCCGGACACACCAGCATCCTCACTCGGCGCGGAGGGTGCGAGATTCGAACTCGCGCAGGGGTGACCCTGACCACGGCTTAGCACGCCGCTGCCTTTCCGCTCGGCCAACCCTCCGGGAAAAACAAAAAGACCGCCCGCGATCCACGGGCGGCCGGACGGTTCAGATCACGTCCGTCGGCGACTCCCGGGACCGGAAAGGCTGCTGCTATGCATTCGATGACGTCGCATCTTCCCTCTCCTCCCGGTCTCGCTGCCTACGACGTCCATGGTGCCGGGACGGTTCCCGCCCCGGCAACCCATTTATCGACTCACTCCTCGAAATCGGTTCCGCGAGAGGTGGACTCCCATGCCTCGAACTCCTTCCGGGCTCCGGTAAGAGCGGCGTCCACCGCGTCCGCGGCGTCATTGCCCAGCGGCAGCCGAAGCGGCGTGTCACCGGCGTCCAATGCGGTCACGATGGCGGCCGCGGCCTTGGCCGGATCGCCCGGCTGCTTGCCGTCACTGTCCGGCAGGTCGGTGCGGACCCGTCCGACACTGCCGGCGTACTCCGGCATCGCGGTCGTCTGGTAGAGGCCGCCGCCGGCGAACCCCGTCCGGAACGAGCCCGGCTCGACCACCAGCACCTTGACGCCGAACGGCGCGACCTCCAGCGCCAGCGCCTCCGACAGCCCCTCCAGCGCGAACTTGGTCGCCGAGTAGGCGCCGACGCCCGGGAAGGAGAACCGGCCGCCCATGCTCGACATCTGCACGATGGCGCCGCTCCCCTGCCGTCGCATGTGCGGCAGCACCGCCCGGGTCAGCGCCGCCGGGCCGAAGAAGTGCAGATCCATCAGGTCGCGCAGCTCACCGTCCGTGGTCTCCTCCACGGCGCCGACGAGCCCGCGTCCGGCATTGTTGACCAGCACGTCGATGCGGCCGTGCCAGAGGACGACGTCCGCGACCACGTCCGCGATCTTCGCCTGGTCGGTGACGTCCAGCGCGACGGCGTTGACCCGGCCAGGATGGCGCTCGACCAGGTCGTCCAGCGTCTCGGGACGGCGCGCGGCCGCGACCACCGTGCCCCCCGCCGCCAGCGCCGCCTCCGCGATCGCCCGCCCGAAGCCGGAGTTCGCCCCGGTGATCAGCCAGACCCGTCCGTTCTCAGTGGTGTTCGTCATGGCCACAGTTATCGCAGCCCGCTCGCCCCCGCGTCCAAGACAAAGATCAACGCAGGCGATAAAGAGCCCTTATGATCGCAGCATGGAGCTGCGCCAGCTGCGCTACCTCGTCGCCATCGCGGACGAGGGCAACCTCGGCCGCGCCGCCGAGACCCTCTACGTCAGCCAGCCCGCGCTCTCCTACGCCCTCAAGAACCTCGAATCCGAACTCGGCCTGCGCCTCTTCGACCGGCACGCCGGCGGCGTGACCCCCACCCCGCCCGGCCGGGACGTGATCGCCGAGGCCCGCCGCACGATCCGGCAGGCCGACCGCCTCACCGCCGTCGCGGACCGGCACCGCCGCGGCCAGACCGGCGTCCTGCGCGTCGGCTTCGAGGCCAGCGGCGCCGGCGAACTGACCACCCGCGCCCGCGCCGAGTTCGCCCGCGCCCACCCCGGCGTCCGCGTCGAACCCAAACGCTACGACTGGGGCGGCGAAGCGGCCGCCCTGCGCACCGGCGAGGTGGACGTGGCCTTCGTCTGGCTCCCCGCCGACCTCACAGACCTGCACTCCGAACTGATCCACACCGAGCCCCGCGTCGTGGGCCTCCCCTCGGCCCACCCTCTGGCCACCGCCGAAGGCGTCTCCATCATGGACGTCAAAGACGAACCGCTCATGTGGACCGAACGCGCCCCCCGCGAATGGGTCGACTGGTGGGCGGTCAACCCACGCCCCGACGGCTCCGAACCGCACTGGGGCCCCACCAACGACAACGTCGAGGAGATGCTCGAACAGGTCGCCGAGGGGGCGGCCATCTGCTTCGCACCGTCCAGCATGGCGCTGTACTACACGCGCCCCGGCCTCGTCTGGGTCCCGCTAACGGACGTGGAACCCTTGCGCGTCGCGCTCGCCTGGGACGCCGGCGGCCCACTCGTCGAAGCGTTCGCCGCGATCGTCCGCGACCTCGCCGTCAGACGGTCTGCCGCGGCGCCCCCACGGCCGCGCTGAGCGCCTGGAGCGCGTGGTAGACGCGGAGCTTCACCACGTCCACCGGCACCCCCAGCGAGGCGGCGGCCTCATTGACCGACCGGTCCCGGAAGACTGTCTCGGTGAGGATCTCGCGGTGCGCCGACGGCAGCGCCTGGAAGGCCCGGGCGACCACCGCGGGGCGCATCCGCGCCCCCGGCGAACCGGGGGCGAACGAACCGGTGTCTTTGCCCATTCGCAGTGCCACGCCACGAACCTCCCACCCTCCACCCCTCCGGTC
>NZ_SMKY01000208.1 GCF_004349235.1 Actinomadura darangshiensis | reverse complement strand
GCTTGGAGTTCTAGCATCGCCGCGCATGAGACCAAGGATGATCAGCATGATGATCGGTGCGGGGATCCTGGCGGGGGCGGTTGGAGTGGAGGCGTTCGCCGTGCCCACACCCGACCACGAGCGCAAGGCGCGCGTCGCGGCCGGGGCGGGGAAGACCAAGCGGTACCTCCAGCTCAACATCGCCGGCAACTCCATGCACGGGGGCAAGGTCACTCCGGCGAAGTCGGTGGTCGCCCGGGTCAAGAAGGAGCAGCCGTACGTCGTCACGCTCAACGAGGTGTGCGCGACCCAGTTCGCCTACCTGAAGAAGCAGCTCGCGGACGACGGGTACCGGGCGGCCCACGGCCTGACCGGCACCCACTGCAAGGACGGCAGCGCCTTCGGGAACGTCGTCCTGATCCGGATCGCGAGCAGCGTCGTGGGGAACTGGAAGCTGCCGAACCCGGTCAACGAGGAGCATCGCCGGCTCCTGTGCGTCAAGGCGACGAACTACGCGATGGTCGCCTGCGCCACCCACATCTCCTACGGCAAGGAGGACAAGGCCGGGCAGGTCCGGGCCGTCGCCGACCGGGTGAACGCGTTCCGCGCCAAGGGGTACCGGGTGATCCTCGGCGGCGACTTCAACCTCCAGCCGTCCAGCCCGGAACTCGACCCCATCTACGACACCTGCTACCCCTCGGGCGGCGGCGCGCTCTTCGAGACCGACGCGGCGCGGTGCGGCGAACGCGCCGGCGACCCGACGGCGAAGGGCAAGTGGAAGCTCGACTACATCTTCTACTCACCGGAGTACACGGGCCTCAAGGGCGAGGTGGTCTCCACCGAGGTCTCCGACCACGGCGAACTCTGGGGCACCGCGACTTACTGACCGTTGGCCCGGGCCGAGGACGCCGCCTTCACGGGACGTCCTCGGCGCCCCGGTCTCGCCGGGCGGTCGGCGGCCGGTGATCGGGGCGGGGCAGAATGGGGCGCATGACTCGGACTGTGGAGCTGGCAGGCGGGGCCGCGCTGCCGTTGATCGGTTTCGGGACGTGGGAGCTGCGGCCCAAGACGGCGTACGAGTCGGTGCGTGCGGCGCTGGAGATCGGCTACCGGCACGTCGACACCGCGACGCTGTACCGGAACGAGGCGGACGTCGGCAGAGCCGTGAAGGACAGCGGCGTGGACCGTCAGCAGGTCTTCGTCACCACCAAGCTGCGTCCCCAGGACGCGCGGCACGCCCGCCGCACCCTGGAGTCGAGTCTCCGCCAGCTCGACACCGGTTACGTGGACCTCTGGCTGATCCACTGGCCGACCGGCCGGGACGACCTCGTTCCGACGTGGCAGGAACTGCTGTCCGCAAAGGACGCGGGACTCGCGCGCAACGTCGGGGTCAGCAACTTCAGCCCGGCACAGATCGACTTGGTGACCGAGGCCACCGGACAGCAGCCCGCGGTCAACCAGATCCCGTGGAGCCCGGCGCAGCATGGCCCGGCCCTGCTGGACGAGCACCGCCGCCGAGGCATCGCCGTCGAGGGTTACAGCGGCCTGAAGAACACCGATCTCCGCGATCCGGTGCTCAACGAGATCGCCCAGCGGCACGGGGTCACCCCCGCCCAGATCGTCCTCCGCTGGCACCTGGAACACGACATCGTGATCCTCCCCAGGTCATCACGCCGAGAACGCATCGCCTCCAACTTCGATCTGGACGGCTTCACCCTCACCAAGGAAGAAGTAACCACGATCGACACCCTCACCTAACCGTTCCTAAACAGTGTCCAGGAGTGGGTGTTGTGCCCAGGTCCTGGTACTGCGCGTATCCCGAACGGTGTTGGATGCGCTGGTTGCCCGCGTTCGCTGTGGTGGCCCGGTCGGGGGGTGTGCATCGTGTGCGCGTTCCGTGACGGGTGGGCGGGTTCCCTCACGTCCTCGGGTACTCGGTTCGGCCTGGACGGTCCGATGCCCGCACCCATCGCTCTGGTGGGTGCGGGGCGGTGTCGTCCGTCGCCGGATCGGGTGTCCGAGGGCGCGTCTGCCGATCGCCACCGAGGCGGCGTCATGGCGGGTCATTGGACGTTTTGTGGTGGTGAGGGGTTTGCGCCAGTGCTGGTCGCCCCGTCGGGTAGCCGGAGCCCGTTGCCGGGCCCCGGCCCCCTCAGAACCGTGCATGCCTCTTTCAAGGCACACGGCTCAAGCAGACCGCAAGGGTCGCACTTCGGCAATCTTCCCGTTCTGCCACCTATCCCCAGCGTGGTGCTGACGGTGGCAATCGGCGTGTACGAGGCGGAGGTTGGATCGGTCGTCCGCCCCTCCCAGGCTTCGGTAGACGAGATGGTGCTTGTGGAGCCTTCTCTTACAGGCGGCGAACCATTCGATCCACTCTCGTGGATTGTCTGGCTGGTATTCCGCACCGTCGATCAGGTCCTGACGGCAGATCGGACAGAGCCCCTTCTGGCGGTAGGCCATCGAGTAGGTTCTCTTGTCCAACGTCGTCGGCACCTTCTTGCGCCGTCTCGCGGCCCAGTAGTCGGCCAGGGCCGGATCGTCCATGGACGCCCTGCCCTTGACCATGTCGTGTCGCTCGATCCTTGTCCAGGCGAATTTGATGAGGTAGGAGGTGTTCGCCGGATTGCCGAACACCCACCTGTCCTCCCTGGACGGGTTGTGTTTTCCGAAGTACCTGTTCACTACCCAGGTCCTCGACTTCAGAGGATGCGTGTACCGCGCCCACTTGTAGGTGAGACGCCATACGTAGTGGTCCAGCGTGCTGAACGTCTCGCTGGACACAGCGACCCGGTAGTACGCAGCCCAGCCCCTGATGATGGGGTTCAGCTTCGTGATCACCGCTGCGGCGTTCGCCCCTCGCAGGGCTATGGCCTCGTCTCGCAGTCGCTGCTTGATCCTCTTGATGGCCGCACGGCTGGGTTTGATGAGCAACTGGCCCCCGTACCTGCGCACGTTGAACCCGAGGAAGTCGAAGCCTTCGTTCAGGTGGACCACACGGGTCTTCTCCGAATTGAAGCCAAGCCCTCTCGGTGCCAGCCACTCTCCCAGCCGCATCCTTGCCGCTTCCGCTTCCTCCTTCTCGTGGCACAAGACCACGAAGTCGTCCGCGTAGCGGATCAGGATCGGTGTTCCCGGTACGGCCACGGGCTCACGTCCCGTGCCCTTCTTCTTGTACCGGCACCCGATGGCTTCCTCCATGCCATGGAGAGCGACGTTCAGCAGGAGTGGACTGATAACCCCGCCCTGCGGCGTCCCTTCCTCGGTCGGTGCGAAACGACCACGTTCCATCACCCCGGCCCTGAGCCACTGCCGGATCATCTCCCTGGCGGGAAACTGCCCGACGGCGACCAAGAGGTGGTGATGGCTGATGCGATCGAATGCCCCGGCGAGGTCGGCGTCCAGGACCCAGACCCTCTTGCCCCTAGCGCTGGCTGCGTTGAAGATGGCCTCGCGTGCGTCATGGCAGCCCCGGCCGGGACGGAAGCCGTAGCTTCGCGCCTCAAACCGCGCCTCCCACTCAGGCTCAAGCGCGTTCTTGACCCTCGCCTGCATTGCACGATCCCGGATCACCGGGATTCCCAGTGGACGCTGTCTCCCGTTGCTCTTCGGTATGTACACCCGTTTCACCGGCTTGGCTCGGTACGGCTGCGTCTCCGCGTGGAGCGCGGAGGCGAGCTCGTACCTCTGTCTCGGGGTCAGGTCTTTCTCCCCATCAACGCCGGCCGTCTTACGGCCAGAGCTCACCTGTGCCACCCGCTTCACACTCGTGAGCGTGTTGGAGTGGCTGCGCAGCATGAGCTTCTGGAGATTGCGGACCCTTTTCAGGTCCCCTTCCTGTGCGGCCTTGAAGATCCTCTGCCTCAGTCTCCGTACGTTCTCCTCAGCTCGCGCCCAGTCGATGCTGTGCCACGAGTCGGGAGCGCCCTCCGGTCCGTTCTCCAGAGGCACGCCTGCGCAGGCGGTGCCGCTCATTCGCCCCTCCTTCATCTAACTTGTCCTTTGGTGCCGGTTCCCTTGCTTTGGACTTCAAAGGTCCACCAGACCCACGTCAGCTCCCTTTCGGGCCGGGCACGAGTCCCGTATCCGGCGAGTTATAGGACTGCCGTCCCTTTCCTCTAGGCTTTCGCCCTACCGGCCTTCGCTTCTTGGGCCCTCCTGTTCCCGCTGAGGACTTCCGCCTTCCTTACGTCCGGCCTACCAGCCGCTCCGGCTGGACCCCAACGGGGTTTCCACGTTCCACACCGTGAAGATACGAGTGGTGCGGGTGCCTCCTGCAGCCCGGGGAAGAAGGTGGTGCCTTGGGTCGCGACACGCTTGTCCGCTTCCCCATCTACCGCTTCGACGCGGCCCTTCCCATGCCGTCTCCTCGCTTGCCATCGACGGTTTACACTAACGAGCCATCATCGGAGGTTCACTTCCGTTCACCCTGCCACTCTTTCCCCTTCGCCCCGGACCTCCCTGATGGCCAGGGACATCCTTAAGATTTGTCGCTCAGCTTCACACCCCGTCATTACTGTCGACGCATGTGAGCGCGGGGAACTGGCTTATGGCACAAGCCAGGGAGAACGGCATTGGCTATGGTTCTGCCATTGCTGCTCCACTTCTTTCGGTGCGACTTCGTGTCGCACAGCGGGAGGTGTGGGCCGGGTCGACCGCGACGATCGCCAGGCCCTGCTCGGCGGCCATCGAGGTCAGCCGCGCCCGGAGCTTGCTGGTGGGCATCCCGGAGATCAGCTGCCGGAACCGTTTACGGCGGCCGTGCTTCTCCCGGGTCTTGTCGGCCGCGAAGTCCAGGTCTTCGATCGCGATGGCGGCGACGCCGCGGCGGCGGGCCCAGTGCAGCAGGGCGGTGATGGCGTGCCGGACCTGCGCGTCCCGGTGCCCGGTGGTGCCGGTCAGGTCGTAGCCGAACCGCATGGGGTCGCCGACCGGGTTGCCGCAGGCGTCCAGGTGGTAGGCGGCGAAGTGGTCGGCGTTGGTGTCGACCCCGATCATGCCGCGGGCGCGGGCCGCCTCCAGCCCGATCGCGGGGATGGCGGGGCGTTGCCAGGACGCGGTCAGGTACCAGCGGCCCCGGCCCGGGTCGTGGTGGATGCGGTAGGCGACCGCCCGATCGGTCTCGATCCGGTCGGCCCACTCGGCGCCCCGGTGCGCGAAGACGACGCGGGCGGTCAGGATGTAGCGGCCGTGCGGGGCGTTGGCCAGCTGCGCCAAAGGTGCGGGCAGCCTGATCGATACTGTGCCGTCGGGGGTGACGCGGATGGTCTCGTTGCCGTACCGCTTGCCCGACTCCCCATCGGCCCGGCAGCACCACCGCCCCGCTCGATGGCGGCGATCCCGGCTTCCAGGCTGTTCAGGTGCGCGAGCTGGCCGCGGCGGGCCAGGGCCCACTGGTCGTGGGTGGCTTTGGTGATCGACCCGGCCCACCGCGCCGACGACTCACCCGTCAGCTCCCGCTTACGCGCCGCCCACCCGTCGGCGTCGTGCGCCGTCCCCGTCTCGCAGCGGGCCTTGAGGTCACGGCCGGCCAGCGACCCCAGATGCGCACCCACCTCAGCCAGCACCTGCTCGCCCTGGGCGGTGAGGCCCTTGAGTCGGGTACGGATCGCCACCCCCGACGGGCCCGCGGCCACGAACGGCGCATCGATCGGCCGCAGGTGCTGCGGGTGCCCGTCCTGCCCTGCGGTCTGTGCCGCGGTCTGCCCGATCTCGCAGCTGGCATCGTCCACGCCGGGGCGGGCGGCGGCGTCCACTCTTTTGATGGTGACGGACTGAGACATGATGGATACTTTAAGCTATGTTCTTCGAACATGCAATCGACTGATGAGCACCGCCGCACCGGCGCCCCGCCACATGGCGTCCCACCACCGGCACACAGCGAACAAAGCCCTGTGCACCACTGGTTCCACCGGCTCCATAACCACGACCACGTCACTCATCAGCGGCTATGGATACTCATGAACACTTAACCGTCAACAGTTGCGGACCCCCGGTCCGCGGCTCCTTCATTCGGAGGTCGCGGTCTCGGCGCCCGGTGCGAGGTCGTTCGAGGCGCCGTCTCTCGTGGTCCGACGTGCCCGTGGTCGTGATGTTGATAAAGGCCGTCGCGAACCTTGGCACCTTCGTCCTCTTGCCGGGGCGTCCGGTGTTCCGCACCATGAGGCCGTCATCCTGGGCGACCCGACCCCCGCAGGAGGCCCTTGTGAGACTCCGCTATCCCGCGATCCTGGTCGCGGGCGTCATGGCCGTTCTGGTCGCGCTTGCTCCCGGCGCGACGGCCTCCCCCCTGAGACCCGCCGCGGCACCCGGCGGCGAGGGCGGGCAGGCGATCTACGGGGGCAATGGCGTCCGATGCACGCTCGGGTTCAACGTCCGCCAGAGCGACACCTACTACTTCCTCACCGCGGGCGGTTGCGCGCAACCGGGCCTCACGCTGTACGCCGACCCCGGTCTGACCGTGCGGCTGGGGACGGTCGTCGGGGTGACGAACGTGAACGTCGCGCTCGTCCGATATGTCGAGCCGCAGGTGGAGAGGGCCGGGAGCGTGCTCCTCTATCCGGGGCACCAGGACATCACGTCGGCCGGAGCCCCGTCCGTCGGCCAGCGCATCTGCCGCAGCGGCCCCACCACCGGCCTGCACTGCGGCAGCGTGACGGCGATCAACGTGACCGTGCAGTTCCCTGAGGGGACGGTCACCGGCCTGGCGAGCACGACGGTCTGCACCGAGCCCGGCGACACCCCGGGAGCGCCCTACTTCTCCGGCAGTGTCGCGGTCGGGCTGGGGATCGGCGGCGTCGGCGACTGCACCAGCGGCGGCTCGTCCTTCATGCAGCCGATCGGCCAGGTCCTCAGCGCCTTCGGCGTCAGCGTGTACTGAGCCCGGCGGGACGGACGCTCCGATGGAGGTCCGTCCCGCCGGGAGGACGGTGGTCACCGGCGGGTGAGTCTCGGGAGGAACTGCGCGAGGACGGCGGTGACCGCGCAGAACCCGATGATCGGGAGGAGGCCCGCCTTGAACGCGCCGGCAACGTCCGCGGGGAGCGGGTGGCCGCTGAGCGCGGCGTAGAAGACGATCCCGACGAGCGCCACCCCGATCGCGCCGCCGACCTGCTGGAACGTGGACATGACCCCGGCCGCCGACGCCGCGTGCCGCTCGCTCACCCCGGCGAGGACGGTCGCCGACATCGGCGCGAGCACCAGCCCCATGCCCGCCCCGGCCAGGACGAGCCCAGGGACGAGCCAGCCGACATTGCCGGTGACGCCGATGTGGTCGACGCCGTCGATCAGGAGCAGGCAGCCCACCGCCTGCACCACGGCGCCGAGCGCGAGGACCTGTCGGCCGATCCGGGCCGCGACCGCGGTGGCGCGGGTCGAGGCGGCGAAGTAGCCGGCGCCGAGCGCGGTGAACAGCAGGCCGGACTGGAGGGCGGTCAGGCCGCGTCCCTGCTGCAGGTAGAGCGCGAGGTAGAGGAAGAACGACGCCATGGCCAGCTGGTAGGCGAGCGCCAGGCCGATGCCGACGGTGAACGCCCGCTCCTTGAACAGCGCCGGGGCGATGACGGGGGCTCCGCCGCGGCGGGCGAGCCGGCGCTGCCACAGCGCGAACCCGGCCAGCAGGACGGCCGATGCGGCGAACGAGGACCAGGTCCAGGCGGGCCAGCCGAGGCGGCGCCCCTCGATCAGCGGCAGGACGAGCGCGATGAGGCCGAGCGTGACCAGCGCCGTCCCGGTCAGGTCGAGGCGGGTCCCGCGGCCCGCGGGCGTTGCCGGGACCGTCCGGCGGACGAGTGCGAGCGTGACCGCGCCGATCGGCACGTTGATCAGGAAGATGCTGCGCCAGCCGCTGCCGAGGATGTCGGCCTGGATCAGCGCGCCGCCGATGAGCTGGCCGAACACCCCGCCGAAGCCCATCGTCAGGCCGTAGGCGGTGAACGCCCGCGCCCGGTCGGCGCCGGTGAACGCGCCGTTGATGATGCCGAGCACCTGCGGCATCAGCATCGCGGCCGCGATGCCCTGGGCGGCCCGTGCGGCGATCAGTGCGCCCGGCGTCGGCGCGAGACCGCAGGCCAGGGACGCGACGGTGAACGCGGCGAGGCCGGTCGCGTACATGCGGCGGCGTCCGAACAGGTCGCCGAGGCGTCCGCCGGTGATCAGCCCGCCGCCGAGCGCCAGTCCGAACCCGGCGACCACCCACTGGATCGCGGTCGCGCCCGCCCCGAGGCTCGTCTGGATGTCGGGGATCGCCACGTTCACGATGAAGAAGTCGAGCGTCGTGATGAATATGCCGGTCAGCAGGACCAGAAGGGTGCCGACGGAAGCGCCGCGCTGCGCCGCCGCCTCATGCGGGTGCCGTCCCGCGATGGGAGTCGCCGTGTGCGACATGTTTCTCCTCAGGTCGTCGTGTACGTCTCGACGATCTCGCCGGACCGGTCGTCAAGGCGATGACCTGAGGGGTAATGCGAACTGCCCCCGCGCTGGACGGACGTCTTCGGGCAGATCACCGGCACCGCCTAATTCGGTTGTGGGGGCCGGTTGGAGCGTTCTAGCGTCCCGTCCCATGGACTCATCGGTGCCGGACGGGCTCGCGCGGCGACTGGGAATCGAGGACCTGGCGGCCTGCCGGCGGCTCGCCGAGGACCGGGAGTGGGGCCCGGAAGACCACAAGTGGCGATTCCTGTTCTCGGTCGGCGACGTCTACGGCATCGACGACGGGAACGGTGAACTCGCCGCGACCGTGGTGTCGACCCCATATGGGAAGGACGTCGCTGCCATCAGCATGGTGTTGGTGGCAAAGCGCTACGAACGGCGTGGTCTCGGCGGTCGCATCATGCGGCACGCGATGGACAAGGCGGAGACCGCGAGCCTCTGCTTGACCGCAACGGAGTATGGCCGTCCCCTATACGAGCGCCTGGGATTTCGTTCCGTGGGGCTCTGCACGACGTATACGGGCACGGTCGAGGGGCCGTCCAAGCGGGGTGTGTCTGTGCCGGTCGAGGTCAAGGACATGCCTGACGTCCGCGCACTCGACACTGAGGTGTTCGGTGCAGACCGCTCACAACTGGTCGATGGCCTGCCTTCCTTCTGCGCGACGTTCCATGTCGTCCGGGACGAGGCCGGTGTCGCGGGATTCGGCGGCGCCTGGTGGAACGACGGGCGCGCCGTCATCGGCCCCGTCATCGCCCAAGACACCAAGACCGCCCTGGCGCTCGTGGACGAGGTCGTCCCACAAGGCCCGATCCGCCTGGACATCGACCACCGGCACCCGGAGTTGATCGAGTGGGCCGAGCGGCACGACCTGCGTCCGGCGTTCTCGACGACGGTCATGGAGTACGGCGCCCCCGTCAGGAACGACCCGTCCCGCCTCTACCTCCCGGTCGCTCAAGCCCTGGGCTGAGCGCCCTACCCCCTGGGCCGGAGGGTCAGGAAGCCGTGGCGGACGGCTTTCCGCCGGGGAAGGCATACCGGACGATCTTCTTCCAGGTGCTCGTGACCTGCTTGGACAGCGTGCCCGTGTGGTACGGCAGGTCGTACTTGTCGCACAGGGCCCGGACGCGCGGCGCGATCTCGGCGTAGCGGTTGCTCGGCATGTCGGGGAACAGGTGGTGCTCGATCTGGTGGCTGAGGTTGCCGGTCATCAGGTGGAGCAGGCTCCCGCCCGAGATGTTGGCCGAGCCGCACAGCTGCCGGACGTACCACTCGCCCTTCGTCTCACCGTCCAGCCGCTCCTCCCCGAAGACCTCGACGTCGCCGGGGAAGTGCCCGCAGAAGATGATCATGTGGGCCCAGATGTTGCGGGCCACGTTCGCGGTGGCGTTCGCGGACAGGGTGGAGAGGAACTGCGGGCCGCTGAGCAGCGGGAACGCCAGGTAGTCCTTGCCCCACTGGCGTGCGATCTTGCGGCCGATGGCCCGGAGCTTCGCCTTCGTCACCTCCTCGTCGGCCGTCCCGTCCCAGACCTTGTCGATCTCCAGGTCGTGCAGCGCCACCCCGTACTCGAAGAACATCGCGAGCAGCAGGTTGTAGAGCGGCTGCGCCAGGTGGGCCGGGTTCCACTCCTGCTCGGGGGCGACGCGCAGGATGCCGTAGCCGACGTCGTTGTCCTTGCCGAGGACGTTCGTGAACGTGTGGTGGACGAAGTTGTGCGAGTGCTTCCACTGCTCGGCGGGGGAGACGTTGTCCCACTCCCAGGTCGTCGAGTGGATCTTCGTGTCGCGCATCCAGTCCCACTGGGCGTGCATGACGTTGTGCCCGATCTCCATGTTCTCCAGGATCTTCGCGACGGTCAGCGTTGCGGTCCCGGCGAGCCAGGCGGGCGGCAGCGAGGACGCCAGCAGCAGTGCCCGGCCGCCGATCTCCAGCCCGCGCTGCCAGCGGATCACCCGATGGATGTAGGAGGCGTCGCGCTCGCCGAGCCCGGACATGATCTCCTCGCGCAGCGCGTCCAGCTCGGCGGCGATCGTCTCGTAGTCCGCGGTGGTCAGATGGTCGGTCATCGGTTTTCCCCTCAAAGTTCGATTTCCACGGGACCGGCGGCCGCCGAGACGCACGTCTGGACGATCTCGCCCTCCCCGCCGTGCACGTCGCCGGTGCGCAGGTCGCGGACCCGGCCGGACGTCAGCCGCCCGACGCAGCTGTGGCAGATGCCCATCCGGCAGCCGCTCGGCAGCAGCGCGCCGGCCTCCTCACCGGCCACCAGGAGCGGCGTGCCCCCGTCCGCGTCCACCGCGACGCCGCTCCTGGCGAACGTGACGCGCCCGCCCTCGCCTCCGCCGCCGTCCAGGACGGCGCGGAACCGCTCGACCCGCAGCCTGTGCTCGATCCCGGCGGCGTTCCAGTGCGCGGCAAGGTCGTCCAGCATCGCTGCGGGACCGCACGCCCACGCTTCACGTTCCGCCCAGTCGGGACAGATCCCGTCCAGATCGGACGGCTTGAGCCGCCCATCGACGCTCGTGTGCCGCTCGACTAGCCGCACTCCCGACACGCGCCGCAGTTCCGCGCCGAAGATGACATCGCCACCCGCCCGATCCGAGTGCACGACCACAACATCGGCTGTGCCGCTGCACAGCTCACCGTCCAGGTGGCGGAGCATGGCTCTGACCGGGGTGATGCCGCTGCCGGCCGTCACGAAGAGCAGCTTTCGCGGGACGGGCGAGGGCAGCACGAAGTCGCCCTCGGGCGCGGTCAGCCGGACGATCGTCCCCGGCCGGATCTCGTTGACGAGGTGCGCCGAGACGAAGCCGTCGCGGGCGGCCTTGACGGTGATCGTGATGCGGCCGTCCGGGCGCGGCGGGGACGACAGCGAGAACGTCCGCCAGTGCCGGACGCCGCCGATGTCCACGCCGATCTTGACCCACTGGCCGGGCAGGTGGCCGGGCCACGAAGGCCCGGGCTTGATCAGCAGGGTCGCGGTGGACGGGGCCTCGTGCCGGACGGCGTCGATCCGTCCGCGCAGCTCGGCCGTGGACCACAGCGGGTTCAGCAGGCCGAGGTAGTCCTCCGGCAGGAGCGGTGTCGTGAGGAGCCTGGCGGTCACCGCGATGCGCCGCCCCGCGCCGGAACGTCCTGGACGCCGTGTTGCGCTGGTCAAGAGCCCTCCCCGATGGCGCGCTAACTTACGCTGGAGTAACCTACGGTCGCGTAGGAAACGGGGAGCGTTCAAGACCTCGGGCACCAAAGCGACAGGCATCACACCATCGCATGATGTTCCATCCGATGATGTAATGCCTGCTGATAAAGGCCGGTCCGCGAATTATCTGCCGGGCTCATGCCGGTCCGTGCCCGGCCGGCCGGGATCTTAGAACTTGGTCTTGGGGCGCTCCTGCAGAACCCCATCGACGAAGATGTCGACCTTCTCGTTGAAGAAGCAGACGAGGCCGGCGGTCTTGCGGCTTTCGTCCAGAGGCGTCGCGTACGACCAGGCGAGGTCGGCATGGAGTTCGCCGCCCGCGCGCACCGACCAGTACTCGGCGGTGCCCTTGTACGGGCAGTGCGTCACGGTATCGGTGTGTTCGAGCAGATCCATCCGGACATGCGGTTTCGGCAGGTAGTACCGCACCGGCAGGCCCGTCTCGAACAGCAGCCGCGGGCTGGACGACTCGGCGACCGTCACCCCGTCCACCTCCACCCGGACATGCCGCGACGCCGCCAGGACGTCCACGCGGGTGTACGGGTCGCGCGGATGGACGAAGACCTCCTCGTCCTCCTCGAACCAGGCATCCATCGCATCCCAAGCGATCCGGACAAGTCCCGGTAGTTCGGTGTACCGGAGTGCCGCGCCCGCGGCCTCGGCCCCGTCCACCTTCACCGTGTAGGCGGTCGCGTCGCCCCGGCTGGGCGAACGCTCGCCGGGGCCGTCCTCGACGAGATCGGCGCGCACGTCCGTCTCGGGGAAGTAGTAGGTCGGGTAGTAGGGGATCTCCCAGACGAGTGACGGTTTCGTGGTGTCGGCGACGAGACGGCCGCCGAGGTACGCCCGGACGCGCTTGCCGCTCTCCTCGATCCGGAGGCTGGTCTTCCGCGATGTGCCCATGCCTGGGCAACCGCCCCCGTATCGGGCCTATTTCATTCAATTCTCACACTCGCCTCACGAGAGCCACAGGCGCAGCCAAGAGCCTCATCCGCATGAATCGGACACTCCTGGTCAACGGCGCGCTGGGCGTCCTGCTCGCCGCCGGGGCCGGTACCGCATACCTGACCCTCGGCGACGGGGGTGACGACGCCGCCGCGTCCACCCGGGCCTCGCGGGTTTCACGGGGAACGGTCGTCTCGTCGGTGTCGGCGTCCGGCTCGGTGGAGAGCGCCCGGAGCCGGTCCCTTTCCTTCGGTGCCTCGGGGACGGTCACCAAGATCTACGTCAAGGCCGGGAAGAAGGTGGCGTCGGGCGATGTCCTCGCCCGGCTCGACCAGACCGAGGCGATCGAGAACGTCGACGCCGCGAAGGCCAACCTGGCCGTCGCCGCCGACGGGGACACCTCGTCCGAGAAGGGATACGCCGGCTACGTCCAGGCGAAGAATGCCTACAACTCTGCTTTGCGGGCATACCAGGGGACTGTCTTGAAAGCCCCGTTCGCCGGGACGGTCACCGCCGTCAACGGGACGGTGGGCGGCAGCTCCAGCGGCTCGTCCGGCTCGTCGTCCTCGTCTTCCGGCTCTTCTTCGTCGGGCTCCGGCTCGGGCTCGGGCTCCGCGTCGGGGTCGGCCTCGGGGTCGACTTCGGGATCGGGGTCGAGTTCGGGGTCGGGCTTCATTGAACTCGCCGACACCGCACATCTGCAGGTCGAAGGCGACTTCACCGAGGCGGACACCACCAAGCTGAAGGTCGGCCAGGCCGCGACGATCTCGTTCGACGCGCTGACCGGCAAGACCGCCACCGGCAAGATCACTGCGGTCGGGCTGTCGCCGACGACCACCGACAACGTGGTGAAGTTCCCCGCGACGATCTCCCTCGGCGACGTCCCGTCCGGGGTCCGTCTCGGCCAGACCGCGACGGTCGAGATCACCGTCGCGAAGGCGGAGGACGTCCTCTACGTCCCGAGCGCCGCGGTCAAGACTGCCGGTGGTCAGAGCACGGTCACGGTCGTCCGCGACGGCCGGCAGGTCCCGACGACGGTCGAGATCGGCATCAAGGGCGACCAGGGCATCGAGATCAAGTCGGGCGTGAACGAGGGCGACCAGGTCGCGGTCACGTCCACCACCGGGACATCCGGCAGCACCGGCCGCCAAGGCATCCCGGGCGGCGGCGCCCCCGGCCTCGGCGGCGGCCCGGGCGGCGGCGCCCCCGGCGGTGGAGGCCGCCGATGACCACGCCACCCCTCACCCCGGAACCAACGTCTGACGGCAGGCCTCCCTCCAGCCGGACGAGCAGCACCCCGCCCGCCTCAACGGACCCGACCGACTCGAACCCGGCCAACACCCCAACTCCACCCGACGCTCCACCTACACCCGCCAGACCCCCTTCAGCGGGGCGGCCGCCGTCGACCGGGTCACGCGCTTCGTCAGCGGGACAGCGCGAGGCGCCGTCCGCCTACTCGGACTCGGCTGGTTCCGGAACTCAGCCTGGCGAGTCTCGCGAGGCTCAGCCTTCGTCCAGCCAGACCGGCGCTTCGTCGGCGGGACGGCGGGGGGCGCGGCACTCCCACCCGGCCGCTACTCGGGCTTCGTCCGGGGGGTCTCGACGCGCCCGACCGCCGTCTGCGGAAACGCCTTCGCCGAGGCAGACCGGCGGGAATCCGGCGGCGCCAGGCGGGGTGGCGGCACATCGGGAGGACGGGGAGCAGCCGGTACCCGCCTCGCCCTCGCCGGGGCGGCCCGCGGCAGGGCCGCCGCCGGTGCTCGACGTGCGCGACGTGACCAAGGTGTACGGGACGGGCGAAACGGCCGTCCACGCCCTGCGCGGCGTCTCGCTGACCGTGGAACGCGGCGACTACGTGGCGATCATGGGCGCGTCCGGCTCCGGCAAGTCGACGCTGATGAACATCATCGGCTGCCTGGACGTGCCGAGCGGCGGCCGCTACCTCCTCGACGGCATCGACGTCGGCGGCATGGACGAGCGGGCCCTCGCCATCCTGCGCAACCGGCGCATCGGGTTCATCTTCCAGTCGTTCAACCTGATCCCGCGGATGACCGCGCAGGCCAACGTCGAACTGCCCCTCGCCTACGGCGGGGTCAAGGGTGCGGACCGGCGGCGCCGCGCCCTCGCCGCGCTCCGCGAGGTCGGTCTCGCCGACCGCGTCCGGCACGAGCCGAACGAGCTGTCCGGCGGCCAGCAGCAGCGCGTCGCCGTCGCCCGCGCCCTGGTCACCGTGCCGACACTGCTCCTCGCGGACGAGCCGACGGGTGCGCTCGACAGCGGCTCCACCACCGATGTCCTCGGCGTCTTCGACCGGCTCAGCCTGGCCGGCCGCACCATCGTCGTCATCACCCACGAGGCCGACGTCGCCGCGCACGCCAAGCGGATCGTCCGGCTCGTGGACGGCCGCGTCGTCGAGGACGTCCGCCGCAGCGCGGTCTCCGGCCCCCCGCCCACCGCGTCGTGGACGACCCCGGAGGCCGCGAGGTGAGCCCCTTCGAAGTCCTCCGCTTCGCCCTGCGCGGACTGTCGGCCAACAAGCTGCGCAGCTCCCTCACCACGCTCGGCATCCTGATCGGCGTCGGCGCGGTGATCCTGCTCGTCGCGGTCGGGAACGGCTCGTCCGAGCAGATCAAGCAGAGCATCCAGCGCCTCGGCGCCGACTCGCTGACCGTCACCCCGTCCACGACGGGCGGCGGCGGTGGTTTCCGCGGCGGCTTCCCAGGCGGCGAGCGAGGCGACACCGACTCCGGCCCCCGCACCCAGGCGCGCGACCTCACCACGGCCGACGCCGACGCCCTCCTCCAGGCGACCTCGGTCAAGAGCGCCTCACCGGTGGTGACCAGCCAGTCCGTCACCGCCGGCTACGAGGGGACGAGCGCGACCATCAGCCAGTTCGTCGGGACGACCCCGTCCTACTTCGCCGCCGCGAACAAGACCGTCGCGTCCGGCACCGGGTTCACCGCCGAGGACGTGACCGCCGCACGCAAAACGCTCGTGATCGGCAGCACGGTGGCGTCCGACCTGTTCGGACGCGTGAACCCGCTCGGCAAGAAGATCGACGTCGGCGGGATCCGGTTCACCGTCGCGGGCGTCCTGAAGGCGACCGGCTCGTCCTCGTCCACCTTCTCCGATCCGGACAGCATCGCGGTCGCCCCGCTGCCCGCCGTCCAGGAGACCCTCACCGGCTACGGCACACTCGACCAGATCATCGTCCAGGCCAAGGACAGCGACACCGTCGACACCGCCCAGGCCGAGATCACCGGCATCCTCGCCCAGCGGCACGACACCGCGGCATCCGGCGCGGCCGACTTCACGGTGTCCAGCCAGGCGAGCGTGCAATCGGCGGTCAGCGAGTCGAGCCGGACGTTCACGGTCCTGCTCGGCGCCGTCGCCGCCATCAGCCTCCTCGTCGGCGGAATCGGCATCACCAACATCATGCTGGTCACCGTCACCGAACGGACCCGCGAGATCGGCATCCGCAAGGCCATCGGCGCACCGCGCGGCGCGATCCTCGGCCAGTTCATCGCGGAGGCCACCGTCCTCAGCCTCATCGGCGGCCTGCTCGGCGTCCTCGCCGGCGTCATCGGCAGCCTCTTCACCATCGTCGGCGTCAAACCCGTCCTGGTGCCGTCGTCGATCGTCCTCGCCCTGGGCGTCTCGGTGGCGATCGGCCTCTTCTTCGGCAGCTACCCCGCCAACCGCGCCGCCAAGCTCCGCCCCATCGAAGCACTCCGCCACGACTAAAGGCCCCCATGCCCCACGAC
>NZ_SMKY01000207.1 GCF_004349235.1 Actinomadura darangshiensis | reverse complement strand
CCCCACTCCCGCTCACGCAGCTGGAACTTCTGGATCTTCCCGGTGGACGTCTTGGGCAGCTCGGTGACGAACTCCACCGAGTCGGGCGCCTTGTACCGGGCCAGGCTCTCGCGCACGTGCTCGACCAGCTCGGTCCCGGTGGCGGCGTGCCCGTCGCGGAGCACCACGAACGCCTTCGGACGCTCGCCCCACCTGTCGTCGGGCACGGCGACGACGGCGACCTCCAGCACGGCCGGATGCGAGTCGATCGCCCGCTCGACCTCCACCGTCGAGATGTTCTCGCCGCCGGAGATGATGATGTCCTTGGACCGGTCGCGCAGCTCGACGTAGCCGTCCGGGTGGCGGACGCCGAGGTCGCCGGAGTGGAACCAGCCGCCCCGGAAGGCGTGCGCGGTGGCCTCCGCGTCGCGGTGGTAGCCCTTCATGACGTTGTTGCCGCGCATGACGATCTCGCCGAGCGTCTCGCCGTCCGCCGGGACGTCGTCCATGGCGTCGTCGACGACGCGGAGCCCGTCCGTCTGGATCATGCCGACGCCCTGCCTGGCCAGCAGCCGGGCCCGGTCGCCGGCGGCCAGCTCCGGCCAGCCGGGCTGCGGCTCGCACACCGAATAGGGCCCGTAGGTCTCCGTCAGCCCGTACACGTGCACGATGCTCGCCCCGAGCCGCTCCATCTGCCCGATGATCGTGGGGCTCGGCGGCGCGCCCGCCGTGGTGACGGTCAGCGGCCGCTCCAGCGGACGCGCCTGCGCCGCGTTCGCGATCGTCACCAGGACGGTCGGGGCGCCGTTGAGGTGCGTGACCCCCTCGGTGCCGATGAGCCGCCAGATCTCCGGGGCGGCGACCGCGCGCAGGCACACCTGCGTCCCGCCGATCGCGGCGAGCGCCCACGGCGTGCACCAGCCGTTGCAGTGGAACATCGGCAGCGTCCACAGGTACACGCTCTCCGGGGTGTGCCGCGAATGGACGACCTCGCCGAGCGCGTTGAGGTAGGCGCCGCGGTGGGTGTAGACGACGCCCTTGGGCCGTCCCGTGGTGCCGGACGTGTAGTTGATCGAGATGGCGGCGTTCTCGTCCTGGACGTTCCAGGGCAGGGGGTCGTCCGACCCGCGCGCCATCAGGTCGGCGTAGGCGATGCCGCCGACCGCCGAGTCGGGCTCGGCGCCGGCGGCGGGGACGGTGACGACCTGCGGCAGGCCGCCCGCGAGCGGCGCCACGGACGGATGCAGACCCGCGTCGACGACCAGCGCCTTGGCCCCGGAGTGGTCGAGGATGTAGCCGATCTCGTCCGGCGCGAGCCGCGTGTTGATCGCGACGAGGACGGCCCCGGCGAGCGGCACGGCGAAGTGCGCCACGAGCAGTTCGGGGATGTTCGGCGCTAGATAGGCGACCCGGTCCCCGGGCTCGATCCCGGATGCTCTCAGCGCGTTCGCGAGCCGGGTCGTCTCGGCGGCGAACTCGGCGTAGGTGGTGCGGCGGTCCCCGTAGGCGTACGCGGTTTTGCCGGGGAAAACCTCCGCCGACCGGCCGAGGAAGGTGAGAGGGGTGAGCGCCGTGTAGCCCGGGCCGTTGTCCATCGGGAGCCTCCGGTGCCGTCGGTATGGCCTGCGCTCCAAGGATCCCACGCACCCGCCTCCCGGTCCCGGACGCCGGGACGGACCGCGGCCCCCGGTTCCGCCGGGCGCTCTAGCCTGCCGCGTTGCGGGTCAGGATGGAGACCGCGCTGACGGTGGCGTAGCCGCTCCATTCGAATTCGGCGGCGGGCGAGTACGAGGCGAAGTCGACCCGCCATCCGCCGTCGTCGTGCTGCTCGTCGTCGAGGCGCCGCAGCTCGGCGGCCACGACCTCGTCGCTGAACAGCGCTCGGACGGGACTGTCCGGGTAGGGCGCGAAGTCGAGCGGGCGCATCATCTCGTCCTCCAGCCCGCCCTGGACGTGGACGAGGCCGCTCTCCGGGATGTGCCTGCCCAGGAGTTCGATGGCCTCGGTGTCCTGGACGGCGTCGGCCAGCTTCAACGCGAACGCCAGCTCCAAGGCGTGCAGTTCGTCCTTCGCGCGCAGGGCGTCCAGGCAGTAGCGGGTGGCACGGTCGAGCCAGGGGTGGCCGGCGACCGCCTTGTCATGGACGGCAGCGCGCTGCGCCGTCGCCGCCACGATCGCGGTGATCTGAAGCGATGACGCCCGCGGGTCTGCGTTCGCCCAGAAGGGCGCGCTTCCGGCGGGATCTGGGACGTGCAGCCCGAACGGCAGGCCGCCGTCCGGGAGCGTCACCGACTCCAGCCAGTCGCAGAGCGCCGCCGCTTCGGCGGCGGTCTCCGGGCCGAGCTCCTCGAAGACCTCGAACGCGTGCAGCGCGGGGCCCGGCTGGCTCGTCCGGGACCGGAGGTCGGGTTCGAGGCCGTGCCCGTAGCCGCCGTCCGGGTTCCGGTAGGCGTTGAGGGCGGCGAGCAGAGCCTCGCGGTCGCCCTCGCCGGTCAGCACCTCGAAGCGCCGCCGGTCGAGCGTGCGTGCGTGCGTCGCCATGAAGTCGGATGCCTTGGTCAGGTTCATGACTCCAGCGTGGCCGCCGATTCCGTGCCCGTCTTGTTGGTTTCGGTCATCACCAGGTCCGGTCGAACTCCACAGGCCCTCCAGCGGTTGATCGCTCCACCGTAGGGGCCGGAAATGGGAATGCGCCCGGCTGACCGTCCGGCCTAGCCTGGCCGGATGCGCGTGAGTTTCGAACGGACCGGTGAACGCCGTTACGCGACCATCGTCACCCTGCCCGGCCGGCACCCGCGCCGGATGGACCCGGCGCCCGGCTACGACGACCACATACCGCACGACCTCGTCCACTACCTGACGGAGGCGGTGCTGGGGCTGGCGTCCGGCGTCTTCGGGCGCGCCGCGGCGGGCGGCGGCGGCTTCACCGAGACGACCGAGGTTCCGGGCGACCCGAGGCAGCGGGCCCGGGCGCAGCGCCGCCTGAAGAAGCGCGAGTCGTCGTTGAGCAAGGCGGACCGCGGCGACATGGCCAGGTCGGAGTACTTCGCGGGCATGTGCGACCTGGCCTGGCGGCGCCGCGCCGGCGCCCGGGCGCCCGCCTGGGCCGATCACCGGCCGATACCGCCGGAGGACGGGCCCGCGATCGACCGCATCCTCGCTCGCCTGGACGAGCTGGCCCCGCTCTGGCACGACGTCCCCGTCGGCGGCGCCCTCACCTTCACCTGGCCGCGGACGGCCCCCGACGCCGGCTAGCCCGCCCGCAGCGAGAGGCCCAGCGCGCGGAACTGCTCGACAGGACGGTGGTATCCGCGCTCGATGTGGTGCACGCCCCGGAGCGTGGACGGCCCTTCCGCGACCGCCGCCGCCAGGACCGCCGAGAACCCGGCCCGGATGTCGGGCATGGTCACGTCCCCGCCGCGGAGCTTCGTCACCCCGCGCACCACGGCCGAGTGCAGAGCGGCCGTGTCGTGGTACCGGCAGGCGGGGCCGCCCAGGCAGGTGTCGTAGACCTCGATCTCGGCGCCCATGCTCTGCAGCGCGGGCACGTACGCGAGCCGGTTCTCGTACACGGTCTCGTGCAGCACCGACATGCCGTCCGCCTGCGTGAACAGCACCATCAGCGGCGTCTGCCAGTCGGTCGCGAACCCCGGATGCGTGTCGGTCTGCACCGCCGCGGGCGTCAGCCCGTCCGGCGCCGACGCCATGATCCAGTCATCGGTGATCTCGAACTCGGCGCCCATCCTGGCCAGCGTCGTGATGGCGGTGACGAGCCGGTCCTGCGGGCACCCGTGCACCCGCACCTCTCCCCCGGTGACGAGCCCCGCCACCAGGTACGAGAAGGCCTCGATCCGGTCGCCGTCCAGCCGCGTCTGGGCCCCGCTCAGCCGCTCGACGCCCTCCACCACGATCCGCCGGTCGGGGGCGAAGGAGATGCGCGCCCCCATCCGCTGGAGGAACAACGCCAGCTCGATGATCTCCGGCTCGGTCGCCGCGTTCCGGATGACGGTCTTCCCCTCGGCCCGCACGGCCGCCAGCAGCACCGTCTCGGTGGCGCCGACACTCGGATACGGCAGCTCGATGCGCGTCCCCACCAGCCGCGTCGCGCGCGCGCGGATCCCGTCGGCCGCGTGCGACACCTCGGCCCCGAACGCCCGCAGCGCCTCCACATGGAAGTCGACCGGCCGCCGCCCGATCGGGTCGCCCCCGACCAGCGGCACGAACGCCTCCCCGGCCTGGTGCAGCAGCGGCCCCAGCATCAGGATCGGGATGCGGTTCAGCCCGGTGAACGCCTTGCCGACGCTCGGGTCCGACACCGGCCCCGGCACCACGGTCACGTCGCCGCCGGACCGCTCCACGGCCATCCCGACGTGCTCCAGCATGCCCGCGGTGATCCCGACCTCGCCGACGTCCGGCGCGTTGCCGATCGTGCTCGGCCCGTCTCCCAGCATCGCCGCGACCATGTGCTTGCTGACCGCGTTCTTCGCCCCCCGCACGGTGACGTCCCCGCGAAGCGGCCCCGACGGCTCGATCTGCCAAAGCTTCTCAGTCACCCGAGCAGCCTACGGCGTCCACGACGAGCACCTGCCGAAATCACCGCATCCCCGGCATGACCCGCTCTTCACGAGCTGGACACCCTGCTGGCCGGCGTGGGCCGGGCGGCGGTCCGGATCCGTCGCCCGGCGGACGCATCGCGCCGGTCAGTTCTGGGCGGGGTCCCACCATTTCAGATTGGCGGCCGCCTGGGCCGCCGGCTCGATGATCTCCCATATCTCGGCGACCATTCCGTCGTCGACCCGGAGGACGTCGACGACCGTTACCTCCGGCCCGGCATCGGGAAGGCGGCGGCGTGAGTGCACCATGACGTGATCGCCGTCGGCCAGCACATGCTGGACGTCGACCTGCATGCCCGCGAGCGGGCCGAGTGCCGCGCTCACGGCGGCCAGCCATTCCGTTTTGGTCGACGAGGTCGAGTCCGGCCGGTGGTGGACGAAGTCCTCGCTGAGATATGCCCCGAACGCATCGATGTCGCCGCCACCGATCAATTCTGCCAGCGCACGTTGGACGAGGTTCTTGTTCTCTGTGGTCATGGCACGAAGTGTCTCCGCCGGTTGCGGTGGTTGTCGATGAACTCCCATTTCATGGCGTCCGGCCGGGCAGCAGAAGGCAGAGCGGGACGGCCAGGGCGGTGATGGCGGTGGCCCACCAGAAGGCGTCACCGAATCCCGAGGCCAGGGCGGCGGGCGTGTGGGCGCCGGTGGAGGTGCGCTGCAGGATCATGGCGAGGACCGCGGTGCCCGCGGAGCCGCCGACCTGCTGCGCGACGCGGCTGATGATGGACGCGCCGGGGATCTCCTGCCGCTCCAGCCCGACGAAGGCGGCGCCCATCAGGGCGATCGTGGCCACACCCAGTCCGGCGCCGCGCACGAACAGGGTGGCCATCAGCGCGATGTCGCTCGTGGTGGCGGTGACGAAGCCGAACGGCACGGTGGCCGCGCAGGTGCAGGCGAGGGCGGCGACGGCGACCGGACGCGGCCCGAAGCGGTCCATGTACCGGCCGCCGACCGCGCGGGAGGCGAGGGCGCCCACGCCCTGCGGGATGAGCAGCAGCGCGGCGCCGAGGGGGTCCTCGCCGCGCACCTGCTGCCAGTACAGCGGCAGCAGCAGCATGGGCCCGAAGAGGGCGGCACCGGACAGGAAGACCAGCACCGACGACGAGGCGAGGGCGCGGTGGCGGAGCAGCCGGACGTTGACCAGGGCGTCCGGTCCGCGCCGCAGCGCCCAGCCGACGTAGCCGGCGATGAGGACGAGCCCGGCGGCCGAGGGCAGAGCCGCCCTGAGACCGCCGGGTCCGCCGAGTTGCGACAGGCCGTAGACGGCGGCGGCGACGCCCGGCGAGAGCAGCAGCAGGCCGACGACGTCGAGGCGGACGCGGGGACGGGGCCCGTCCGCGGGCAGATGGCGTGCGGCGAGGTAGCCGCCGGCGATGCAGAAGGGCAGGTTGAACAGGAAGATCCAGCGCCAGTCGCCCAGGTGCAGGATGATCCCGCCGAGCACCGGGCCGATGATCGGGCCGAGCGCGGTGGGCACGGTGATCAGGGACATGGTCCGGCCGATGCCGCGGCCCTTGGCCGCCTGCATGATCAGCGTGGTCATCAGCGGCATCATCGTGCCGCCGCCGATGGCCTGGATCACCCGGAACGCGATCAGGCTCGGGGCGTCCCAGGCCACGGCGCACAGCAGCGACCCGGCGCCGAACGCCCCGAGGGCGATGATCCACAGGCGTTTGCCGCCGACGACGGACTGAGCCCAGCCGACCGCCGGGATCGTGGCGCCCAGGGTCAGCAGGTAGGCGGTGCTCACCCACTGGACGGTCCCGAGCGAGGTGTGCAGTTGCCGGGCGAGGTCGTCGATGGCGACGCTCATGATCGTGGAGTCGAAGATGGCGGCGAGCGCGCCGACGATCAAAGTCAGGGTCATCCGCCACAGGGCGGGATCGATGCGGCCGGAGTCGGCGGCGGCCGTTGGCGACTGAGCGGCGCTGGCGCGCATGAACGCTCCTTAGGATAGAGTCGTCTATCTTACGGAGGGCAGAGTAACCCGCTAGCATTAGATAGGCAAATCTATCTAAGGAGGGCGGGATGCCTGAGCGGCGCCGCGGGGCGGCACTGGAGAAGGCGCTACTGGACGCGGCGTGGGAGGAGCTGGCGGAGCGGGGCTACGCCAGGTTCACCATGGACGCCGTCGTCCGGCGCGCGGGCACCAGCCCTCCCGTTCTCTACCGCCGCTGGCCCGACCGCGACCAACTCGTCCGGGCGGCCGTCGTCCACATCATGCGGGAGTCGCTCCTCGGCATCCCCGACACCGGAAGCCTGCGCGGGGACGTCCTCGCCCTCCTGCGGGAGATCAACGCCACCCGGGTCCAGCTCGTCACCGTCATGAGCGCACACCTGGCCGGCTACTACCAGGAGACCGGGACCAGCCCCGATGACCTGACCGACCCGGCCGTGACGGCCCGCAGGGAAGCGGTCGGCGTGCTCTTCGACCGCGCCGTCGACCGCGGCGAGATCAGGCCGGAACGCCTCACCGAGCGCATCAAGTCCCTCCCCTTCGACCTGCTGCGCCACGAACTGCTCACGACCTTCGCGCCCGCGCCCGACCACGTCCTCGAAGAGATCGTCGACACGATCTTCCTCCCCCTGGTGCGCTGACGCCCCCTCCGGCACCGGCGCCGCGACGAGTACCCTCGAAGATCATGGAGACGGTCGGGGCGCTGTTGCGGGAGTGGCGGCACCGCCGGCGGCTCAGCCAGCTCGATCTAGCGATCGCCGCGGACGTCTCGGCCCGCCACGTCAGCCTGGTCGAGACCGGCAGGTCGAACCCGAGCGCCGACATGGTCCTCCGGCTCGCCGATCAGCTCGACGTGCCGCTGCGCGAACGCAACCGGCTGCTGCTCGCCGCCGGATTCGCGCCCCGCTACACCGAGCGGCCCCTCGGAGGCGACGCCCTCTCGGCGGCCCGGGGCGCGGTCACCAGAGTGCTCCGCGCCCATGAGCCCTACCCCGCGCTGGCGTTCGACCGCCACTGGAACATCCTGATGACCAACCGCGCGGTCGACCCGTTCTTGGCGACCGCCGACCCGGGCCTCCTGCGCCCACCGGTCAACCTGGTGCGGCTGGGGCTGGACCCGCGCGGCCTCGCTCCCCTGGTAGTCAACCTGGCCGATGTGCGCGCGCGGTGTTCCGCTCCCGGATCACCCGGCAGTTGGCGACCGCTCCCGACCCGGAACTCACCGCACTCTACGAGGACCTGCTGGCGCCCGGCCCCGAGGACGCGTCGGGCCCGTCGGTCGACTCCGACGTCGTGATCCCGATGATCATCCGTATCGGCGGGCGGGAACTGCGCCTGTTCTCGACCATCACCACGTTCGGCACGCCCATGGACATCACGCTGGACGAGGTCGCGATCGAGTCCTACTACCCGGCTGACGCCGAAAGCGCCGCCTACTTCACCGAGCCCGGCTGAACGCGGTCAGGGGCGGTCGGCCAGGAGGCCCGCCGCGAAGCCGATGAAGGCCACGCCGCTGACCTGCTCCAGGCGGCGCCGGACCGACGGGCGCCGAAGCCGCTCCCCCAGCGCCGCCGCCGCGCCCGACACGATCCAGTACCAGACCGCCAGCTCGACCACGTCGATCGCGGTGAACAGGACCGTCGTGCCGAACACCGGCGCACCGTGCGGCATGAACTGCGGAATCAGGCTCATGTAGAAGACGCCGGCCTTGGGGTTCAGCAGGTTGGTGCCGACCCCGGCCCGGAAGGCGGCGAGCCGTCCCTCGGCGACGACCGGCTCCGGCCGGACGTCCTCGCTCGGCTTCTTCTTCCGGGCGTGCCACAGCGCCGTCGCCCCCAGCCACACGAGGTAGGCGGCGCCGCAGATGCGCACCACGTCGTACGCCACATGCGAGGCGGTCAGCAGCGCGGTGAGCCCGGCCGCCGTGGCGAGCCCCCACAGCACGCACCCGGTCAGGATGCCGAGCGCCGCCGCCATCCCGCAGCGCCGTCCCTGCGCGATCGAGGTCCTGAGCACGAGGAACGTGTCCAGCCCCGGCGCCACGTTAATGATCATCGCGGCGGCGGCGAAGGCGAGCGCGGCAGCAATCATGATCGAATGCTACTGACGCACCTTACGCCGGTCGACCAGGATTCCGGGCCTCGGCCATCCCGGGGCCAGGAACCGCACCCGTCCGGCCGCGACGGTGGACATCGGCCACTTCCCGCCCTAATCTACCGACCGTCTAGACGGTTGGGATTGGGGAGCGGACATTGCGGGATCGGATTCTGGACGCCGTCGAGCAGCTGCTGGTCTCCGGAGGCGCCGACGCGATCCGGCTGGACGCCGTCGCGGCGGAGGCCGGCGTCAGCAAGGGCGGGCTGCTGCACCACTTCAGGTCCAAGCAGGCGCTGCTCGCGGGCGTCCTCGAACGGCTGGTGGAACGGTTCGAGGCCGAACTGCCGCCGGCCGGTTCCGGGCGCGGCGCCTTCACCCGGGCCTGGCTGGACGCCACCATCCCCGAGGACGACATCGCCGCGCAGGCGCCCGCCGACCGGGTGGCGGTCGCCCTGCTCGCCGGGCTGTCCGGCGGGCCCGGCGTGCTCAGCGCGTTCCAGCGGCACTACGAGACCTGGCAGGACAGGCTCGCCGGCGACGGGCTCGATCCGGCCACGGCGCACCTGGTCCGCCTCGCCGTCGACGGCTGGTGGATGGCGCGGCTGCTGAACCTGGCGCCGCCCCGCGGCGGCCTGCACGCCGAGGTGCGGGCCCGGCTGGCCTCGATGATCGAGGAGGACGCCTGATGTCCCGCGTCCTCGGACCGACGAAGGTCGCGATGCTCATCACCGACGTCGGGCTGCTGCTGTACTGGGCGGTGGTGCTCGCCGGCCTGATCCCGCCGGAGCTGGCCTACAAGGACTACTCCGACCAGATCCTGAGCGACTGGAACGCCTCGTTCGTCCCGCTCGATCTGGCCGCGAGCCTCACCGGGCTCGCGACCTTGTCCAGGCCGTCGGCGCGGCGTCCCCTGATGACGGTCTCCCTGACCCTGACCAGCGTCGCGGGCCTGCAGGCGATCGCCTTCTGGGCCCTGCGCGGCGACTTCACGCTGACCTGGTGGCTGCCGAACCTGTTCCTCCTGCTGTTCCCCTTGCCCGCACTGTTCGTCCTCGTCCGCAGAGCCCCGGGCCAGGCGACCGCGGCCTGGTCCGTACCATCGAATGAATGATCACGATGCGGCCACCCGCCGAGGCCGCCGGCGAGCCGGGGGGGTGCCGTGCGATGTGATCCGATGAACATCGACGCAGCGCTCTTCGACGTGTTCGGGACGTTGACCGACTGGCGGACGAGCGTGACCCGCGAGCTGGCCGAGATCGGCGGGCGGGCCGGCCTGCACGCCGATTGGGCGGCCGTCACCGACGCCTGGCGGCGCCGATACCGTCCGACGCTGGGCCGGGTGGTGGCCGGGGAACTCCCTTGGCAGCCTTTGGACGATCTCCACCGCCTCATGCTGGACGAAGCCCTGACCGAGCGCGGGCTCGACGCGCTCACCGAGGCGGACCGGGATCACCTCGTCCGCGCCTGGCATCGCCTGCGCCCGTGGCCGGACGCCCCCGAGGGCCTGGAACGGCTCCACCGCAGCCCCGTCGTCACCGCGACGCTCTCCAACGGCGGAGTGGGACTCCTCACACGCCTCGCCAAGCGGGCCGGCCTGCGCTTCGACTGCATCCTGTCTGCTGAGCTGGCCCGGTCCTACAAGCCCGACCAGCGCGTCTACCGCATGGCCGCAGAACTCCTCGACGTCGAGCCGCATCGCCTCCTCATGGTGGCGTGCCACCCCGACGATCTCGAAGCCGCGGCGACGGCCGGTCTCCGCACCGCCTACGTCCCCCGTCCCGAATGGGGCCCGGACGCGGCGCCCGTCCCGCCGCCCGTCAACGCCGGCCTGGTCGCCGCCGACCTCATCGACCTGGCCCGGATCCTGACCGAGTCCTCGGGTACGGGAAGGTGACGGATTCGGTACGGAGCGTCGCTCATGATCGGTAACGTACCGGGATGAGTGAAGTGATCCCCCGCCATGTGCTGTGCGTGCTGAGTTCCGACCCGGGCCTTGCGGAGATCGAGCGGATCGCCGCCGGCTTCGGCGGCTTCGTCCTCGACCGCGAGTACTCCGAGGCCGAACCCGACCCCCGCATGCCGGGCGCGTTCGAGGCGAGCATGGCCGCGGCCTCGTTCGACGAGGAGGACTGGGCCGCAGTCGAGTCCCACCACACCGTCGCCTACCTGCTGTCGATGCCGATGATGCGGGAGCTCGCGGCCGACACCTCCCGGCGGCTGCTGGCGGCGACCGCGGCGCTCCTGCGGGCCGGCGCCGGCGCGGTGAAGAACGAGAGCAGCGGGATCACGCACGGCCGGGACCGCTGGCTCGCGCTGGCGGACCTGGCGGCCGACGCCAAGGACGAGGAGCTCGCCAGTGCGCTCGTCGCCGCCTGGGTGAAGCGTCCGATCTACGACGGGCACGTCCTGTACAGCTGCGGTATGCACCTCCTCGGCGCGCCCGAGGTGGAGATCGAGGTCGAGGAGGCCCAGCTCACCGACGACGGCCTGCCCGACCTCGTCGCGCAGCTGGACACGCTGGCGACCTACCTGCTGACCGATCCGCGCGCCAGCGAGATCGAGGACGGCGCGGGCTTCCGGATGACCGAGGACGCCCCTCGCCGGCTGCTGCGCACCGGCCCCTGCGACCGCTACGACGAGGACGACTTCTTCTTCAACCCCTACGGCTACGTCCGACTGACCCATTCCGAGTAGCGGCAGTCGAAGGGCCGGCCTTCTCACGGCCGGGCCGTGGCGGGTCAGCAGGTGTCGGGGGCGGGCTTTCCGGCGAAGCGGTCGGTGAGGTAGGCGAGGACGTCGTTGTTGCGGACGAGTGCCTCCAGCGCGTGTTCGCCGACGGCGTCCCGGACGGTCTGGACGGTGGCGCCCTTCGAGCACCAGGTCTTGACCAGGGCGTCCGCCTGGCCGACGGGGACGATCTCGTCGGTATTGGCGTGGTAGTCGAAGACCGGCGCGGCGGGGGCGGACGAACCCATCGTGTTCTTCTTCAGCATCGCGGCGACCGACGGCACCGACAGGGGGTCGGGGACGGTGCTGTAGTCGGCGAGTTTCTTGAAGGGGAACCCGGTTAGGAGGTCGGTCACGCATTTGTTGCGCGAATCCTCCAGCGCTTGGCGGCCCTTGTCGTTGAGGAGCTTCCCGATGCCCGCCTCCGGGAACTCGGTGTCGAGGCTGACCGTGGCGGCGGCCTCGAAGCCGGAGAACAGACCGCCGTCCAGGGAGCGGGCGACGGCGCCGGGGTCCGCGGGCGTCCCGCCCATGGTGACGCCGGCGAGGCCGACGTCCGGCGCGTAAGACGGCTGGAGTTCGGCGGCCCAACCGGTGGCCTGGGCGCCGCCGGAGTACCCGTTCAGCGCCCATCGGCCGACGTCGGAGTTGACGTTCTTCACCGCGCGGATGCCGTCGAGGACGGCGTGCCCCGCCTGCGGCCCGGCCATGAAGACCGACTTGGGGCCCTCGAAGTCGGGCATGGCCACCGTCCAGCCCTTGTCGAGGAGCGGCGCGGCGAACATGACCGACGATGCGGCGACCAGGGAGCCCGATGAGATGCCGTAGGACGGGGCGCACTGCGTGCCGGTGGAGTCCTCGGCGGCCTGCACCGACACGGCGGGACGGGATCCGCCGCCGGTCCACGCCTTCTTCGGGACCAGGAGCGTCGTGACGGTCAGCTCGGCCCGGTCGTGCGAGTCATTGGTGCGGTAGGAGATCTGCCACGCGTCGACCGTGCCGGCCAGGTTCCCGGCCTTCGGGGTGATCTTCCGGGTCGCGACGACCTGACCGGGCCGGTAGGTGCCGATGTCGGCGGGCGCGGCGTAGAACGGGTCCTGGTCGGGCGGCACCGAACCGGGCGGCGGGTCGTCCGCCCATGCGGGGGCGGCCAGCACGGCGGTGGCGGCGAGCGCCAGCAGGGACGGGGCCACGGCGAGTCTCATCGGTCACTCCCAGGGGTGGGCGGCCCCTTGACTGTGACGTGTCAGACCCCGCCTCGATACGTACGGCCCCAACAACTCGCCGTGGCCGGATCACGGTCCGCTGACAACGGCGCCCTGCTCGCGGCGGTCAGCGGAAGGCGACCCGCTCCAGCCAGAAGTCCAGCAGCTCTCCGTCGCCGAAGACCTCCAGCCCGGCGGGCGAGCGCCGCCCGTAGACGAGCAGCAGCAGCTCGGTGAGCGTCCCGCGCACCGCGGCCGCGGCCTTCTCGTGCGCGCGCCGCCACTCGATGACGTCGCCGGTGAGGTCGACGAGCCATTCCGCGGACGTATCGGTCGCGTGCAGGTGGACGGTCCGGCCGGGGCCGAGCAACTCGCGCAGCTCGGGTTTGATGTCGAGCATCATCGGCAGCGAGCCGAGCTCCATCCATTCGTCCAGCGCGTCCACCGCCACGTCGCGGCCGACCGTGAACTCCTGGCCGAGCGCGAGCGTCGCGTCGGCCCGGTGGATGAGCGTCTCGTGCGCGAACCGGCGCGCATAGAAGGACACCGTCCGCCCCGGCACCGGGGTCCACAGCTCGGCCTCCGGCCCCGCCTCGCGAAGCGCACCCGCCAACCGCACGGCCCCCTCAGCGAGCCACGGCGCAAGGACCGCGGCGTCCTCGTCGGCATACGGGGACAGGTCGCGGAAATGGTCGTCGGGCAGCGGCTCGGCCGCCCGCGTCCGGACGGTGTCCGCGGCCCAGCGCTGGCCGCCACCGAGGTGGCGCAGCAACTGGCCGACGTTCCAGCCGGGACAGGACGGCACCGGCACCGTCATGTCGGCGTCCTTGACGGTGGACACCAGCAGCTCGGTCTGGGTGACGATCTCCGCGCAGAGACGGTCGTGATCCATGCGGGCCACGTTAGACCGTCCCGGGGACGTTCTCCGTCCATGAGTCGGCGAGCGCGCACAGGTCGTCGAGCGCGGCCTCGGCCCGTTCCCGGTCGCCGGTGGTGAGGAAGTCGGTCTGCAGGCCGGCGTAGGCGGCGTTGAGGAACGTCGCGTTGACGCGGGCCCGGGCCGGATCGAGGCCGCGGGCGATCAGCGCCCCGGCGACGAACTCGGCGCGCTCCGCCAGGAACGCCGGGACCCGGCCGCCGAGGCGCCCGGCCGCCGCCAGCCCCTCGATCTCCCGGACGAGCCGGGTGTGCCCGATGTTCCCGGGGGCGAGATGCCGGCGCCAGGAGTCGCGGACGATCGCGCCGATGCCCAGGCCGGTGTCGTCCCAGCCCTCGGTCGCATGGAGTTGCTCGTGCTGGACCTCGTCCAGGCGCTTCAGCAGCGCGGCGAGCAGCGCGTCCTTGTCGGCGAAGTGGTGGGTCAGGACCCGGGTGCTCTGCCCGAGCGCCTGCGCGACCGGACGCATCGACAGCCCGGACAGCCCGTGCTCGGCGAGGTGGTCGAGCACCGCGTCGAGGATCTCGGTGCGTCGATGCGGGTCGCGCGGCCTGGCCACTGGCGGTTCTCCCTCGGTCGCCGGAACGTCCACCCTATAAGGAAACAAGTGTTACCTTAACCGCCATGCCCTTCTCCCGACGCCCTGCCGGCGGGCTCTGGCTCGCCGCCCTGGCCCTGACCGCCTTCACCCTCCAGACCGACGACTTCGTGATCGTGGGCGTGCTGCCGTCCATCGCGGACGGCCTCTCGATCGGCGAGGCCGCCGCGGGACAACTAGTCACCGTCTTCTCCGTCGTGTGCGCCGTGTTCGCGCCCGTGGCGGCCGTGGCCCCCGCGTCCCGGCCCCGGCGCCGCCTGCTCACCGGGGGAATGCTGCTGTTCTGCGCCGCCAACCTCGCCGTGCCGCTCGCCACGTCCTACCCGGCACTGCTGGCACTGCGGATCCTGGCCGCGTTCGCCGCGGCCGTCGTCCTGCCGACGGTGTTCGCGGTCACCGCCGCCCTCTCCAGGCCGGGACGGGAGGGCCGCGACCTGGCCACGATCATGGCCGGGCTGACCGGCGCCGTCGTCGCCGGCGTCCCGCTCGGCACGTGGGTCGGCGCGGCCTTCGGCTGGCGGGCGACGTTCGTGACGGGCGGTCTCCTCGGCCTCCTGGCCCTGGCCTTCCTCCGCGCCGCCGTACCGGACGTGGCACCGCCACCCGCCGTCCGGCTGACGGAGCGGCTCCGTCCCCTGGGCCGCCCCGCGGTGCTCCTCGTGCTGCTCGCCGCCGTCGCCGCAGTCCTTGGCAACCTGATGATCCAGACCTACCTGGCGCCGTTCCTCGACGCCGTGGCGGGCGTGACGCCGTCCGGTCTGGGCGGGCTGCTGGTGCTGACCGGCATTGCGGGAGTCCTCGGCGGACGCTTCAGTGGCACCCTCGTCGATCGTTTCGGCGCGGCACGGACGTTCGCGCTGGCGGCCCTCGTCTTCACCGTGGCGATGGCCGGGCTGGCGCTGTCGTGGTCCTTTCGTCCCGCGCATCTGGCGCTCGTCGTCCCGCTGCTGCTGATGTGGTCGGCGGCGGCCTGGTCCGTCCCGCCCCCGGTTCAGACCCGCGTTCTGGCGCTGACCGGTCCGGACACCGGTCCGCAGGCGTTGGCGCTCAGCAGCAGCGCGGTCTACATCGGCGCCTCGCTCGGCGCGGGTCTCGGCGGCTGGCTGTTGGGCACGCTCGGCTCCGGATCCCTCCCGATCGCCGCTGGGCGTTCACCCTGCTGGCCCTAGCGCTGTTCGGCCTGGCCACGCGCACGGCATCAGACCCCGTCCCGGAGGGCGGACACCGCGAGGCGACGGACCGGGAAGCGAATGTCTGACCGGGCGGGGCGGCCGCGCCGGTGCAAAATGTGTGGGTTGGCACCGGCGCGGCCATGATCCCGACCACTATCGGGCGGTCCAATTCTGCCGTACCGGACGTTGCATAAGCGTTGCGCCCCACCCGAAGACGATCCCGCAGCCTCCAGACAGGCCCCGACTTCGTCCCCAACGGGCGAGCAGACCAAGGATCTTGCGGCGCCGGTGCGGTCTGGACCGCGAGTACGGACGTGCCGCGCGCGGTGCGAGTCAGGGGCCAGCGGGCGTGCGGACGTCCACCAAGCCAAAGCGCCGTTGGGTCAGGTCTGCCTCGACCTGTCGCCAGCGATCAGGTGGACTCCGGAACGAATTCAGGTTCGGACCGCCGCGACCACGGCCGTATCCTGTGATTCATGATCAACCCCGCGCCCGAATGGGAACAGCGAATGGCCGACCTTTGGGCCGCGTTCGATGACCACGAGCCCCAAGCCTTCCTCACCAATGTCGAAGGTTTGACCAGTGAGCTCACGCCCGGTGACGCTGTCGCCGAGTACGAACTGGCGTCTGCGCACGACTCGATCGGTAACGAGGCGTCGGCCGCCGACCACTACGGCCGGGCGTTCGAGGCGGGACTCTCCGGATCACGCCGCAGGCAGGCCACGATCCAGTACGCCAGTACGCTCCGCAACCTCGGCCGGGCCGAGGAAAGTGTCACCATCCTGACCAAGGAACGGGACGCCGGCTCCGACGAGCTCGACGATGCGGTAACCGCATTTTTGGCTCTCGCGCTTACTGACGTCGGACGCGAGCGCGAGGCGGCCGGGCTGGCCCTTGGCGCGTTGTCACGCCATCTGCCTCGGTACAACCGTTCGCTCTCAAACTATGCGAAGACACTTCTGGAGAAATAAACCCCGACAAATGAGAATGGCCCCGCCGGTATCGGCGGGGCCATCCTGCAATATGAGTCCGGCGGTGTCCTACTCTCCCACACGGTCTCCCATGCAGTACCATCGGCGCTGAAGGGCTTAACTTCCGGGTTCGGGATGGGACCGGGTGTTTCCCCTTCGCCAAAACCACCGAACGACCAAC
>NZ_SMKY01000206.1 GCF_004349235.1 Actinomadura darangshiensis | reverse complement strand
GGCGAACCCACTACCTTACCGGCCGGGCCGCGGCGCTGCGCCTTGCCGGGCGGCCCCGGGGTGTGTGACGTTGGGCGGCATGGTGGAGCTCAACGGACGGTCCGCGTTGGTCACGGGCGCCTCGTCCGGCATCGGCGCCGTCGTCGCGGAGGCGCTCGCCGCCGCCGGGGCGCGGGTCGGGCTGGTGGCGCGGCGCAAGGACAGGCTGGAGGACGTTCTCGCCGGGTGCCGCGAGCACTCCCCCGGCTCGGCGATGTGGACCGCCGACCTCGCCGACCTCGGCGGGATCGGCGACCTCGCCGCGGACGTCGAGCGCGAGTTCGGCGGCGTGGACGTCCTGGTGAACAACGCGGGGATGCCGAAGCGGCGCCGCGTCCAGGACCTGACCGCCGGCGAGGCGGACGAGGTGATGCGGCTCAACTACTCGTCCCCGGTGCGGCTCACGCTGGCGCTGCTGCCCGGGATGATCGCGCGGGGCCGCGGGCACCTGGTGGCGATGGGCTCGGTCGCGGCGCGGCTCGGCCCGCCGCACGAGGGCGCCTACGGCGCGTCCAAGGCGGCGCTCACGGCGTTCTGGGAGAGCATGGCGGTCGACCTGGACGGCACGGGCGTGCAGGTCCACGTGATCCAGCCCGCGCTGATCGCCGGCACCGAGCTGTTCACGCTGCCCGGGAACGAGCCGCCGATCAGCGACGTGTCGGACGCGCTGCCGCCGCAGGAGGTGGCCGCGGCGGTCCTGGACGCCCTGGAGAGCGGCCGGTTCGAGCAGTACGTGCCGGGCTGGTTCACCGAGATGGCCTCCGGCAAGGCGGCCGACGTCGACGCGTTCCTCGCCGGCGTCAAGGAGTGGACCCGCGACCAGCTGCAGTAGGGTGCGGATCCGTCCGTCACCACGTGTCGATCCATGGGCGGGGACGCTCCTCCGGCGGCGGAGCCGCGCCCAGCACGGTGGTGATCCAGCGGCGCGTGTCCGCGGGGTCGATGATGTCGTCCAGCTCGAACACCGTGGCGGCGTGCAGCGCCTTCCCGTGCTCGTAGGCGGCCGCCACCATGTGCTCGAAGAGCGCCCGCGGGTCGTCGGCGGCCTCCAGTTCCTTGCGGAACCCGAGCCGGACCGCGCCCTCCAGGCCCATGCCGCCGATCTCGCCGGTGGGCCACGCGACGGTCGCGAGCGGCGCCTTGAACCCGCCGCCCGCCATGGCCTGCGCGCCGAGCCCGTAGCCCTTGCGGAGCACGACCGTGATGATCGGCACGCGCAGGTTGGCGCCGATCACGAACAGCCGGCTGAAGTGCCGGACGGTGGCGGTCCTCTCCGCGTCCGGGCCGACCATGAAGCCGGGGGTGTCGCACAAGGACACGACCGGGAGGCCGTGCGCGTCGCAGAGCTGCAGGAAGCGGGCGGCCTTGTCGGCGGCGTCGCGGTCGATGGCGCCGCCGAGATGCGCCGGGTTGCTGGCGATCAGGCCCATCGGGCGGCCCTCGATCCGGACCAGCGCGGTGATGGTCCCGATCCCGAACGCGCGGCGCAGCTCCAGCACCGAGCCGGTGTCGGCGAGGTGGGTGATCGCGCGGCGGACGTCGTAGGCGCGCAGCCGGTTCTCCGGGACGACGTGCCGCAGGATCCGCTGGTCATCGCACGTCCAGTCGCCGGCCGGGCCCTGGAAGTAGGACAGGTAGCGGCGGGCCGCGTGGACGGCCTCCGCCTCGTCCTCCACCACGATGTCGACGACGCCGTTGGGCTCCTGGTCGCCGATCGGGCCGATCTCCTCCGGCGCGAACACGCCGAGGCCGCCGCCCTCGATCATCGCGGGGCCGCCCATGCCGATGTTGGCGCCGCGGGTGGCGATGATGACGTCGCAGCAGCCGAGCAGGGCCGCGTTGCCCGCGAAGCAGCGGCCGTTCGCGATGCCGATGGACGGGACGACGCCGCTGAGCCGCCCCATGGCGTGGAAGGTCGTCACGTCCAGGCCGGAGACCGAGGAGGTGTCGGTGTCGCCGGGGCGTCCCCCGCCGCCCTCGGCGAACAGCACCAGCGGCAGGCGCCGGCGGTGCGCGATGTCGAGCATCCGGTCGGTCTTGCGGTGGTTCTGGTGGCCCTGCGTCCCGGCCAGGACCATGTAGTCGTAGGACATGACGACGGCCTGCGCGCCGTTCACGTCCCCGATGCCGCAGACCATGCCGTCGGCGGGGGTTCGCTCGATGAGGTCGTCGAGGGTGCGGCGCTGCCGCTGCGCGGCGATGGCGAGGGCGCCGTATTCGGCGAAGGTGCCCGGGTCGCAGAGGTCATCGATGTTCTCCCGCGCGGTGCGGTGGCCGCGTGCGTGGCGCTTGGCGACCGCCTCGGGGCGGGCCGCGTCGAGACCCGTCTCATGCCGGCGGAGCGTCTCGGCGAGGTCGGCGCGGATCAGGTCGAGGTCGGTGGCGGCGTCTTCGGCGGTGTGGTCGCCGTCCACCTCGGCGGGCGCGGTGAACAGCAGCGGCGCGCCCTCGGCGACGGTGTCGCCCGGCGCGGCGGCCAGCGTCCGGACGACGCCCGCCTCACCGGCCCGGACGACGTGCTCCATTTTCATGGCCTCAAGGATCAGCACCGGCGCCCCGGCCCGGACGAGGTCGCCTTCCGCCACTTCGACGCTCACGACCGTCCCCTGCATCGGGGCGGGGACCGCGACCGTGCCGGGCGGCGCGTCCGGCACGGCGACGGCCTCGGGCTCCGGCTCGTGCGCCGACTCGACGTAGAAGCGCCGGTGCTCGCTCTCCAGCAGTTCGGGCAGGTGGTCGGCGATGAAGGACGTGCCGGCGCCGCCGGCCGTGAACTCGGGATGGCGCAGGACGCCCTGCAAGAGCGGGATGCTCGTGGCGACGCCCGCGATCTCGAACTCGCCGAGGGCCCCGTACGCGCGGGCCGCCGCGGACGGCAGGTCCTCAGCGCGGGCGACCACCTTGGCGAGCAGCGGGTCGTAGCGCAGGCTGGTGCGGTAGCCGGCGTACCCGTAGGTGTCGACGCGGACGCCGGGACCGGACGGCGGCGCGAACGCGGTCAGCGTCCCGGCCCTCGGGTGCGGCGTGCCGTCCGCGTCGATCGTCTCGGTGTTGACCCGCACCTGGACGGCGCAGCCGGACGCGGGTGGCGGTCCCGCCAGGCCGACCCCCGCGAGGTCCTCCCCCAGCGCGAGCCTGATCTGGGCCTTCACCAGGTCGACGCCGGTGATCTCCTCGGTCACGGTGTGCTCGACCTGGAGCCGCGGGTTAGCCTCCAGGAACCAGAACGCCGCACCGGCGACCAGGAACTCGAACGTGCCCAGGCTGCCGTAACGCACTGCTGAAGCCATGCGGAGCGCGGCGTCCAGCAGCGCGTCGCGGACACCGGGCGGCAGTGCGGGCGCCGGGGCGATCTCGATGAGCTTCTGGTGGCGGCGCTGGACGCTGCAGTCGCGTTCCCACAGGTGGGTGACCGCGCCGGAGCCGTCCCCGGCGACCTGCACCTCGATGTGGCGGGCGCGCGGCACGTACTTCTCGGCGTACAGGTCGCCGCTGCCGAACGAGGCGAGCGCCTCCGACCGGCACCGCTCGTACGCGGCCGCCATCCCGTCCGCGCCGGTGACGACGCGCATGCCGCGTCCGCCGCCGCCCGCCAGGGCCTTGAGCATGACCGGCCCGTGCTCCCGGGCGAACTCCTCCGCGTCCGCCAGGCTCACCGCGCCGCCCGTGCCGGGCGTCACGGGCACGCCCGACTCGCGCGCCAGCTCCCGCGACCTGGTCTTGTCGCCGAACAGCTCCAGCAGCTCCGGGCGCGGGCCCACGAACGTCAGCCCGGCACCGGCGCACCGCGCGGCGAACCCCGCGTTCTCGCTCAGGAAGCCGTAGCCGGGATGGACGGCGGTCGCGCCGGCCTCCTGCGCCGCGGCGACGAGCGCGTCCGCGTCGAGGTATCCGGCGACGCCCTCGCCGGGCAGCGCCCGCACCTCGTCGGCCCGCCGGGTGTGCGGGGACGCGGTGTCGTCGCGGGTGTGGACGGCGACCGTCCGCAGCCCCAGCTCGGCCGCCGCCCGGACGATCCGCAGCGCGATCTCTCCCCGGTTGGCCACAAGGATCCCGCCCACCCGGCCTCCTCACCTCGCCTGAGCCGACGGGTCCTCACTCTAGGGAGCGGGAGGCCAGGCGGTGCGCCCGGAGGTCCCGGTGCGCGCGGATGATCTCGGCGTAGCGGTGCCCGCTGTCCTTGATCACGCGTTTCTGGGTGGCGAAGTCGACGTGGACGAGCCCGAACCGCTGCGCGTAGCCGTACGCCCACTCGAAGTTGTCCATCAGCGACCAGGCGAAGTAGCCGTCCAGCGGGACGCCCGCGCGGATCGCGGACGCGCACGCGGACAGGTGCGACTCCAGGTAGGCGGCGCGCTCGGGGTCGTGGACGGTCCCGTCCGCCGTCACGGTGTCGGTGTAGGCGGAGCCGTTCTCGGTGACCATGATGCTGCGCGGCGCGTACTCCCGCGTGACGCGGACGAGGATCTTCTCCAGCCGGTCCGGGTGGATCTCCCAGTCCATGCCGGTGCGCGGCGTCCCCGCCGGGGTGATCTGCCGGGTGTACGGCACCCGGCCCGCGGGGTCGGCGACGTTGACCGACCGCCGGTAGTAGTTGACGCCGAGCCAGTCCAGCGGCGCGGCGATCGTCTCCAGGTCCCCGGGGCGGACGGGCGGCTCCACCCCGTACACCTCGATCATGTCGGCGGGCAGCCCGCGGCCGTGGATCGGGTCGAGCCACCAGCGGTTGTGGTGGCCGTCCTCGCGCCGCGCCGCCGCCACGTCCTCGTCGCGGTCGCTGCCCGGCTCGCAGTCGGTCAGCAGGTTGACGATGCCGACGCGGGCGTCCGGGACGGCCGCGCGGATCGCCTGCACGCCGAGGCCGTGCGCGAGCATCATGTGGTACGAGGCGGGCACCGCGACGCCGATGTCGGCGGCGCCGGGCGCCATCGTCCCCTGCAGGTGGCCGATCCAGGCCGCGCAGACCGGCTCGTTCAGCGTCGCCCACGACGCCACGCGGTCGCCGAGCGTCCCGGCCACGGCGGACGCGTACTCGGCGAACCGCTCCGCCGTGTCGCGGGACGGCCAGCCGCCGCGGTCCTGGAGCGCCTGCGGGAGGTCCCAGTGGTACAGGGTCGGGTGCGGCTCGATCCCCGCCTCCAGCAGGGCGTCCACGAGCCGGTCGTAGAAGGCGAGCCCGGCCGGGTTGACCGGGCCGCCGCCCGCGGGCAGCACCCGCGGCCAGGCGATCGAGAACCGGTAGGCGCGCAGGCCGAGCGCCGACATGAGCGCCAGGTCCTCGGGCCAGCGGTGGTAGTGGTCGCAGGCGGCGTCGCCGGTGTCGCCGCCGGCGATCGCGCCCGGGACGCGGCAGAACGCGTCCCAGATGGAGGAGCCGCGGCCGTCCTCCGCCACGGCCCCCTCGACCTGGTAGGCGGAGGTGGCCGCTCCCCAGGCGAAGTCGGGTCCGAACGCGGTCAGGTCGTCGATGGGCACAGGTCTCCCTCTTCGTGGTTCAGGCGGGATGGCGGGGTCCGGGCGGGTCACTTGACGGAGCCGGCGGTCAGGCCGGCCACGAGGAAGCGCTGGAGCAGCAGGAACCCGGCGACGACGGGGATGCTCACCACCAGGGAGGCGGCCATCACCTGGTTCCAGTAGACCTCGTGCTGGGTGGAGTAGCCCTGCAGGCCGATCGCGAGCGTCCGGGTCTGGTCGTTGGTCATCACCGAGGCGAACAGCACCTCGCCCCACGCGGTCATGAACGCGTAGACGGTCACCGCGACGATGCCGGGCAGCGACGCCGGGACGATCACCCGCAGCAGCGCGCCGACCGGCCCGCAGCCGTCCACCCGGGCGGCCTCGTCCAGCTCGCGCGGGATCGACTCGAAGTACCCGGCCAGCATCCAGATGGAGAACGGCAGCGAGAACGTCAGGTACGTCAGGATCAGCGCGCCGCGGCTGCCGTAGAGGGCGAGGCCGGTCGCGTTCCCCACGTTCACGAAGATGAGGAACAGCGGCAGCAGGAACAGGATGCCCGGGAACATCTGCGTGGACAGCACCGTCACCGTGAACACCCGGCGCCCGGCGAATCGGTAGCGGCTCACCGCGTACGCGGCGCCGATGGCGATCACGACGGATGCCAGCGTGGCGCCGCCCGCGACGATCACGCTGTTCACGAAGTAGCGCGCCAGCGGGACGGTCGACCACATGTCGATGTAGGGGCGGATCGTCGGCTCCGACGGGATCCACCGGAACTTCCCCTGGACGTCCTCCAGCGGCTTCAGCGACGAGCTGACCATCGCGTAGACGGGCACCAGGGTGAACACCGCCAGCAGCGTCAGCACGATCCGCCGTGTCCAGACGAAGGAGGCCGGCGGGTCGGTCGGCGCCCTCCCGCGCGTGCGTGTCTCAGCCATGGGCGGGCCTCCGCCTCGACGTGACGAGCAGGTACGCCGCCGTGACCAGCAGCAGGAACAGCAGCAGCAGCACCGACATCGCCGAGCCCGTCCCGAAGTTCCAGGTGACGAACGAGGCGTGGTAGATGTGCACCGAGATCAGGTCGCCGCCCGCGGGCGCCGCCTTCCCGAACAGGACGAACGGCGTGTTGAAGTCGTTGAACGTCCACAGGAACAGCACCAGCACGAGCACCTGGTTGATGGGCCGCAGCGCCGGCAGCGTGATGTGCCGGATCTGCCGCCAGACGCCGGCGCCGTCCAGCGCGGACGCCTCGTACAGGTCGCGGGAGATGTTCTGCAGCCCCGCCATCAGCACGAGGAACGCGAACGGCCACGACCGCCACACGATGACGGTGACCAGCGCCCAGAAGCTGTTGTTCCCGATCAGCCAGAACGGCCGGTCGCCGCCGGTCACGTGCAGCTGGTCGGCCAGCACGTGGTTGACCATGCCGTTGTCGCGCTGGAACATGAACGCCCACGTCATCACGGCGGTGTAGACGGGCAGCGCGTACGGGACGAGGAAGATCGCCCGCAGCGGCCCACGCCCCCGGAACCGCTCCTGCATCAGGACCGCGGCGGTGGTCCCGAGCAGCCACGACAGCCCGACCGCGAGCACCGTGACCGCGAGCGTCACCAGGAACGACCGCAGCAGGTCCGCGCCGATCGCGCCGTCGACGTCGACCGCGACCCGGTAGTTGCCGAGCCCCTTGCCCGGCGCCTTCGACCATTCCCGGATGTAGAAGAGCGTCAGCTCCTTGAAGCTCATCCATATCCCGACGGCGATCGGCACCACGTGCACGATCAGCTCCGCGGCGACCGCCGGCGCCAGCAGCAGGTACGGCAGCGCCTTCCCCGGCAACCGCCGCCTGCGCCGGCCCCCGGTGGAACCCCCGGGGCCGGCGCCGTGCGCCGCCGCGGCGCCCTCCGCCCGGGCGGCCCCGGCGGCAGAGACCTTGGCAGAGGTCACTTGCCCATCTGTTCTTGTGCGGCGGCGAGCTTGTCCTTCACCTTGGCCTCGGTGATGGGCTTGCCGGCGGCGGCGTCGGCGAAGAGCTCCTTCATGGCGGTGCCGACCGCCGTCTCGAACTGGCTCTCCTCCGGGACCTGGGGCAGCGGGGCCGCGCTCGTGGCGAGGATGTCCTTGAAGACCTTCAGGTCGGGGGTGTCGAACGCGGGGTCGTTCTGCGCGGAGGTGACCGCGGGCAGCGACCCGTAGGCCTTGTTGAGGATCTTCTGCTCGTCGTCGCCGGTCATGAACTTCACGAACTTCAGGGCGCCGTCGCGGTTGCCCGAGTTCTTGAAGACCGCGATGTTGATGCCGGCGACCATCGAGGTGACGTTCCGGCCGCCGGGCGGGGCCGGCGACGGCTTCGGGATCGGGACGACGCCCCAGTCCCCGGGCTTCATGCCGAGGTTGGTGAACCCGCTGGTGGTGGCCTGCCACAGCAGCATCGCGGCCTTGCCGGTGGCGAAGTCGTTCAGCGACTGGTTGGCGGAGTACTCGGCGTTGCCGGGCGCGGCGATCTTCTCCTCGGCGATCAGGTCCACGTAGGACTTGATCGCCTTGACGGCCTGCGGGGTGGCGAACTGCGGCTTGCCGTCCGGGGTGAAGAAGTCGGCGCCGTACATCTGGCCGATGTTGAACGCCTGGTGGACGTTCTCGGGGATGCTGGCGCCCTCGACCGCGATCCCGTACTTGCCGCCCTTGGTGAGCTTGTGCCCCGCGTCGATGAGCTCCTGCCAGGTCTTGGGCGGCTCCACGTTCGCGTCCGCGAACATCTTCTTGTTGTAGTAGAGGCCGTAGGCGAGGGAGTAGAGCGGGACGGCGGCCGGGTCCTTGCCCTTGGCGCCGGCGGAGGCGAGCGCGGCGGGCACGAACCGCTGCGCGCCGCCGACCTTGGCCATCGTCGCGGGGTCGAAGGGCAGCAGCCCGCCGGTGGCCTGCAGGGACGCCGACCAGGTATTGCCGATGTTGAGGACGTCCGGCCCCTGCCCGGACGTCGTGGCGGCGAGGATGCGGTTCAGCAGGTCGGTCCAGGGGACGACCTCCATCTTGACCTTGATGCCGGTCTGCTTCTCGAACTTGGCGAGCTCGGGGTTCAGCACCTTCTGGTCGGCCGCGATGTCGGTGCCCTGGTTGCTGGCCCAGTAGGTCAGCGTCTTCGGGTCGCCGTCGCCGCCGCCGGACGTGGTGCCGCCGCCGCAGGCCGCCGCGGTGGTGGCGAGGAGCCCGGCCGCGAGGACGGCGAGGGCCCGTGAGGTGGGATGACGCATCGGCTCCGACCTTCCGGCTAGAGTGACCCGGGTCACTCGGGAGAGTTAGATCACACCTTATTTCACGACGTGATCTAAGCAGTGACATAATGGCCGGGTCAAGACCTTGGAACCGCGGGGGACGCGGCCCGACGCGGGCCGCCGGATAGGGGGCCCGATGCCGGAACGGCGCCGGAGGACCGTGCGCGACCTGCGCCGTACCAACCGGTCGGTGCTGCTGCGCCGGCTGTACTTCGACGGGCCGCTCAGCCGCCAGGACCTGGCCAGGGAGACCGGGCTCAGCCCCGCGTCGGTCAGCAACGTGGTCAGCGAGCTGATCGAGGCCGGGCTCGTGGTGGAGGCGGGCAGCGTCGAGTCCGACGGCGGCCGGCCGCGGGTCCTGCTGAAGACCGCGGCCGGTTACGGCCACCTCGTCGGCGTGGACGTCGGCGAGACGCGGGTGATGGTCGAGCTGTTCGACCTGGAGCTGACCCAGCTCGCCAAGGCCGACCTGCCGCTCGGGGACGGCGGCCACGACGAGCGCGCCGTCGTCCGGCACATCCTGGACGGCCTGCCGGCGGTGATCGAGGGGGCGTCCGTCGACCCGGCGTCCATCATCGGCGTCGGGGTGGGCGTCCCGGGCGTCATCGAGCACGGCCCCGAGGCGGTCGTGCACTGCCAGACCATCGGGTGGGACGGCGTGCATCTGGAGCGGATGCTGCGCGAGGGCACGAGTCTGCCGCTGTTCGTCGACAACGGCGCGACGTCGCTCGGGCAGGCCGAGATGTGGTTCGGCGCGGGGCGCGGGCACCGCAACGCCGTCGTCGCATTGATCGGCTCCGGGGTGGGCGCCGCCGTGATGATCGACGGCTCGCCGTACCGGGGCGCGGCCGGCAGCGCGGGCGAGTGGGGCCACACGACCTCGCGGGTCGGCGGCGCGCCGTGCCGGTGCGGGTCCCGCGGCTGCCTGGAGTCCTACGTCGGCGCGACCGCCCTGCTGGAACGCTACCGGGAGGCCGGCGGCCCCGCCGGGGCGGACGAGGAGGCGGCGCTCGCCGGGCTGCTCGCCGACCCGTCGGACGCGGCGGCGGACCTGCGCGAGGACACCGCCGAGTACCTGGGCGCGGGCATCGCCGACCTGGTCAACCTGTTCAGCCCCGAGAAGATCATCATCGGCGGCTGGGCGGGGCTGCTGCTCGGCGGCCGGATGCTGGACCGGATCGTCGCGGCCACCGCCGCGTACGCGCTGCGGCAGCCGTTCGCGCAGACCTCGGTCGAGCTGTGCCATCTCGGCCCCGAGGCGGTCGCCGTCGGCGCGGCCACCCTCCCCCTCGCCCACCTCCTCGACCGCGGCGGAGACCCGGCGGGGACGTGATGGCCCGGCGGCGGCCCGCGGGGGATAATGGACCCCCTGATCGGCACCCCTGGAGGAACGACGACACATGGGCACCGCCGGCCGTTCCGTTCGCGAGTCGCTGCTGGACGCCGCGGCCGGGCTCCTCGTGGAGCGCGGCTACCGGGCCGTCCGCATGCAGGACGTCGCGTCCGCCGCCGGGGTGAGCCGGCAGACCGTCTACAACGAGTTCGGCGACAAGTGGGGGCTGGCGCAGGCGGTCGTGATCCGCGACAACGAGCGCTACCTCGACGGCATCGACGCGGTGCTGTCCGAGCACGACGACCTGTACTCGGCGGTGGTCGCCGCGGTGACCTACACGCTGGAGACCTCCGCCGACGACCAGCTGAAGAAGGCGGTGCTGACCGGCGCGGACGGCGACGAGATGCTGCCGCTGCTGACCACCCGGGCCGAGCCGGTGCTGTTCACCGCGAGCGCCCGCATCGCCGAGCACGCGCTGCGGCAGTGGCCGCAGCTCGACCGCGACGCGCTCACCGAGATCGCCGACGCCGCGGTGCGGCTGACGATGAGCCACATCATGCTGCCGTCCGGGGCGCCGGAGGTCTTCGCCCACTTCGTCGCCCGCATGGTGACCCGCTACATGTCCGTCTGAGCTCATGGCCGTCCCCGGGAAAACCACTGGCCCGGCCGCCGGGGCCCGCGCTAACGTCTGAGCCGCCTCGCGGCTGCTGAACCCGAGGACCGAGCGGCCACCACCCGCTCCCCCGCCGTCGCGCCCTCCGCGCGGACGGCTTCTCCCGCGCGCCCACAGCAGCCACGAAGGACCCTGCACATGCCCGCACGCCAAGACCACCGGCTCGTCCGCACGGGCGAGCACTGGCTCACCCTCCCCAACCCCTACGGCATTCCGGTCGACATCTGCGCCGGCGACGACGTCCCGCTGGAGCCCGCCGCCGTGACCGAGGCGCTGACGCTCCTCGACACCGCCGCCACGCTGGACCGCCTCGCCGAGGCCGCGCCCGGCTACGACGGCCCGGCGCCGCGGATCACCCGCGTCGCGCTCACCCCCGACCTCCACAAGGGCGCCGGCATCCCGATCGGCACGGTCCTGGAGACCGAGCACGCGCTGCTGCCGCAGGCGGTCGGCAACGACGTCAACTGCGGGATGCGGCTGGAGGTGACGACGCTGCGGGCCGACCGCGTCCGGCCGCGCCTGGACGCGCTGGAGCGGCGGCTGCGGCACCTGTTCTTCGAGGGCGGCCGCCGGATCGCCCTCACCCCCGCCCAGCGGGAGGGCCTCCTGCGGGACGGGCTGCCCGGCCTGCTGCTCACCGGCGCCACGCCGTGGCCCGGGGTCCTCCCGGAGGACGCCGAGGACGGCCTCGACCGGGTCCACGCCTCCGGCTACCCCGCCGAGACGGCCGAGGCGTTCGCCGACTGGATCGGCAGCGCGGGCGGGGCCAGCCACGACAGCGTCATCGGCGGGATCGGCGGCGGCAACCACTTCGCCGAACTGCAGTACGTGTCGGAGGTGCACGACGCCGCCGCCGCGCACGCGTGGGGCCTGACGCCCGGCACGGTCGTGACGATGGTGCACAGCGGGTCGCTGTCGCTCGGGCACCAGGCCAACGCGACGGCACTGGACCGGCTCCGCGCGGCATGGCCCGCCGGCCTCCCCCGCCCGCGCAACGGGATCCTGCCGTTCCTGCTGGACGAGCGCTCCGGACCGGCCCGGCGCCGGTACCTCGACGCGTTCGGCAACGCCGCCAACTTCGCGGTCGGCAACCGGTTCTTCCTGGCGCTGGCGATGCGCGCCGGGCTGGCGGCCGAGTGCGGCGGCATGGCGTCCCGGCTGCTGTACGACGCGCCGCACAACCTCTTCTGGCGGGGCGGTGACCGGATCGTCCACCGCAAGGGCGCGACCCCGGCGGGCGGGCACGCCGCGATGGCGGGCGGCCCATACGCGATGTGGGGCGAGCCGGTCATCGTGCCGGGCTCAATGGGCGCGGCGAGCTTCGTCCTGCGCGGGCGCGGGGACCCGCGCACGCTCGCCAGCGCCTGCCACGGCGCCGGGCGACGGGTGCCGCGCGGCGCGTCCGCACGCGGGAACGACGCGGAACTCGACGCGTTCCTGCGCAATTTCCGGGTCGTGACGCCGCTCGACCACCGCGACCCGGTGGTGGCGCGGCGGTCCGACGTCCTGGCCGCGTGGCGGCGCGACCTCAAGCAGGAGGCGCCGTGGGCCTACAAGGACATCGGCCCGGTCGTGGCGAGCCTGGACGGCGGCGGGGTGGCGGCGCCGGTCGCGGAGCTGCGCCCGCTGCTGACGGTCAAGGGATGACGGTCTGGAGGCGGACGGCCTTCACGACCGTCTGCTCGTCCAGGAGCGCGCCGCCGGACACCGCGTTCCACGGCGTGACGACGGCGGCGACGCCGTGTTCGATGACCGACCCGTGTCAGTGAGCACTTACTCCGATCGGCTACCGTGGGCCGCACGCGAGAGTTCGAGGGAGGCGCGGTGGACTTCGACCTGCCGGAGAGCGCGGCGGCGGTGCGCGAGGGCGTGCTGGCGATCGGCGCGAAGTACGACCAGGAGTACTGGAGCCGGTGCGACGCCGACAAGCGCTGGCCCGAGGAGGTCTGGCGCGAGCTGGTCGACGGCGGCTGGCACGCCCTGGCGATTCCCGAGGAGCACGGCGGCGGAGGCCAGGGCCTGCTGGAGCTCGCGGTCGCGCTGGAGGCCCTCGCCGAGGGCGGCGCGGGCGGCGCCGCGTCGTTCATGTACCTGCTCACCCCCGCGTTCGGGGGCCTCACCATCGCCCGGCACGGCACCGAGGCGCAGCGGCGCGAGTTCCTGCCGGGGATCGCCGCCGGGGAGATCGAGACCTGCTTCGCCATCACCGAGCCGGACGCCGGCAGCAACTCGATCAACATCTCCACGCAGGCGCGCCGCGACGGCGGCTCCTTCGTCGTCAGCGGCCAGAAGATCTGGATCTCCGGCGTCGAGCGCGCCGACTTCCTCGTCCTGGTCACCCGGACGGTCCCGGCCGCCGAGGCGCGGCCGCGCACGTCCGGCTTCACCGTCCTGCTGGTGGACGTCAAGGAGGCCGTCGCCGCCGGCACGCTCACCTACCGGCCGATCCCCAAGCTCGGCACCAACACCGTCGCGTCCAGCATGGTGTTCCTGGACGACGTGCGCGTGCCCGCGGACCGGGTGCTCGGCGAGGTCGACCAGGGGTTCGCCGTCTTGTGGGACATCCTCAACCCCGAGCGGATCCTGGCCGCCGCGGGCGGCGTCGGCTCCGGCGGCCTGGTGCTGAAGATCGCCTGCGACTACGCCACCGAGCGGGCCCCGTTCGGCACGCCGATCGGCGCCAACCAGGGCATCGCGTTCCCGCTCGCCCGCGTCAAGGCGCAACTGGAGCTGGCGCGGCTGATGACCTACAAGGCCGCCTGGCTGTGGGACCGGGGCCGCCCGTGCGGCTCGGAGGCCAACATCGCCAAGCTCACCGCGGCGGACGCCGCCTGGCAGGCGGCCGACCGCGCGTTCCAGACGCACGGCGGCATGGCGTACTCGCTGGAGTACCCGGTCGCCCGCATGTTCCGCGACGCCCGCATCGCCAAGAACATCCCGGTCGCCGAGGAGCTGGTGCTGGCCCACATCGCCCAGCACGAACTGGGCCTCCCCAAGTCCTACTGACCGAACGCCGGCGGGCGCTTCTCCCGGATGGCCGCGACGCCCTCGCGCACGTCCGGGCCGGTGAACCCGAAGAACTCCATCGCCAGCGACGCGTCGAACGTCGGCCCGGCGAGGCGCAGCCAGTTGTTCAGGGCGTGCTTGGTGAACGACAGCGCCTCGGCGGGGCCGGCGGCCAGCCGGCCGGCGATCTCCAGGGCGCGCTCGTGCACCTCCGCGTCGTCCACGCAGAGGGAGACCAGGCCGATCCGCTCGGCCTCCTCGCCGGTGAGGACGTTGTTGAGCAGCAGGTAGTACTTGGCCTTGGCCAGCCCGCACAGCAGCGGCCACACGATCGCGGCGTGGTCGCCGGCCGCCACGCCGAGGCGCGTGTGCCCGTCGATGATCTTGGCGGTGCGGCCGGCGACGGACACGTCGGCCAGCAGCGCGACCGCGAGCCCGGCGCCCACCGCGGGGCCCTGCACGGCGCTGACCACCGGCTTCGAGCAGTTCAGCACGTTCATCACGATGTCGCGGGCCTCGCGCATGATCCGCCGGCGGGCGGCGTGCCCGGTCATCATCTCCTCGATCATGGCGAGGTCGCCGCCGGCGGAGAACGCCGTCCCCTCGCCGCGGACGACGATCACGCGCGCGTCGTCGTCGGCGTCGGCGTCCCGCCAGACCTCCGCCAGCTCGCGGTGCCCGGCCGCGTCGACGGCGTTCAGCTTGCCGGGCGTGCTGATCGTGACCCGCAGCACCCCGTCCGCCGCCCAGTCGATCTTCAGCCGCTCGTACGCGTCGTACCGGCCCATGGCGCACTCCCCTGCCGCGTGTGATCACCGAATGCCGCGCGCAATCGTCGCACAGCGAACTCCATCGCCTCGGCACCGGCGTCGAAGATCTCGGGCAGCAGGAAGAACGAGTGCACGACGCCGTCGTAGCGGCGCACCTCCACTGAGACGCCCGCCGCGGCGAGGCGGCGCGCGTACGCCTCGGCCTCGTCGCGCAGGATGTCGCACTCGGCGGTGATCACGGTGGCGGGCGCGGCGCCGGACAGGTCCGGGGCGCGCAGCGGGGCGAGCCGGGCGTCGGACGGGTCGGCGCCGCCCCGGTACAGCTCCATGAACCGGGCGAGCGTGCCGGCGTCCAGGCCGTATCCGGAGCCGTACTCCCGCCAGCTCGGGGTGTCCCCCGCCGTGTCGGTCACCGGGTAGACGAGCAGCTGGTGGACGAGCGGCAGCCCGCGGTCGCGGGCCAGCAGCGCGACCGCCGCGGCGAGGTTGCCGCCGGCGCTGTCGCCGGCCACCGCGACGGCCCCGGGGAGGACGCCGTGCCGCCCGGGGTCCCGCGCGACGGAGGCGACGACCGCCCAGGCGTCGTCCACCGCCGCGGGGAACGGGTGCTCGGGAGCCAGCCGGTACCCGACGTTCAGGACCACGCACTCCGCAGCGGCGGCGAGGTCGCGGCAGGCGGCGTCCACGTTGTCGACGCCGCCGAGCACCCAGCCGCCGCCGTGCAGGTAGACGAGCGCGGGCAGCGGCCCCCGCCCGGGCGGAGCGGGACGGTACAGGCGGACCGGGACGGGGCCGCCCGGGCCGGCCACCGCGATGTCGCGGACCTGCGGAAGCTCGCGCCGGACGACCGGGAACGCCGTGCCGATCCGCTCCCGCATCTCCTCGATCGTGGGCTCGGCGGCCGCGTCCCTCCCCGGGGGCGGGGCCGTCCAGGAGGCGAGCAGCTCCAGGAAGCCCACGGTCTGGGGGTGCAGGGGCATGCGGCGGCCTCCGGTGCTCGGGGGAGTCTCAACCGTCGCCTTCCCCGCGGGCCGGAGCGCCAATCCCCGGGTCAGCGCCCGGCGGCCTCGGCCACCAGTGCCTCGAACAGGCGCTTGTCGTCGCCCTCCTCGGGGTGCCACTGGACGGCGAGCCCGAAGCGGTGCCCCTGCAGCTCGACGGCCTCGACGACCTGGTCCTCGGCCCACGCCACGGCGGACAGGCCCTTGCCGAGCCGGCTCACCGCCTGATGGTGGTAGGCGGGGACGTCGGCCGAGTCGCCGAGGATCTTGCCGACCAGGCTCGTCGCGCTGATCTGCACCGGGTGCGAGCCGACCATCCCGGTCTCCGGCGCGTGCCCCTTGTGGCCGACGGCCTCGGGCAGGTGCTGGATGAGCGCGCCGCCGCGCGCCACGTTCAGCACCTGCATGCCCCGGCAGATGGCGAGGAAGGGCAGGTCGGCGTCGATCACCGCGCGGGCGAGCGCCAGCTCGAACCGGTCGCGCTGCGGCTGCGGCGGCCCGGTCTCGGTGTGCCGGACGGCGCCGTACAGGTCCGGGTCGATGTCGCCGCCGCCGGCGAGGACGATGCCGTCCAGCCGGGAGACCAGCGCGTCCAGCCCGCGCAGCGTCGCGGCCGGGGGCACCAGGACCGGGACCCCGCCGGCCCGCTCGACCGACCGCACGTACGGCACCGGCAGCAGCGCGGCCTCGCGCACCCAGACGCCCCAGCGGGCCGGCTCCTGGTAGGTGGTGATGCCGATGAGCGGCGGCGCGCCCTCATCGGCGGCGGGGCCCGGGGCCCCGCGGGCGGCTTCTGACATGCGTGCTTCCCCCTCTGCTGAGCGCCGGCCACAGGACGACATCCGATCCGGGTGATTCGCTCACCATGGTGCCTCACCCGCCCCCTCGGG
>NZ_SMKY01000205.1 GCF_004349235.1 Actinomadura darangshiensis | reverse complement strand
GAAGAAGACCGAGAGGGAGCCCTGGAGGCGGGCGCGGACGGTCTCCTCGCCGACGGGGCCGTCTTCGGGGACGGGGGTGCGGTCGAGGGCGCGGTCGATGAGGACGTCGATGTTGCGGTCGGCGACGAGGACGGAGCACGTGTCGCACGCGTACCACGGATAGAGCATGTTGAGGACGGCCACGGCGGTGTCGTCGTCGGACAGGTGCGTGGTGTCGAGCTCGACCTCGAACATGTCGGTGTCGTCCGGGTCGAGCGTGGGGTAGTAGAGCCAGCTCGGCCCGTCCGAGCCGCAGAAGTCGCAGTGCTGGTCCTGCGGGGCGGGTTCGCCGACCGCCAGCTCCAGCTCGTGGTCCCACGGCTCCACGCGCCGGTTGTGCCGGTAGCCGACGCCGTCCAGCGAGCCCTCGCGGTTGTGGGTCACGTCGTGCACCTCGCCGCCGCATTGGGCGCACATGAAGCCGATGTCCTCCATGTCCCTCCCCCTGATCGCTGAGGCACCGGCTCTCACAGTATCCGGCCGGACGCCCGCTCGTACCGCGCGGCGGCACTCGGGTACGTTGAAGATCGTCAATCCCGGGGGAGGTCCGCGTGTCCGAGGTCGTGCTGAACGCCGACAAGATCGATCTTGTCCGGGAGCGGCGGACGCTGCTCGACCGCGTCACGATGACGGTGCTGCGCGGCGAGCATTGGGCGCTGATCGGGCCGAACGGCGCGGGCAAGAGCACGCTGCTCGGCATCCTCGGCGCGTACACGCATCCGACGCGCGGCACGGCGGAGATCCTCGGGCGCCGGCTCGGCCGGGTGGACGTGCAGGAGCTGCGCAAGCTGATCGGGCAGGTGAACCCGCGGCATCCGCTGGAGTCGGCGCGGACCGTCCGGGAGATCGTTCTCACGGGCGTGACGGGCACCATCGAGCTCGTCCCGCGCTGGACGCCGTCCGACGGCGACCTGCGCCGCGCCGACGGGCTGGTCGAGCTGATGGGGCTCACGGCCAGGGCGGACGCCCGCTGGCCGACCCTGTCGCAGGGGGAGCGCGGGCGGACGCTGATCGCGCGGGCGCTGATGCCGGACCCGCCGCTGCTGCTGCTCGACGAGCCCGCCACCGGCCTGGACGTCGCCGCCCGCGAGCGCCTCCTCGCCGGCATCGACCAGCTGCGCGCCGACCGCCCCGGGCTGACGACCGTCCTCGTCACGCACCATCTGGAGGAGCTGCCCGTCAGCACCAGCCACGCGCTCCTCCTGCGCGACGGGCAGGTGCTCGCCTCCGGCCCGGCCGGCGACGTCCTCACGACCGAGCTGGTCAGCGCGTGCTTCGACCACCCGATCACGATCACCCGGCACCGCGGACGCTGGGCCGCGACGGCGGGATCCGCCTAGCCTCCCGCGACGCGGTGCGCGGCGAGGTGGGCGAGGACCGACTGGTTCGCCTCCCAGCCGTCCGGGAACTTCACCGGCACGCCGAGATGCACCGGCTCGGCGGACGGGTGCGCGTCCAGCAGCTCCGGGATCCCCGCCCGCGCCACCACGACGCACGCGTGCCGGTGCCGTGAGGCCAGGACGCAGAGGCGCCCCGACTCGAGGTGGAACGCGGTCGCGTCGCGGCGTCCCGACAGCGGGTGCAGGACGACGGTCGCGTCGTACTCGCGGCCCTGGAGCCGGTTCGCGGTGTCGACGGTGATGCCGTCGCCGTGCGGGCCGAGCGCGGCGCGGATCGCGGTGACCTGGTCGCGGTGCGCGGCGCCGATCGCGACGCGGGCGGCGTCCACCGGGCCCGACCCCTGCTCGGAGTGCGCGACGGGCCCGCGCTGCAGCAGCCGGACGGCGAGCGCCGCCGTCGCGCGGACGGCCTCGGCGTCGGTGCGCAGCGTGTGCCGTGCGGGCAGCTCGTAGAGGGCCCAGCCGGTGGCCGCCGCCTCTTCGAGCGCCTGGTCGTAGGTGGTGCCCATGCCGCGCGCCCCGAACTCCAGCCGCCGGTCGCCCGGACCCGTCCCGGCGCGGAACCCGGTGAACGGGTAGAAGGCCCGCGACACGACCGGTGCGGCCGAGGCGGGCAGCCGCCACGACACCGGCAGCCGGTGGACGGGCAGCTCCGGGTTGTGCGCCAGCAGGACGGACACGGCGCTGCGCATCGGGTCCCACGTCAGGCCCGCCCAGCGTTCGACCTCGACGGTGGAGAACGGGTCGAGCTGGCCCGGGTCGCCGACGAACAGCGCCCGCTCGAAGCGCCCGGCGATGCGCAGCAGCATGTCCGAGCGCATCTGGTACGCCTCGTCCACGATCGCCCAGGGCCACGAGCCGTCGGACAGCGTCGCCCATTTCGCGGCGGTCGCGATGACGACGGTGTGCTCGGCCAGGTCGTCGGCCTTCTGCGCCACCCGCACCGCGGGATGGGCCAGGACCCGCTCGGACGGGACGTACCCCGACGCCGAGAGCCGTCCCAGCGTGATCCCCGGGTGCTTGCCCGCGATCCGCTCGATGAGGTCGTCGACCTGCTCGTTCGTCTGCGCGACGATCATCAGCCGCTCGCCCGCCGCGGCCAGGTGCGCGGCCGCGCGGACCACCAGCGTCGACTTGCCGGCACCCGGCGGGGAGTCGACCACCACGCCGCGGTGCCCGCCGCCGAGGTCGGCCAGGACGCCGTCCACGACCCGCGCCGCCGCTTTGGCCGGGTCCAGGTCGTCGGCCGTCACCGGGCGCGCGTGCTCGGTCACGACCAGTCCTCTTCGGCGTCCTCGTCGGTCGGCACGTACTCCCCGGGGGGCCCGCCGTGCGTCCACGGCGTGTCCTCCCGGTCGGGGAACTTCGCCGCGCCGAACGAGCCCTCCGTCAGCGACGTGAAGCACACCCGGTCGCCGACCTCGGGGACGACGCCCGCCTCCGGGACCAGCTTGCGGCCCATTCCGCCGGTCAGCTCCAGCACCACGCCGCCGTCGTCGTCCAGCTCCACGATCCTCCCTTTGAGTGCGGGCCTGTCCGCGCTGCACACGGTCGCGCCTGCGTCGAGCCGGACCGGGTCGCGCGTCGCGACCCGCAGCAGGGGCCGGAGCTTCGGCCGCTTGCCGGTCTCGTCCAGCCGGGCCGGGTCGCACTCGGTGACCGTCCCGCCGAACGCCTGGCCCGACAGCCGGTGCTCGGCCATGACGAGGGGGTCGTCGAACGCCCGCTGCGCGTCGTAGGCGTCCTGTGCGCGTTCGAGGTCGTGCAGGCGGCGCGCCGCGCGGACGGGCGGGTCGCGGCGCGCCTGCGGATACGCCTCGCCGAACGTCTGGTGGTAGTAGGTGAAGGCGTCCCGGTCGCGTTCCCACCGCCGCGGGACGCTCGCCCCCTCCGGCAGCGCGCGCAGCAGCCCGACGGCCCGCCACATCAGGTCCCACGTGGGGGTGAGCTGGCCGGCGATCGCGGCGTGCAGCCGTTCGCCGGCGCGGGAGTCGCCGCCGGATCGGTCGTAGCCGGCGATCGCGGGGGCGAGCACCTCGTTGTCGAACGTGGGGTCGGTCGTCGGCCCCGCGGGCGGCCAGACGACCGGGTCCTCGGCGCGTGCCGCCGCGGCGGGCCCGTCGAGGCCGGCCGGCGGGTCGATCCAGCCCGTCAGCGCGGCGAGGTTGCCGTCCTCCAGCGAGCTCTGCCCGGTCGCCCAGTGCAGCCGCAGCAGCTCGGTCACCGCGCCCATCAGCGACGACCCGGGATGGTCGTGCCGGTCGGCGAACCACGTCAGCCACCGGCCGAGGACCGGCACCGCCGGCTCGACCGCGTAAGGGCCCTCGGTGCTGCGGAACCGCGTCGACCGGCCCATCATCCGCAGGAACGCGACACCGCCCCGGTTCGGCACGAGCAGCTGCGGCGCGTCCCCGTACCGGATCCGCTCCTCGCCCTCCTTGCCGGGCGGCAGCTCCTCCACCGCGCCCCGGCTCGTCTCGATGTGGTTCAGGACGAGCTTGGCCAGGCTCGCCGCGAACGCGAACCGCAGGTCGCGGTTGCGCGGCTGCGGCACGACCAGCAGGGACGGATCGCCGGGGTCGCTGCCGAGCATCACCGCCAGCGGCGCCGCCGCCTCACCGGCGAGCTTCAGCGGGACGAGCACCAGCGGCGCGTCCGAGACGTGGCAGTGCCGCACGGTCGCGAGCGGCTGCGCGATCCCGGCGGCCACCGCCTGCAACCGCGCGAGCGAGGACAGCGCACTCATCGACGGATCACGCGACCCCTTGCAGAGCCTCGGCGCGGAGCCGCGCGGCGGCGCGGAGCTGGTCGGCCGTCTCCGCCAGGTCGTCGGACGGATGCAGCGACCCGTCCGCCAGCCCCAGCGCGGTGCCGACCGTGTCGACGCCGCCGAGGTCGTCGCGGACCGACCGGCCGAGCGCGCCCGTCGCTCCGCACGCGCGGGCCTCGTCCCGGCAGAACAGCGCCATCTCGCAGCCCGACATGCACTCGGGCGCGTACCGGGCGTCGACCGCGCGGACCGACGCGGCGAGCGACTCCCCGAGGTCGAACGTCAGGTCGCCGGGCAGCTCCGCCAGGATGTCGTCGATGCGGGTGAGGCGCGCGAGCTGCCGTTCGAGGACGGCGAGCTGCGGCCGGACGTCCAGCGGCGTCGCCGTCGGACGGTTCGAGAAGTTCTCCGGGCAGACGAGGAAGACGTCGTGCGAGACGCGCGCCGGGTCGTGCCCCAGCTCCGCCACCAGCCGGCGCAGCGCCAGCACGTACACCGCCGACTGCCGGGCCGCCGCGGCGACCTGCTCCGGCTCGGCCTGCCCGTCCACGACGGCGAACGACTTGACCTCGATGACGTGCAGCCGGCCCGCGAGCTGGAACGCGATCACGTCCGGCTCCAGGTAGGCGGGATGCCCGGCGATCTCCAGCCGCAGCAGCGGATGGTCGAACAGCGTCCCCTCGCCGTTCTCCAGCGCGCGGGCGACCAGCCGCCGGGTCCGCGAGTGGCGCAGCTCCCGGCCCTCGTTGCCCGCGACCACCTCGAGGTCGTCGTAGGCGACCTCGGGCACGTCCAGGCCGAGCCGCTCGCGCAGCAGCGTCAGCAGCTCGGCGCACCCGTCCGCCTTCACCTGCGCCTCGAACGCGTTGCCGCGCGTGATCGCGAACTGCGACTGGCCGAACGGCGCGGGGAACCCGAGCTCCCGCGCCACCGCGTCCTTGTCGACGCCGGCCGCGTCCATCACCCCGCGGCGCGCGCACCCGGGGTTGGACGTCAGCGCGGCGATCGTGCGGGCGTCGTGATTGCGCGGGGGTGCACCGCCGCGCAGCCGGTCCAGGTCCGGCGCGGTGTCGGTCATCGGTCCGTCTCTCCATTGGTGGCGGGGCGCCGGCCGGCCGCCCGCAGGGCCCGCAGCCGGCTGCCGAACAGCCGTTCCGCGTCGTCGAGCCGTTCCCGGGCGCGTGCGGCGGCGGACTCGCGCCGTCGCCGGTCCGGGTCGCGGTGCACGTCCAGTTCGGCCCGGGCGGCCTCGGCGAGCGCGGCCGGATCGACTGTACCGACCGTACCGGTGACCGCACCGGGAATGTTGGACGCGAAACGCCACAGCAGCCGCTGCACTCCGGGGTCCGGCGCGCCGCGTCCGGCGTGCTCGGCGAGCCGGACCGCGGACGAGAGGAAGTCGGCGCGCGGGCTGAGCGGCCCGACGATCCGCTGCTCCAGCGGCCAGGTGCTCACGGTGAGCAGCCCGCGCGCGGGGGCGAGCAGGTCGGCGGTCAGCGCGGCGCACAGGTAGTACGGCCGCGCGTAGGGGGCGGTGCGGAACGAACGCTCCTCGTCGCGGCGCAGGCTCGTCAGCCGGCTCCCCGGGATGGCGCCAGGGAAGAACGCCGCGTACACCGACCCGATCAGCTTCGGCGCGGCGGGCGCGCCGAGCAGGGTGAGCGCCTGGTGGACCTGCTCCCGGACGGGCAGCAGCCCGCGCCCCTCCTCCGGGTCGCCGCTGCCGCCGCCGAGGACCGCGTCGTCCCACGCGCTCTCCGTCCTGCGCAGCTCGGCGCGCAGCTCGCGGGCCTTCTGCCGGTCACCGGACGCCATGGCCCGCCGCACGGAGGCGCGCAGCTCGGCGATGCGCGTCTCCAGCTCGTCGGGGGACGAGGCGCCGGGGGACCGGGACATGCGGCAGACAGTACAGGTGCTTCCCGACAGTTCCAGTGTTTTCCAGCTTTGCCGTGCCCTGGCGGGGTCAGCGCGGCTTGCGCCACACGATGGAGTACCGCCACAGCAGGTGCCTGCGGAAGGCGGCGCCGGGCAGCAGCCGCAGCGCCTCGTCCCGCACTTCGCCCCAGGTCATGTCGGGGTCGGCGATCGGCGCGTCCGGCGAACCCGCACGCCGCAGGTTCCGGAGCCGGTGGACGCGGTGCGCCGGGACGCCCAGCCCGGAGAACGCCCAGTCCCGCAGCCCCTTGTTGTTGGCGAGGCTCATCACCACCAGGCTCCCGCCCGGACGGAGGGCGTCGCGCATCGCCGTCATGCCCTTGACGAAGTCCATGTGGTGGATGGCGGCGACGCTGCAGACGAAGTCGTAGTGGTTCTCCGGCGGGTCGTACTCGAGGAGCCCCGCTTCGACGAAGCCGACGTTGTCCACGCCCTCGCTCAGCCTCTCGGCCGTCGCCACCATCTCGGCCGACCGGTCGAGCCCGGTGACGTGCGCCGCGCGGGGCGCGAGGCGGCGGACGAGCAGGCCGTCGCCGCAGCCGACGTCCAGCGCCGCACCGCACCCGCGCGGCACGTTGCGCAGCACGACGCCGTGATAGTGCGTGTTGTGGTTCCAGTAGTCGTCGGTCATCGTCACCGCCGGGTCATGGGCGCGGGTCGCGGCGCAGCGGATGCGCCTCCGGAACCTCCACGATAACGATCTTGACGCCGTCCGGGTCCTCGATCCACATCTCGACCAGGCCCCACGGCTCCTCGCGCGGCTCTCGCAGGACGCGCGCCCCGGCCGCCGCGAGCCGCTCGTGCTCCGCCCGGACGTCCCGGACCTGGAGCCAGATCAGCGGGGACGGGCCCGTCCCGCCCGCGCCGTGCCCCGACACCTCCAGGAAGCCGGGACCGAGGAAGAACACCACGCCGGGCGCGTCCGCCGGACCGAACTCGCGGTAGACGGCGAGCCCCAGCACGTCGCGGTAGAAGCGCCGCGTGCGCGCCGGGTCGCCGGGGCGAAGCAGGATTCGGCTGCTCAGAACGTCCATGCCCACCATCCTCACCCGGGCGGCCGGCGCCCGCACCCGCCGGCGCGCCCGGGCCGTCAGCCGGCGAAGCTCGCGCGGTAGGTGGCGGCCATGTCCTCGTCGCCGTGGCCCTGCTCGATCACGCGCCGGAACCGCGCGCCGGCCGCGTCGTTCACGTCGACGCGGATGCCGGCCGCCTCGGCGGACTCGTGGATCAGCCGGGTGTTCTTCTCGGCGTTGCGGACGGCGAAGCTCGCCTCGAAGTCCCCGGCGAGCATCGCCTTCATCTTGGTCTGCAGGTAGGCGCAGTCGAGTGGGCCGCCGGTGAGGATCTCGCCCAGCAGGGCCGGGTCGAGCCCGAGGCCCCGCGTCAGCGCGACCGACTCGGCGACGACCGAGGTCAGCGAGATGGCGTAGCTCACCGCGGCGAGCTTGAGCCGGGTGCCCGCGCCGCTCGCGCCGTCCTCGTCCAGCCACACGGTCCGGCCGCCGACCGCGCCGAAGACGGGCTCCAGGACGGTGCGCGCGTCCTGCGCCCCGGCGGCGAGGATCATCAGCTTGCCCTGCTCGGCGGGCTGCTTGGTGCCCTGGACGGGGGAGTCCACGAACGTCAGCCCGTGCTCGGCGGCGAACCCGGCGAGCGCCGGCACGTCCGCGACGCCGACCGTTCCCATCTGCGCCCAGACCTGCCCGGCGCGCAGCGCGGGCGCGGCGTCGGCCAGCACCGACAGGGCCGTTCCGGCGTCGTTCAGCATCGTGATGACGACCTCGGCGTCCCGGACGGCGTCGGCGGGGGAGCCCGCGATGACGGCGCCGTCCGCGGCGAGCGGCTCCGCCTTGGCCGCGGTGCGGTTCCACGCCGCGACCCGATGGCCGTTCCTGAGCAGGTTCCGCGCCATCGCGGCGCCCATGATCCCGGTGCCGAGCAGGGCGACCTGAGTCATCTTCCACTCCTTTTGGACTGTCCGATACAGAACCGTGCGGGACCAGCCTGCCACAAGGGGCGCGCCGCCCGCATCCCGGAAGGCCCCTACCCGCCGGAGAGCGTGGAACGCCGTGGCGCCCGATCGGGGCGGGGCCGTCAGCCGTAGGCGGGGCTGTCGCCGGGCGCGTCGGCGTACCCGGCGGTGTACGGCGCGGCGAACGCGTCGAGGGTGCGTTCGAGCTGTGCGGACCACCAGTTCACGAGCGAGGCCGGGCCGCGCCCGCCCGTGCCGGTGTCGCCCAGGTAGCGGTCGCGCAGCGGCGCGACGTCGCAGAGCCGCTCCCACCACTCGCGGTGCACCGCCGACTGGATCTGCCCGGCGTCCAGCGGAAAGGCCGAGCGGTGCCCCCGGATGAACGCCTGGACGCGGTCGAGGTCGAGGCCGCGCTCGTCCTCGCAGGCGAACAGCCGCGCCGCGGACCGCACCACCTCACCGGCGACCGGGCCCGTCGTCAGGCCGTCCCAGCCGAGGACGGCGGTGACGTTGCCCGCCCCGCCGTACCGCAGGTGCCCGGCGTGGAACGAGCCGTGCAGATGCCCGACCGTGCTGACCTCGATGTCGGGCGGCTGGTGGCCGGCGAACTCGGCGAGCAGGCCGCGGCGCTCGCGCAGGCGGCGGCCGGTCAGCGCGTCGAAGTCGGTGCCGTCGCCGTCGCCCGGGACGTCCCGCAGCATCGCCTCGACGGCCGACGCGGCGTCGGCGGCGCGCGGTGTCGGCACGAGCATGCTCTGCTGGACGGGCGGCGTCAGCTCGTCGAGCGCGGCGTGCAGCCGCCCGAGCAGCCCGCCGAGCGCCTCGCACTGGGCGAACGTCAGCTCCAGCCCGCCGCGGCCGCGGCCGCCGACCCACGGGTGCAGGACGTACCCGCGGCCGGCGGAGGTGACCAGTGTCCGGCCGCCGCGCGCCGGCACCGGCGCGAGCACCGGCAGGCCCGCGGCGTCGAGCGCGGCCGTCACGCCGTGGCGGAACAGCACCCGGCGCCGGTCGGGGCTCGCGTACTCCCGGAGGAAGAACGTTCCCGCGGCGGCGCCGACACGCCAGCACCGGCGGCCGGGCCCGGCGTCCAGCGGGGACGCCTCCTCCGGCGCCCCCATCTCCCAGCGCCGCAGCAGCCGCGGTGGGAGCGGCTCGGCGTCGCCCGTGCCGGCCGCGCGGTCGGTGTCAGAGCTGTGTGACGTCGGCACCTCGGCACCTCGGCTGCGTCGGACGGACGGCGGTCGAAAGCATGTTCTACGCCGACGCTACACGTCCGGGCGGCGGTGCGAAAGTGAACGGCGCCGCCCGGCCGCTCAGACGCGTTCGAGGACGACGACCGGGATGTCGCGGTCCGTCTTCTGCTGGTACTCGTCGTACTGCGGCCAGGTGGCGACCATCTTCCGCCACAGCGCGGGCTTCTCCTCGGCGGTCGCCGTGCGCGCCCGCGCGGTGAACTTGTCCCCCTTCACCTGTACCTTCACCTCCGGCTGGGCTTCCAGGTTGCGGTACCAGAGCGGCGGCTCGTCCGCCCCGCCCTTGGACGCGACGATGAGATAAGCGTCGCCCTCGGGCTGGTAGATCAGCGGTGTCGTGCGCTCCTGGCCGCTGCGCCGCCCGGTCGTGGTGAGCAGGAGCGTGATGGTGCCCTGCCAGTCGTGTCCCTCCGCACCGTCCGTCTCCTGGTAGCGCTCGACGTGTTCCTTGCCGTACAGCATTGGTCCTCCTTAGTCGACGTGGACCCACGGTGACCTTCCCAGCGGTACGCGGCTCCACTCACGATCATTACCCTGGCCTGGTGGATGATGCGGCAGAGGTGGCGCGGCGGTGCGCCGAGACGATGTACGCCCAGGACAAGGTCGCGCAGGACCTCGCCATGCAGGTCACCGAGATCGCGCCGGGGCGCGCGCGGCTGCGCATGACCGTCGCCGACACAATGGTGAACGGCCACGGGATCGCCCACGGCGGCTACCTGTTCCTGCTGGCCGACTCGGCGTTCGCCTACGCGTGCAACACCCATGACGCCGTGACGGTCGCCGCGTCCGCCGACGTGGTGTTCGTCGCGAGCGCGCGCGGCGGGGACGTCCTGGAGGCGACGGCGGTCGAGCGCGCCCGGTACGGACGGAGCGGCATCTACGACGTGACGGTGCGCCGCGTCCCGGACGGTGCGGTCATCGCCGAGTTCCGGGGCGGGAGCCGCAGCCGGGACCAGCGCGTCCTCGACGGGGACGCCTCCTGACCCCGGCGGGCTGAGCCGGGGGACCGGCCCCGGCGGATCAGAGGTCGTTCAGGACGCCCGTCAGGAACTGCGCGGTGTCGTCGGGACGCTCCGCCGTGATGCACAGGTTGTTCATGGCCCGCATGTAGGTGTCGACGTCGGTCGGCTTGTCGAGGTAGAGCGCGCTGGTGAGCTGCTCCAGGAAGACGACATCGGACAGGCCGGGCTCGGCGAAGCGCAGGATCGTGAAGGGGCCGCCTGCGGCGGCGTGCCCGCCCGCACCGAACGGCACGATCTGCAGCGTCACGTTGGGCAGCTCCGACACCTCGATCAGGTGCCTGAGCTGAGCTCGCATCACGTCGCGGCCGCCGAGCGGCCTGCGCACGACGGCCTCGTCCAGCACGGCCCACAGCGTCGGCGCGCCAGGGGAGGTGAACCGGTCCTGCCGGGTGGTGCGAACCCGGACGCGGCGCTCGATCTCCTCGTCGGAGGCGTCGGAGTAACCGAGCCGGACCACGGCGCGCGCGTAGTCCTCGGTCTGCAGCAGGCCCGGGACGAACTGCAACTCGTAGGTGCGCAGCAGGGAGGCGGCCTCTTCCAGGCCGAGGTAGACCTCGAACCAGCCCGGCAGGACGTCGCCGTACCGGTGCCACCAGCCGGGGGTGTTGGCCTCCTTGGCCAGCGTCAGCAGCGGCGCGCGCTCCGCCGGATCGGAGACCCCGTAGAGGGTCAGCAGATCGGAGACGTCGCGTTCCTTGAAGCCGACCCGGCCCAACTCCATCCGGCTGATCTTGGAGTGGGAGCCGCGGATCTCGTAGCCCGCCTGCTCGGTGGAGATGCCGCGGGCCTCGCGCAGCCGGCGCAGTTGCGCGCCGAGGAGAATGCGCAGGACGGTGGGGCCGCCGCGGCGCGGATAATCGATCAGCCGTCCGTCCGGATCACCTTCGGACGGAGGTGGGGAGGCAGCTGAATCCTGGGCCAAGGGGTCACCAGCCAGTCGAAGGTGGACGGTCTAGGGCGGAACGGCACCGCCCTATGTTAGAGGATGCGGACGCGTTTTTGGGAAGTATGAAATGCGCAACCGTTCCGATGCGCCGGACCAGGGCTCTCTGCACGGACCGGACGGCGGTCGGTCCCGTGACCAGTGCTGTCGGTGGCCGGGCGGCTGCGGACCGTGGCGCTATCGTCACCGCGGACCCGGCCGGGCGGTCATTTCCCTGCCCGCCGCGAGCCCGTTGGCGCACTAATTCCCGGGTGTCCGCCGGCATTGCGGGCGGCCAATCCTGACAGGCCATTCCGCAGATCGTCGGGATACACGTGAATGTCGCCGGTGCCGTATTTCGGTGAACATTCCGTGCCGGGGCGGCACGCGGCGCGGTGTCCGAGTGACGAAGCTCTCGTCCCGGCCGGGCGTGATCAGGGACTCCCGCGGCGTTCTTCCTTCAGAGCGGCGGCCACAGCCGCCGGAATTCAGACAAGCGATCACATACGCGCATCTGGGAGAACATATGAACGCGACCCGTGAGCGACCGGAGATCCGGTTCCTGACCTCGGGCGACGTCTCGGCGCACGAGCGCGCGGCGGCCGAACGGGCCGTCCTGGAGGCGCTCGCGGCCGCCCGAGGCGTGACGTCCGTGCAGGTCACGCTGAGCGTCGTGGCCGACCGGTCGCTGCCGCGCCCGGCGCTGGCCCAGGCCGTCGTCGAACTGGACGGTCGGCGCGTGCGCGCCCAGGCCGCCGCGCCGCGCATCGACGAGGCCATCGACATGCTCCGCGAGCGCCTGGCGGTCCGGGCGACCTCGCTGCAGGCCGGCTGAGCCCGGCCGGACGAACGATTGCCGGCCGGACGAGCCCGGCCGGACGAACGAACGGCGGCGCCCCGCCAGGGGACGCCGCCGTTGGTGTGCCGGCCGCATTATGCATCGCGTCTAACAAGGATGAATGCCGCTAAACCGAGCGGAATTAGTGCGTATCCGATCAGGACAGCCGCCGCCGTGCCGGAGGGCAGCAGATCCCCATAGATGGAGTTCTCCGCGCCGAGACCGGCGATCTGGTGCGCCAGGCCACCCGGCATGACCGATCCGATCCGCTCGCTCCACGGCTCCGGCAGCTGGAAGACGAGCAGCGGCAGTACGTGCCACAGGAAGACCACCGACACGAGCGATCCCGCCGTCGAGCGCAGCAGCACGCCCAGCGACAGGCCGAGCAGCGCGAACACCGGCACCACGGTGCCCGCGACGAGGAACCCCGGCAGGTCGTGCGCGATGGACGCCTTCTGGTCCGGGAACGGCCGGCCGCCGATCACGGCCCGGGTCCCGAGGAACGAGCCGACCGTCACCGCCTCCCCGGCGACGAGTGCGACCGCCCCGATCACGGCCGCCTTCGCCAGCAGCAGCGTGCGGCGCCTCGGGAGCGCGGTGAGGCTGGTGCGGATCATGCCCGTCCGGTACTCGGACGTGATGAACAGAACGCCCAGGACCGCCAGGCACAGCGAGGCCACCCACCCGCCGAGCTCCTGCAGAGGACGCAGCAGGAGGTCGGCACGGCGCTCGGCGGACAGACCGTCCCACACATGAGCCATCTGGACGGCCAGCAGCAGGACGAAACCGGTGAACACGGCCGTCACCGCCAGAACCCAGTAGGTCGAGCGAACCGAACGCAGCTTCCGCCACTCGGCGGCCACGGCGTCCACCATCACGCGTCCCTGCGCGCGAACGAGTACGCGCCGGCTCCCAGCGCCACCACCACGTACGCCACCAGGACCGCCACCGCGACGGGCGGATCCAGGACGCCGTGGCCGCCGGACGACCCCGGCGTGCCCGCGATCTGGTTGGACAGGTTGCCGGGCAGCGCCGACCAGACCCGCTCGTCCCACGGGCCGGGAAGCAGCTGCGCCAGGGCGGGCAGCACGAACAGGATCGCCATGCCCGCCGTGATCGTCCCGGCCGTGGAGCGCAGCACCGCGCCCAGCCCGAACGTGACGAGCGTGATCGCCGCGGTCGTCAGCCCCAGCCACAGGAGATGGGCCGCGACATCGGCGGCCGGCCCCTGGAACGTGGGCACGGCCCGGTCGCCCACGATCACGTGCCCGGCCCCGGAGCCGACCGCCAGCGACGCCAGTGCCGCCACGAGCATCAGGGCCCCCGCCACGCCCGCCTTCGCCGCGAACAGCGTCGGCCGGCGGGGGAGCGCGGCCAGCGTCGTCCGGTTCATCCCGGACGAGTACTCCGACGTCAGCGCCAGCGCCCCGAGCACCACCGCGCACACCGGCAGCGACACGGCCAGCGGCTGCTCCGCCGCGGCCGCCTGCGCCGTCGCCCTCCGCGCCGCCGACAGGCCGTCCCAGTAGCGGGCCACGTACCAGGACCACACGAGGCAGAGCAGCATGAATCCGGCGACCGTCCCGAGGATGGCGACGGTCGAGCGGACGGTCCGGAGTTTGTACCACTCCGCCGCGAACGCGTCGATCACGATGCCTGCCTCTCCAGCGGGGCCCCGAACTCGGTGCTGTCCGCGGTCAGCTCCATGTACGCCTCCTCCAGCGACGCGCTGTGCGACGTCACCTCGTATAGCGGGATGCCCCGCGCGGCGGCCATGTCGCCGATGGCGGCGACGTCCAGCCCGGTCACCGTGACGGCGCCGTCCGGCATGGGCTCGACGGCGCCCCCGGCGGCGGTGAGCGCGGCGGTCAGCTCGGCCGGGCGCGGCGAGCGGACCAGCACCCCGCGGCGGAACCGGTCCGCCAGCTCCCGCACCGACGTGTCGGCGATCAGCCGCCCGCGGCCGATGATGACCAGCCGGTCGGCGGTCAGCTCCATCTCGCTCATCAGATGGCTGGAGATCAGCACCGTCCGGCCGTCCGCGGCCAGCGCCCGCATCAGCTCGCGGATCCACCGGACGCCGTCCGGGTCCAGCCCGTTCACCGGCTCGTCGAACATCAGCACGCCCGGGTCGCCCAGCAGCGCCGCCGCGATCCCCAGCCGCTGCCGCATCCCGAGCGAGAACCCGCCGACCCGCTTGCGCGCGACCCCGGCGAGGCCCACCTGCTCCAGGACCTCCGTCACCCGCCGCGCCCCGATCCCGTTGCTGCGCGCCAGCCAGCCGAGATGGTCGAACGCGCGGCGCCCGCCCTGCACGGCGCCCGCGTCCAGCAGCGCGCCGACCTCCCGCATCGGCCGCCGCAGCGCCGTGTACCGGTCCCCGTTCACCAGCGCCGCCCCGGACGTCGCCTTGTCCAGGCCCAGCAGGACGCGCATCGTCGTCGACTTGCCCGCCCCGTTCGGGCCGAGGAACCCCGTCACCGTCCCCGGCCGCACGACGAAGGACAGGTGGTCCACCGCGGTCGTCCCGCCGTAGCGCTTCGTCAGCTCACGTACTTCGATCATGCGATCGAGGGTGGTACGGGACGTCCCCTCCGCACATCGGAACGCGGGCGGGAAACCCGCGTGCGACCGTGCTCCGAGCCGCGCCCGCCGCCTCCGCCCTGGGTATGACGTCCGCCGGCACGAGGCGGCCGCCCACATTCCCCGGCTACCGTCGTGACGTGGACGAATCCGAGCTGCGGTCCCCGCTCTTCAAGCGGCTCAGCCGGCGCGGCCTCATCGGCCTCGACGCCGGGGCGGCGATCCTCTACACGCTCCTGCTGCTGACCATCCCCGCGGACACGGGCGCCTCCCTGCCCCTCGTCGTCCCGCTCACGGCCCTGGCCGGCCTGCCCCTCGCGGTGCGGCGGCTCTGGCCGCTCCCGGTCTTCGCCGCCGTCTTCGCCGCCTCCACCGCCACGCTGCTGCTCGGCCTTCCCTGGGACTCCTACGCCGCCGCCGCTCTCGCCCTCTACCCGGTCGCGCTCACCCGGCGCCGCCGCCGCTGGATCCCCACCCCGATGATCGGCGTGGTCAGCGCCGTCCTCATCCTCGCGGGCGCCATGGTGGGACCCGCCGACTGGCAGGCCGAGGACATCGGCAGGCCGCTGCTCGGCATCGCCGTCCTCGGCGCGTCCTGGACGCTCGGCCGCGTCGTCCGCGAACGCCGCGCGCAGGCCGCCCACTCCGCCCGCCGGCTCGCCGACCAGGCCGTCTCCGACGAGCGGCTCCGCATCGCCCGCGAACTCCACGACGTCGTCGCGCACAGCATGAGCCTCATCGCGGTCAAGGCCGGCGTCGCCGTCCACGTCGCCTCGGCCCGCCCGGACGAGGCCCTCGACGCCCTCCGCGTCATCGAGTCCACCAGCCGCGGCACGCTCGCCGAGATGCGCCACCTCCTCGGCGTCCTGCGCACCGGCGCCGCCGACCTCGCACCGTCCCCGGGCCTCGCGGGCCTGCCCGGCCTCGCCGAACGCGCCGCGATGGCCGGCGTCCACGTCGACCTGGACGTCGACGCAGGCGACCTCCCCGACGGCGTCGCGCTCTCGGCCTACCGCATCGTCCAGGAGGCGGTCACCAACGTCGTCAAGCACGCCGCCCCCGCCCGCTGCCGCGTCCGCGTCAAGGCGTCCGGCCTCCACCTGCGCATCGACGTCACCGACGACGGGCCCGGCGTCCGCGTCCTGCCCGGCGGCGACGGGCACGGGCTCATCGGCATGCGCGAACGCGTCATGATGTACGGCGGCGACTTCACCGCGGGCCCACGCCCCGAAGGCGGCTTCGCCGTGTCCGCCGCCTTCCCGTACGAGACCTAGGGAACCCGTTGGATCTGAGCGTCCTCGTCGCCGACGACCAGGCCCTGCTGCGCGGCAGCTTCCGCGTCCTGATCGACACCGCGCCGGGCCTGCGCACCGTCAGCGAGGCCGGCGACGGCGCCGAGGCCGTCGCCCTCGCCACCCGCGAACGCCCCGACGTCGTCCTCATGGACGTCCGCATGCCCGAGATGGACGGCATCGAGGCCACCCGGCGCATCTGCGCCGACCTCCCGGACGTCCGCGTCCTCATCCTCACGACGTTCGACCTGGACACCTACGTCTACTCGGCGCTGCGCGCCGGCGCGAGCGGCTTCCTCCTGAAGGACACCCCGCCCGCCGACCTGCTGTCCGCCATCCGGATCGTCGCCTCGGGCGAGTCCCTCCTCGCCCCGTCGGTCACCCGCCGCCTGATCGCCGAGTTCGTCCGCCGCCCCGGCCCCGTAC
>NZ_SMKY01000204.1 GCF_004349235.1 Actinomadura darangshiensis | reverse complement strand
CGGTGGGACATGGCCAGGTAGCCGCCGGCGAACAGCAGGACCAGGCCGAGGAAGATGGCGCCGCCGGGGAGGTAGCTGCGCACCAGGTCGATCTCCAGGGCCTTGCCGTTGGCCGTGTCGACCATGGCCTTCTCGTCCTTGGCGAGGGTGACGAGGTCGGCCTGGGCGACGATCATCTGGCCCTTGCCGTCCGGCGTGCGGACGGTGCTGCGGATGTTCTTGCGCTGCTTGACCGGGATGCCGGTGCGCGGGTCGACCCAGACCGTGTTGTAGGCCTCGGTGTAGCGGTCGACCTTCTGGTTCCCCGCGTCCTCGGGGAGGCCGAGCATCTTGGCGGGGAGCTTGGCGTCGAGCGCGGCGGTCTTCGTCAGCGGGATCGTCTGGGTGAAGCGGTAGGCGGTGAGGCCGTGCACCTTCTCGACCGCGCCGAACCGCATCAGCGCCGTCTGCTTGGTCGTCGTGTCGTAGACCGGGTAGTCGCGCTTCTTCACGTTCGCGAGCGGGAACAGCAGGCCGTAGCCGGACATCCGGACGCCGTTGTCGCCGTCGACATGCACGCCGCAGCAGTTGACCAGGACGCTGGTGTGGCGGTCGAACGCTATGCGGAAGCCCTGGATCTGGACCGGCTTGTCCGGGTTCGCCTGGTCGTAGATGTTGGTCGTGGAGTCCCAGACGGCGATGTCGTCGTTGCCCTCGTTGGCGCGGACGTCCCCCCGGACGGTGTTCTTGGCCAGCAGGGTCACGCCCGTCTTGACCTTCAGGCTCGCCTGGTCGAAGTACGTGGAGTTCTTCGACTCCAGGTTCGTCACCTGGTACTGGTTCAGCGGCGCCACGATCACCTGGTCGGCCACGTAGAAGCGGACGAGCGGCGCGAGCGTGAGGAAGAAAGCGCCCAGGCCGATCAGGACCAGGCCGACCGGTCGCCGCATCAACACCTCCGGAACTGCCGTCGTGCACACGGCCGCGGGGCCACGTCCGGGTCACCCTACCGGAGCCGCATACTGGTCGGTAAGCTCCCCGTTACCTCGCGGGCCCCGGCCCGCGCAGCCCCCGGATCGACGACACCGACAGCGAGGTGGCCGGATGGCCTCGGCGCCCACCAGGCAGGACGGGCCGCGTCCCGCGCCTGGGCACCGGGCGACGCTGGCGCGGTCGGTGCGGCTGCTGAGCGCGTTCCGGCGCGAGCAGAGCGAGCCGGAGTTCTTCTACCGGCTGATGGCGCGGGACGCCGTCGCGCAGCTCGGCACCTACACCGATCTCGACGGGGCGACCGTCGTGGACGTGGGGACGGGGTCCGGGTTCTTCGCGCGGGCGCTGACCGGCGCCGGGGCGCGGTGCACGGGCATCGACCATGATCTCGCCGAGCTGACCGCCCTCGGTGCGCAGGGGGCGAACACGCTCGTCGCGAGTGCGCTGGCCCTCCCGTTCCGGACGGGGTCCGTCGACGTGTGCTTCTCGTCCAATGTGCTTGAGCATGTGCCCGATCCTTGGCGGATGGCCGATGAGATGGTCCGCGTGACCAGGGCGGGTGGAACGGTCTTCCTGTCGTTCACCAACTGGCTGTCGCCGTGGGGCGGCCACGAGACCTCCCCCTGGCACTACCTCGGCGGCGACCGGGCGGCGCGGCGGTACGAGCGGAGGAACGGGCGTCCGCCGAAGAACCGCTTCGGGCGGTGCCTGCATCCGGTGTCGGTCTCGTCGGCGTTGCGGTGGGCCCGGGACAGCAGCGACGTGACGATCCTGGACGCCCTGCCCCGCTACCACCCGCGCTGGGCGGAGGGCATCGTGCACGTCCCGGGGCTGCGCGAGATCGCCACCTGGAACCTCGTGCTGGTGCTGCGGAAGAAGGGGCCGTGACGGCGGCCCCGCAGCGACCGGCGCCGCCGCCCATCTCGGGTCATCAGGACACTCTGGACGGCGTCCGGGCGCTGGCCGCGCTCGCCGTCCTCGTCTTCCACGTCGCCAGCACGGCCGGTTCGATCACGAACCCCGACGGCGTGCGGTGGCTGTTCAACGGCGGCCAGGTCGGGGTGCCGATCTTCTTCACGCTGTCCGGGCTGCTGCTCTACCGGCCCTGGGCGGCGACGGTGCTGGACGGCCGGTCCGCCCCGCGCGCGGCCAGGTACCTGCGGCGGCGCGTGTTCCGCATCATGCCCGCCTACTGGGCCGTGATCGTGGTCTTCATGGTCACGGCGGGACGGGACCACATCGGCGACTTGGGCACCTGGGCCTCGCTGCTGACCGTCACGCAGACCTACCTGCCCGACCCGTGGTGGAGCAGCGAACTAGGCCCGGCGGAGCTGGGGCAGCTGTGGAGCCTGGTGATCGAGGTCGCCTGGTACGTCACGCTGCCGGTCACCGCGGCGGTCCTCGCCTGGTACGCGCGCCGGGCCCGCACCCACGACGTCGGCGTGCGGGCGAAGCGGCTCCTGATCGGCATCGCCGTGTACGGGTCGCTGTCGTTCCCCTGGACGGCCCTCATGTTCGTCCCGGAGCGCAACTCCCAGATGGGGCTGTGGCTGCCGCGGTACTTCGCCTGGTTCGCGATCGGGATGGCGCTGGCCGTGGTCACGGTGTGGGCGCGGCTGGACGAGCGGCGCCCGGTCGCGGCCCTGTGCCGGGCCGTGTCCGACTCCTGGGCGGCCTGCTGGGTCGCCGCCGCGATGCTCTACGCGGTCGCGGCGACACCGGCGGCGGGGCCGCTCAGCCTGCAGACGGCGGACTCGTTCTGGACGTCCACCCTGCACCTGATCCTGTTCGGGTCGTGTGCGGCGGCCCTGGTCGCACCGGTCGCGCTGGCACCGGCGGGGCAGCCGGCGCTGGGCGCGATCCTCGGGAACCGGGTGATGCGGTTCCTCGGCCGGATCTCCTACGGCGTGTTCCTCTGGCAGCTCCTGATCATCGTTTCCTGGTACGAGGCGGCCGACCGGGTCTTCCGCGGGGACGTCGCGACGGATCTTCCGCTGCTGGCCGCGGCGTCCATCGCAGCGGGGACCCTGAGCTACTACCTGGTGGAGTGGCCGGTTCAGCGGCTGACCCGGCGGCGGGACCGGTCCCGCCCGGCCCCTGCCCGGGTGCCGTCCAGCTGAGCGGGATCCGCCCGCCCGCGTCGCCGCGGCGGGACGGCTTCGGCCGCCACAGCTCGACCGCGACCCGTCCGACGATGAGGAGGCCGAGCAGCTGCGGCGCGATGTCGCCGAGCGGGCCGGACGGGGCGGCGGGGTTGTCGAGCAGGTCCAGCCGGATGCCGGCGGCGAGGCAGCCCGTCCCGGCGAGCATGGCGAGCGCGACCGGCCACGGTGAGGCGAGGGCGCGCGGGACGGCCGAGCGCCGGGTCCGGGCCCAGCCGCAGAGGGCCGCGACGGCAGCCGCGGCGGCGGCGCCGGGGATCCCGGCGATCCAGCCGCCGAGCGCGGCGGCGAGCCCGATCGCCGCCCAGGCGGGCCAGCCCGTCCCGGCGACGAGGGCGCCCGGCTCGGGACGGCGCCGGCTCCGCCGCCCCGGCCAGACGGCGGCGAGCAGCAGGACGAGAAGCAGGTTGAGGCCGGCGACGACGGCGACGCGCTGCGCCCGGTCGGGCCCGTAGGTCAGCTCGACGGTGCCGCTGGTGCCCGCGGGGACGAGCCAGCCCTGCTTCCAGCCGTCCAGCCGGACGGCGCGCAGCTCGGTGCCGCCGGCGGTCGCGCGCCAGCCGGCGTTGAAGTTCTCGTTCACCGTGAGGAACGAGTCGGTGCCGGCGTCGACCTCCAGCTTGCGCGAGCTGGACCCCCAGCCGACGACCTTGACCTGCTGCGGTGGCCGCGCGGTCTTCGCCGCCCCCGGTTTCGCGCCGACGGTGACCGTGTCGAGGCGGTAGGAGCCGAGGGGCTCACCGGTCAGGTGGTTCGGGCCCGCCTTGAGGGCGGCTCCCCCGCACGCGGTGAACTGGATCGGGCGGCCCGCGAGGAGGTCACCGAGCGTGCCGGTCGCCTGGGTCTGGACGGTGCCGGCTCCGACGCGCAGCTTCGGCCCGTATCCGCACGGCAGCCGCAGCGGATAGGTGCGGACGTCCGGGATCGGCTTGACGCCCGGGATGTCGAGGCCGGCGACCTGGACGGACCGGTTCTGGCTGTCCTTGAAGAAGGTGAGCTTGAGCCGGTCCGTCGTCATCGGGGCGAACGACAGCCTGCCCGCGGCGTCCGACAGCCCCTCGCGGGTCTCGCCGTTCTCGCCCTCGACCCGGATGCGTATCGGGCCCGACGCGCCGGGGGGACGCGTGACCGTCACCGTGGACAGGCGCTCGCGCCCCTTCCACCGGACGCTGTAGGTGGGCGCGTCGTCCCGGTCCCCCGCGATCCAGGACGTCGCCGGATCGCCGTCGAAACCGGATCTGGCCTGGTCGGCGGGGTGGTCGGACAGCGTCGAGCTCGCGGCCACGACCGGCTGGCCGTGGACGGCGGTGTACCGGTCGATGAGCCGCTGGTCGGTGAGGACGGCCGTGCCGGTGACGGGCGCCCTGCCCGCCACCGGCGAGGTGAACGTCCGGTCGAAGCCCGCGCCCTCCTCGTCGCCGGACCCGAGGGACGGCGAGCACACCCACCGCCGGCTGCCCTTCATGCATTCGGCCGCCGCGCCCGGCGGGCGGCTCATCACGTACGTGGCCGGGCCGTCGACCCCGGCGGGCGCGGGCATCGTGTACGTCCGGGTGGGTTTCACGCCCGCGATGGACAGGTCGGCCACGCCCGCGCGCGCGAACGCGGGGACGACCGGCGCCGACGCGAGGGCGGTGATGCGCAGCCGCAGCCAGCGGGTCGGGCCCTCGGGCGCGCGCAGCGGCTGCGCGGTCGCGATCTTCTGGACGTCCTGCTCCACCGTCCCGTTCTCGGTCTCGACGGCGACCCGCGAGACGGGCGGCCCGAGCGCGGGGTCCTGGACGAACGTGGCGGTGAGGTTGCGCACGTCGCGTGCCTTGTCGAAGCCGACGCGGAGCCACTGCCCGGTCGGCCCGTCCCAGCCGCCGGTCTCCCAGGCGCTGAACCGGTCACCGTCGAACGCCGCATAGGGGGTCGCCTCGGTGTTGCGGGCCTGCGGGATCGCGTCGTCGCCCGCCGCCGACGAGGACGCCGTGACATCGCGGACGCCGCCCCCGTAGGTCACATGGGTGGCGTACTGCTTCCAGCCCGTGTCGAGGACGTCGGTGGCCTCACCCTTGTGGGCGGCGGACAGCGTCGGGGACGTCTGGTGCAGTTCGCCGAAGTTGCGGCTCAGCAGCCGGGGCGAGTCGGTCACGACGGGGGCGCCCTTGAGGTCGGGAGCGTCGTCGTCGAGCAGGACGGGCCCGTCGGGCAGGGCGCCGTCGTCGGCCATGGCCAGCAGCGACTCCGGCCCCCCGTACACGCGGGTGGGCTTGGACGCGTCGGCGAGGTTCGCGACGTCGGCGGCTCCCTCGACCTCGTAGACCTCCAGCGCCGGGTACTTCTGGTCGAAGGCCGACACCGCGTCGTCGGCGTCGCTCCCGACGGGCGCGCCGAACGAGGCGACCCTGCGCATACCGGGCGAGTCGCCGAGCGCCTGGTGCAGGCGGGCGGGCCAGGCGCCGCGCAGTGTCTCCCGCCGCAGGTCGTTGCGGACCAGCACGTACCGGACGCCCATCCGGCCGAGGAAGCCGCTCAGCCCCGGCGACCCCTGCCCGGACCGGACCTGCTGGTCGATCGCGTCGAGCGCGCGCGTGTACCCGGGCGACCCGGCCGGGACGAGCTGCCGGACGCCCCATCGCGCCAGCAGCAGCGGCTGGACGATGTCGTCCATCGGGCGGCCCCACAGGTATTCGCCGAACGGCGCCCCGGGGACGGCGAGGACGCCCTGCTGCCCGGCCCGCGCGTTGATCCAGGAGGCGGCGTCGCGCCAGTACGGGGGCACCTCCTTGAAGTCGCCCGGCCCGGTCAGGCCGTTCGAGGCGGCGGTGAGGCCGATGCCGCCGAGCGCCACGGCGGCGGCCACGGGCAGGCTGACCAGCGACTTCGCTGTCACGCCGAACACCGGCGCCGTCCCGCCGCTGAGGCTCCGCATGCCGCCGTTCTTGGCGTTCCGGGCATGGCGGGCCGCCGCGACGAGGACGTGGGCGAGGCCGAGCGCGAGCGGCAACCGGACCACCGCGTCGAACTTGTGCAGGTTGCGGAGCGGCGCGAGCGGGCCGTCCAGCAGGTCGCGGAGCTGCCCCGCGAACGGGCCGGGGATGTCGCTGAGGTGGCCCATCGACAGGACCGCCAGCCCGGCCAGCAGCGTGAGCAGCAGGAACGTCCGCTCGGGGAGCAGCCGGCTCAGCAGTCCGGCGAGCCCGAGCGCGGCGACGATGCCGGTGCAGACGACCGGTACCGGGCCGAGCGACAGGCTGTGCCCGACCGGCCACCAGACTTGCCCGTCGACGATCAGGTAGTTGACCCAGCGTTCCGCGCCGCGCAGCACGTTGATCAGGCCGGTCGGCCCGGTCGTCGTCTCGGCCTTCTCGGTGTAGGTCAGCCACGAGAACCCGTACGTGCCGGTGAGCAGGAGCGGGGCGAGCCACCAGGCCGTCGCCGCGCCGGCGCACACCGACCACCAGGCGAGGATCCGCGCTCGGAACGAACCGCGCGGCCGCGTCACCACGTACACGACCGGCACGACCAGGACGGCGAAGGTGGCGGTCGCGTTGATGCCGCCGCAGCAGGCGATCGCCAGCCCGGACCTGGCCGCGGCCTTCAGCCGCCCGCTCTCCCCGGATGCCGCGGCCACCAGCGGCAGGACGATCCACGGCAGCATCGCGACCGGCAGGTACTCCGAGGAGATCTGCCCCAGCGTGGCCAGCCCGTTCGGCGCGAGCGCGTAGGCCATCGCGGCGAACAGCCGCGATGCCGAGGCGCCCGGACCGCCGATGCCGAGCCGCGCGGCGAGCCGCCAGGTGCCGGTGAACGCCAGGCACATCAGCAGCGCCAGCCAGAACCGCTGGGTGATCCACGCGGGCATGCCGATGACGTCGCCGAGCGCGAAGAACGGGCCCATCGGGAACAGGTAGCCGACGGCCTGGTTCTGCAGCTGGCCGAACTGCTCCGGGTCCCACAGGTGGAGGGCGCGGCCGAGGAACCCGAGCGGGTTCACCGCCATGTCGATCTTGGTGTCGGCGAGGATCGCGCCGGGACGGGTGCCGAACGCGAGCGCGGTCAGCGTCAGGCAGCACGCGAGGACGCGCAGCCGCTCGCGCAGCCGCCCGGCGGCGTCCAGGCCGTCCGGCCCGCCGCCGGAGGCAGCCCGGCGAGGCGCGCCCGCGCGGGGCGGATCCGCCTCTCCCACGGCCATGCTCGCCCTCCGCCCCTCTCCTGCTACTAGGACCTTCCTGCTATCAGGACCTTCCCGCTACCAGGACTCCCCTGCTCCCCGCCTCGGCGACGCCGGACTCACCGACGCCGGCCGGGGTGCTCGACACCGTACCCGCGGCCGCCCGCGCTCCGGGTGGCGGAGACGACGAGGTCCCGCATCCGGGCGGCGGTGTCGGCCCAGTCGAACTCTGCCGCACGGGTCTGACATTCCGTGGCGACCTGATCGCGCTGCGTAGGATCGGCCAGCTCCTTGAGCGCTCGCCGGACGACTTCGGCCTGGTCATCGCCGGTGTGGACGAGCCATCCGGTGACACCGTCGCGGACGGCGTCGCGCAGCCCGTCCACGTCGTGCGCGACGGTCGGGACGCCGAGCGCCGCCGCCTCGATCACGCTCAGGCCCCACCCTTCGCCCTGCGACGTGCTGAGGTGCAGGTCGGCGCGGGCGACCAGAGCGCCCTTCACCTTCTCCGGCACGTAGCCGTGCGCGATGACGACGCCGCCCAGGCCGCGCTCGGTGATCCCGGCCGCGAGCGTGACCGATTCTGGGCCGTCCCCAACGATGTGGAGCTTGAGGCCAGGATGGGTCTCGGCAAGGCTTTCCGCGAGGTCGAGCAGCAGGTGGATGCGTTTGTGCGGGACGAGCCGTGTCACGCAGACGAGATCCGGGTCGCCTGCGGGCTCCGAGACCACGCCGTCGGTTTCGGCGGCCACCGTCCCGTTGGGAATGACATGGGTGGGCCCCGTCCACCCCAGTCTGTCCCTGACGGCGCGCTGCGTGGACGGTGAGACGACCACGAACGCATGGCGCCGATAGGTCCAGCGGCTCACCGGCCCTTCCAGGACTCGGCCGACCCAGGCGAGCCATCTGGGGAAGTACAGGCCGAACTGGGCGTCGTGCACATGGTGGATGACGCAGAAAACCGGGACGCGTCGAGGCAGTACCCAAGGCGTGAAGAACGGGATGCCGTTCTGGCAGTCGATGACCGCGTCGAAGCCGCGTCGTAGGCGGTACCCCAGCATCCACAGCAGGACGAGCGGGTAGACGGTGAAACGGCCGCCGAGACGCACGAACTCCACGTCCTCGACCTTTTCCCTACGCACCTGCCCTGGCGCCCTGCACGTCACGTAGTGGACGCGGGTTCCTTCCCTGGCGAACCTCCGTGCCAGCTCCCAGGCGTAGCGTTCGGCGCCGCCTGCGGCGGGATGCCAGGGATCCCTCCAGTTGACGACCGCCAGCCGCAAATCCCTGGTCATCCCGTCTTCGCGTTCGAAGTGGACGCCTTCCCTGTCACGGCGACCGGCTGCGGGCTCGGCTCACCGAACACCGCCCGGACCGGCACGATCGGAAGGTTCGGCTTCACCGGCACGGCGGGCGGGCGCATGCCGGCGCGCGCGCGGATCCGGGCCAGGTCCATCAGGCATTGCAGGGAATGCCGCCGGACGGAGAACGTCGACCCGGGCCGGTCGCGCCAGACGACCGGGATGTCCGTCACGGAGGCCCCCCGCCGGACGCAGTGGGCGAGAAGCTCGACGTCGAAGGAGAAGCCGGTCGTGCGCAGGTCGGCGGCGGCGGCCCGCCCCAGCGGGCCGAGGAAGAACTTGAACCCGCACTGGGTGTCGGAGATGCCGCCCGCGAGGTCGCGGACGATCCGGTTGAAGGTGATCGCGCCGAGCCGCCTGACGGGCAGCGCGTACCCCTCGACGACCGACCGACCGTGGCGCCTTGACCCGACCACGACCGGGCGGCCCTCGCGCAGCAGGACGATGGCTTCGTCCAACGCCGCGAGGTCTGTCGCCATATCGGCGTCCATGAAGCCTACATAAGGAGCACGGGTCATGAGGAGTCCCGCGCGGACTGCGGCGCCTTTTCCTCGGCGCTCGCATCGCACCAGCCGCACCGGTACCGGCCCGTCCCATGCGCGGACGATGTCGGCCGTCCCGTCGGTGCTCGCGTTGTCCACGACGATGACCTCGGCCCGGACCGGCAGGCCGGCGAGCTTGCCGCACAGCAGTTCGAGCCCCGCCGGAAGCCGATCGGCCTCGTTGTAGGCGGGGACGACGATCTCCAGGAGCGCGGAGCGGGCGCGCCGGGTCCCCATCAGGGCCTGCAGGTCACCGGGCGCCGTAGTTGTACAGCGGCTTGATGACGGGGTCCTTCTGGGAGGCGTTCGCGAGCTGGACCGCGCCGAACGACGCTCCGGCGGCCAGCAGGACGCCGACGACGGCGGCGATGGCGATGCGCATTGTCAGGGGGTCCTTCGTCGGTGGGGGTCGCGGGGCTTGATACTGCCGAGTAGCGGAATGCTCAGAGTAGTGCGTGGGGCCACGAATGACCAGAAAACGAACAGACTCGCCACGGCCCACGCGGCCGCCACGGGCGCGACGGGAACCTGGTCACCAGTCGCTTCGGCGGCCCCGTCGATCCGGTAAACGACCAGGTCAGCCCCTCGGAGCACCGCGGTGGCGGCACCGGAGGGGCGGATCGTCCCCGGCTCCGCGTCGACCACGACGTACCGTACACCTTCGTCACGCAGTGTCACCGCAGGTGGCGCGCCCGTCCGGGCGGCCGGGGCGAGCCTGACGGCCCGCGGATCCTCGGGCGCGACGGTCGTGCCGTCCACGGTGACGGCGTCGTCCACGATGACGCGGCGGTGCAGGTACCGGGGCAGCGGGTCGAGTACGCGGCGGCCGTGGTTCCACGAGTAGCTCCGGTACGACGCCCAGGGCAGGACCAGGACGTCCCCCTGTGCGGGGTCGCCGTCGATGATGTGCCGGGCCCGCGCCCAGTCGTCCGGGTACTGGACGGCCCGCAAGTCCCCGGCCGCACCCCACGCCAGCGTCGGCAGCAGGAACACGGGGACGGCCATCGCGGCGGCGGCCACCCCTGGCCACCGTGCTTCGGCCGCCCTGTCGGCGGCCAACCCGAGCCCCACGGCCACTACGACGGCGAGCGGCGCCACGTATTGCTGTCCGTCCCGCAGGACGGCGAACCCGGGCCAGAGGTCGATGACAGCCTCAAGACCACCGGGCGACACCGCTCCCAGGGAGGCCACAACAAATCCGACCATCGCCGCGATGACAGCACCACGCCGCTCCTGGCCCCATCTCCAGTAGGCGGCCAGTGCGACGACGACCACGAGGAGCCAGATCGTCGCCGTCACTGGCGCTCCATAGGAGCGCGGCACGGTTTCGCCGTTCCAGACGCCGCCGAGTGCGAGCAGGCTGCCGAGCGTCCCGAACGGTGTGTCGGCCCGTGCCGCGAACAGGCCGACGGCCGTCCCGTCCCCTGGCACCCCTGCCGGTCGCAGCAGCCCGGGGACGAGCCAAGGCAGACTCAAGACCCCCGCAGTCACCACGACCCGAACCACCCGCGGTCTGCGCTCCCCTCGGGTCGCCAGGGCTACGGTCACCGCCGTTAGGGCGGAGACCGTCAGCGCGGCGAATCCACCGATCGCCGCAGGGAGTAGGGCTCGGGCAAGGCGGCGCGTGCCGCCGGGCTCGTGCGCACGGGGGGCGGCGGCCACCACCCAGGGCAGGGCCGCGTACCCGAGAAGGAGCGCCCACTGACCCAACAGCAGGCGCTCGGCGACGAACGGGTTCCACGCGTAGCAGACACCGGTGGCAAGGCGCGGCAGCAGGCGGCGGGACGGCACCAGCGACGCCGCCGACGTGCACGCCATCACGAAGACCGCCAGCAGGACGAGCTTCTGCACGACGTCCGCCGGGATGACGGCCGCCAGCGCGGTCACGAACGCGTCGCTCGGGACGTGCCGGGGAACGACGCCGGTCAGCCCGAACGTCATGCGGGTGAACGCCGGGTCGGGCACGAACACCATGTCGTACGACAGCACGAATCCGGGCGCGAGCCCCGGCCCCAGCGCCGCAAGCCCGAGCCCCAGCCCGGTCACTGCGGCCACCAGGTGCCGCGTCCGGTCGTTCAAGAAGTCCGTTCCCGCATGTGAGCCTGGACGCTACCTGACCTGTTCCCTGGCCGGGGACGCCCCCGGCTACCGCGCGGGCTCCGGGTCGCGGGGCAGGCCGAGGATGCGCTCGCCGATCACGTTCAGGTTGACCTCGGTGGTGCCGCCGCCGATGGTCATGGCGCGGGACGCGAGCAGGTAGCGGGTCCAGCGGGCGCGGAGGCCGTCCTCCCTGCCGCCGGTGAGCGCGCCCTCCTCGCCGAGAAGCGTGAACCCGAACTCGGTGACGTGCTGGCCGTGCTCCATCGCCACGAGTTTCCGGACGTTCGCCGTGGCCCCCGGATCCGTTCCGGAGAGCTGCTTCAGCGTGGCCCGGAGGCCGAGGAGGTTGAACGAGTGCTCGTCGCAGGCCAGGTGCCCGATCCCGTCGCGGACGACCGGGTCGTCGTCCAAGCCGAGTCCGGCGGCCAGTTCGAGCAGCTTAGGCAGGTCGCCGCCGAGCTGGAAGCTGCTGGTCAGGCCGACGCGCTCGTTGGCGAGGGTGGTGCGGGCGACGCGCCAGCCCGCGTCGACCGGGCCGACGACGAGGTCGTCCGGGACGAACACGCCGTCCAGGAACACCTCGTTGAACACGGCTTCGCCCGTGCATTCGCGCAGCGGGCGGACCTCGATGCCCGGCGACTTCATATCGAGGAGGAAGTAGGTGATGCCGTCGTGCTTGGGACGGTCCGGGCTGGTCCGCGCGATGCAGATGCCCCACTGCGCCTCGCGGGCGAGGGACGTCCAGATCTTCTGGCCGGTGATCGTCCAGCCGCCCTCGACGCGTTCGGCGCGCGTCCGCAGCCCGGCGAGGTCGGAGCCCGAGCCCGGCTCGGAGAACAGCTGGCACCAGATGATCTCGCCGCGCAGCGTCGGCGGCAGGAACCGCTCCTGCTGCTCGGCGGTCCCGTACTGGACCAGCGAGGGGACGACCCATGCCGCGATCATCAGCGGCACCGGGCGGACCTTCGCCGCCGCCAGCTCCTGCTGGATCACGATCTGCTCCAGCGGCCCGGCGCCCCGTCCCCACGGCTCGGGCAGGTGCGGCGTCACCCAGCCGCCCTCGGCCATCGCCGCCCGCTGTGCGAGCGGCTCCATGGCAGCCAGCTCGGCGACGCGGGCGCGGACCTCCTCGCGGACCGGTGCCGCGTCCTCGTCCAGCTCGATGCTCATCGGACGCCGGACGCCCGCAACGGCCAGCGCGCCGACATCCGCCCGGTGTCCGCTTGCCCGCCCCAGGAGCGCACGAAGCGTCAGGGCCCTCCGGTAGAGCAGGTGGGCGTCGTGCTCATACGTGTAGCCGATGCCTCCATGAACCTGGATGTTGCCCTCTGTGCAGGTGACGGCGGCGTCCGCTGCCAAGGCTGCTGCCACGCCCACCGCGTAAGCGCGCTGTTCTTCTGACTCGTCCAGAGCGCGCACGGCATCCCACACTGCTGCCCTGGCCCGCTCCACGGCGATGAGCATCCGGGCACATTTGTGCTTGATGCCCTGGAACTGGCCGATCGGACGGCCGAACTGCTCACGGAGCTTCGCGTAGCCAACGGCGTCGTCCAAGGCTCGTCCGGCGACGCCGCATGCCTCGGCCCCCAGCAGGACGGCGGCATAGGCGTGCGCGTCCATTCCGCTTAGGAAGGACTCGTCCGGGACGGTCACGTGGTCGACCGTGACCGATCCGACCGGGCGCGTGATGTCGAGCGACTCCAGCGACCCCACGGTGACGTCGTCCCGTGCGACGACTACCCAGCCGTCACGCACCGGGAGCAGGAAGACGTCTGCCAACGGCGCGCCCAGGACCGGCTGGATCGTGCCGGAGACGACAGAACCGTCCCTGTCCAGGCTTCCCGAGAGCCCGACCGCCGCCGTACGGGTTCCGTCGATGAGGCCGCGCACCTGGGCTCCGGCCGCGTGCATGATGGCGGACGCCAGCACGGTCGGCGTGTACGGGCCGGGAGCCATCGCCCGCCCGAGTTCCTCCAGCGCGACGGCCTGCTCCAGGATCCCGAAGCCCTCGCCGCCCGCGTCCTCGGGCAGGTGCAGGCCGGGCAGCCCCTGCGCCGCGAGCGCGGGCCAGCAGCCGGCGTCCGCCCTGCGGACGGCCTGCGACGTGATGTTCCGTTCGGCGAACCCGCGCACCGACGCCGCGAGCGCCTCGTGTTCCTCGGTCAGCCCGATGGCCATGGCCACACCTTTCTCCGGGGTGGCCACAGCCTATTAGAACGTCATTCGGGTTGTCAGGATGCGATCTTCAACTGCCCGAGGAACTCGTTGACGTCCGGCCACCGCTTCTTGTGCGTGTTCGGCATCGACGCGAACACCACGGCCGGCGCCTTCCGGCCGGTGTCGATCACCGCGGTGGCGACGACCTCGCCGGTCGCCCGCACCCCGGCGCGCTTGTAGGTGAGGTACGAGGCGATCAGCCAGCCCCGGTGCCCGCCCACGGTCAGGGCCTGCGACGCCAGCGGCGCCGACTTGTGCTCGAACGCGTAGTACTGCGCCTCGTATCCCTGCGCGGCCAGCCCGGCGACGTTCTTCACGCTGTCCGGCCCCTGGTAGGCGCCCTGCAGCGTCGGGATGAGCGTGCCGGTGAGCAGCTGCCCGTACCAGAGCTGCGCGCCGCGCTTCTCCGTCACCAGGATCTGCTGGCCCGACCATCCGGGCGTGCCCAGCTTGTTCTCCTTGGTGGGCACCTGCCAGGGCGCGGCCATCCGCGGGTACGACAGGCCGGACAGGGCGTCGTTCACCCGTCCGAGCATCCTGCTCGGCCGGCCGGCGAACTTCGCGAGCGGCTTGTCGGGCGGCAGCTGCGCCTGCACCCCCTCGGACTCCTCCGCCGCGGCCCGCTGGCCGGCGTTGCCGGACGTGTCCGCCGGCTCGTCGTCGCCGTTCTTCATGAAGTAGACGCCGCCGGCCGCGATCAGCGCGACGACCAGCAGCCCGATGCCGCCGAACAGGACCAGCCGGGACCGGCCGCCGGCCTCGTCCAGGGCGTCCCGCGGCGGCTTGCGCGGACCGGAACGCTCGCCCTTGCCGCCTCCGCCGCCGCCGAGCTTGGCGTCGGCCGACGCCTCGTCCGCCATCCACTCCGGCATCTGCCAGTTGCCGCTGCTCGGCTTGCCGGGCTTCGCCGGCTGACCGGACCCGGTGGGGACGGCCGGCACGTAGTTGCCGGTGCCGCCGTCGTCACCGGCGCCCTCGTCGAAGAGCGCCCCTTCCCACTCGGGGGCCTCCTCCGGCGCGGCGGGCGCGACCCGGACGTCCTCGGCGGCGGGCTCGCCGGCCTGCTCCTCGGCGGGTGCGGGCGCGGGCGGCCCGGTCTCGACCTTGCCCCAGATGTCGTGCGCCTGCGCGTCCTCCGCGCCGTCCCGCGGCTCGCTCTCGCTCATATCGGTCCAGCGCACGCCGCGCTCCCCCTGATCGGACATGCGGCACACGTTACGCGAAGATCACTCATGGATTTCCGGCCGGTCATCACGCTCAGGACACATCTTTCCATCGCTCAGTGATACCCCGCGAGGCCCGCGGACGCGGCGGGCTCGTCCGCCAGCCGCTCCCTGGCCAGCAGCGTGCCGCCCGCCACGGCGCCCGGCATCGCCAGCACCGCGCCCAGCGGAATGAGGAACACCACAAAAGTCGCGGCGCCGAACCCGACGGCCAGCGGGCGGTGCGCCTTCAGCCGGGCGAAGCGCTCCTTGCGCCGCAGCCCGCGCCGGTCCATCGCGACCGACGTCAGCTCGCCCGCCAGGAAGTAGCCGGACACCAGCGCCGCGACCACCGGGACGACCGTCTGCCCCACCACCGGCAGGAACCCGCACGCGAAGAACACGACCGCGAACACCAGCGCGACCGCCCCGAGGATCAGCGCGTCCTTCACCGCCCGCCCGATCTGGACGAGCAGCGGGACGTCCGGGTCCGGCGGCGCGCCGCCCTGCGAGTCCTCCACCCGGACCGCGATGGCCTCGTAGAACGGGTCGCCGACCAGCAGCGTCACCGCCGTGAACGTGATCATCGCGAAGAACAGGGCGGATCCGTACAGCGCGATCCCCGCGACGACCCGCGCCGACGTCCGGGCCGCGTCCGCCCAGCCGTCCGCGAACCCCGTCACCCAGCCGGCCAGCTCGTCGATCTCGAACGCCAGGTAGACCAGCGCCGTGCCGTACACGGCCACCACGATCAGCGCGGGGATCAGCCCGAACAGCCACTGGGCCGGATGCCGCGCCACCCACCCGATGCCGCGCAGCAGGTAGCCGACACCGTTGAAGAAGTCCTTGAACGCGGACGGCTCGCCCGGCGGCTGCTGCGGCTGAGGGGGCGGTCCCGACCACGGGCCCGGCTGAGGCGGCGGCCCCGGCTGCGGCGGCGGACCGCCGGGCCGCTCCGGCGGAACATACGGTTGGTTCACGCAGCCAGACCCTATAGGGCGGGCAGCCCCACGAGGCGGGCGGACGAGTCCCAGACCGTCCGCCGCAGCTCCGGATCCTTCAGCGCCGCCACCGTCGGCAGCAGCCCGGCACCCGGCGTCGAGCTGTAGAAACCTCCGCTGCGGCCCTCGAACCCCTCGTCCAGCGCGAGCCGCAGCGCCATCCGCGCCCCCTGCTCCGGCGTCCGCAGCACCGGGGTGTGCGACAGCAGCGCCCCCACCCGCTCACTCCCCCGGACGTCCCGGGCCAGGCTCGTCGCGACGAGGCCGGGACACACCGCGTTCGCCGTGACGCCGCTCCCCTCCATCCGCCGCGCCAGCTCCTGCGCGAACAGGATGTTCAGCAGCTTCGACCGCCCGTACACCCGCATCGCCCCGGCCGCCCCGTACGACCCCGGCTCCGCCATCCGCTCGACGTCGAGCGGGCCCGACTGCCGGTGCGCCTCCGACGCCACGACCACCACCCGCGACGGCGCACCTTTCTCCAGCAGCCCCAGCAGCAGGTTCGTCAGCAGGAACGGCCCCAGATGGTTCGTCGCGATCATGCGGTCGTACCCGTCCGCGCTGACCTTGGCGCGCAGCAGCTGCACGCCCGCGTTGTCGACCAGCACGTCCAGCCGGTCGAACCGCTCCTCCAGCGACGCCGCGACCCGGCGCACGTCCAGCTGCACCGACAGGTCCGCCATGAACGTCTCGACCCGCGCGCCCGGCACGTCCCGGGCCAGCTCGTCCACCGTCTCGGCGGCCCGCATCTCGTTGCGGCAGAC
>NZ_SMKY01000203.1 GCF_004349235.1 Actinomadura darangshiensis | reverse complement strand
GGTGCCAGGCGAACTGGTCGGGGCCGCGCGGGGCCTGACCGCTGGGCTCCAGCGGCGGGCTTGGCGCGGCCAACGGCGGCGGCATGACGCTCTCGACCGCGGTGGCGCCGACCGCCAGGAGACCATCGGCGCCACCCGGTGCCGTGCCGAGACCGAGCAGGCCGAGCAGGACTTGCGGTGCGGTCGGCCTGTTGGCGGGCTCTTTGGCCAGGCATGCGGTGACCAGCCCTGCCAAGGGCTCGGGAAGCGAGCTGGTGTCGGGGGCGGCATGCAGGATGCGATGCATCACCGCGGGTACGGTGTCGTCCCCGAAAGGGGAACGGCCGGTCGCGGCGAACAAGATGGTGGCTCCCCAGGCGAACATGTCGGTCCACGTGCCGGGCTCCTGACCGCTCACCTGTTCGGGCGCCATGTAGGCGGGAGTTCCGACGACCTGGCTCGTCATGGTGGAGGTGCCGTCAATGGCCTTGGCGATGCCGAAGTCGATGACTCGCGGACCGTCCTCGCCCATCAGCACGTTCGGTGGCTTGAGATCGCGGTGCACGACTCCGGCCTGGTGGATCGCCGCCAGCGCGGTGGCGGTGCCGATGGCCAGCCGCTGCAAGGCCGCACCTGTCCGCGGCCCCTCGTCACGGACGAGCTCGTGCAAAGACGGGCCGGACACGAACTCGCTGACGATGTAGGGCTGATCGCCGTAAATGTCGGCCTCCAGCACCCGGGCGGTACAGAACTCGGCGACCCTCTCCGCGAACCCCAACTCGCGCACGAACCGCTCACGCGCCTTCGGATCACGTGCGACATGAGCGCGCAGCAGCTTGACGGCCACTTCCCCGCCGTCCGGTCCATGCCCGGCGTACACGACACCCTGGCCGCCCTCCCCGAGACGGCCGGTCAACTCGTACCGTCCCAGCCGTTCGGGATCATCGGGTTGCAGTGAAACAGCCATGGATGTCTATTTGACCATGCCGGAGCCCCCGCCGAGCAGAGATCATCCACACTCGCGGCGGCCTCCTGACCGCACACCGCCGCACAGCGACCGACTATCGACTCGCTCACGCCCGTGACGGACACGCTTTCGGCGGACCTATCCGACAGGCTTGCAAGCGATGTACGTGATTACGTACGCTTTAGGGGAGGAGGTGCGATGCACCCGATGTCCGCGAGCGAGTTCCGCGCGAAGCTGGCAGCGACCCTGGACCGCGTTACCGAAGATCTCGACGAGATCATCGTGACCCGGCCCAACCGCGAGCCCGCCGTTGTGATCAGCCTGCGCGAGTACGAGTCGCTGAAGGAGACGGCGTTCCTGCTCGGCATTCCCGCCAACGCCCGCCATCTCGCCGCCTCGATCCAGAGCCTGCGCGGCGGCCAAGCCCAGCCGCACGAACTCTCCGAAGACGGCGGCCAGGAAGCCGAGTGAAGATCCTCTTCACCCCGGAGGCCTGGGACGACTACCTCTGGTGGCAGCGGAACGACCGTGCGACCCTCAAACGGTTGAACCGGCTGATCGAAGACATCTGCCGCAACGGTTACGAAGGCATCGGTAAACCCGAAGCCCTCCGTCAGAACCTGGCGGGCTTCTGGTCGCGCCGCATCACCACCGAACACCGCATCGTCTACGTCATCGAAGCCGACACCGTCCAGATCGTCGCCTGCCGCACCCACTACGAATGACCGGGCGAAACTCGCGCTTCCCGAGGAGGCGGAGACGGCTCCATGTGGACCCCCGGTGCACCTTGATGGACGTCGCACTACCGAACGCGTTCACGCTCAACGGGCCCGTCTGCCCATGAGCGGCGGGCCCTGCTGCTCACCGAGTCCAAGGCCCGGAGTCACGTCCCCCGACGCCCTGTCGGTCTGTCGCGGGCTCTGTCCGTCGCTGGGCGGGCTGACCCCGTTGCTGGGTGGGCCCCGAAACCTGCCGGCCGACCAGGGCCACCTCTGTACCGCTGCCCTCGCGCATCTGAACCGAGGCCGCCGCCTGACGATTCCGGACGACCTCTACATCCGCCGGGACGGCGCTGCCCGGGCCAGCGGGCAGGCTGGAGCGTGGGCGCTGGGCGGCTGGGCGGGAGATTCGGGGCTCGGGACCGGCGGAGGGGCGTCCCCCCCCGATCGCCCCTCCGCGGTCGCATGCTGACCGTACTCGGGTCCGTGACCGGGTGCGACGAGTAGTTGCGCATTGTCGGGGCCGGGATTCGCGGGCGGCGGTGGTGGTACTTCGGCCAGCCGTTTACGCGTGCTCTCGTTCAGGACCAACGCAGGTCGGCCCGCCTCCGGGCCCCGACATCGCCTCGCCGCGCGGGTCGGGTAAGTGGGTGTGTGGCGGGCATGGTGGGCGTGATCGTGCACGCGTTGCCGAGGAGGATTCATGTCGCGGACCGTGGTCGTCGCCGGGGCCGGGCTGGCGGGACTGACCTGTGCCGTCCGGCTGCACGAGGCCGGGGTGCCGGTGCGGGTGCTGGAGGCGTCCGACGGCGTCGGCGGCCGGATGCGGACCGATGTCGTGGACGGCTTCCGCCTCGACCGGGGGTTCCAGGTGTTCAACACCGCCTACCCCGAGGCCAGGCGCGTCCTCGACTTGGAGGCCCTGGACCTGCGGGCGTTCGCGTCCGGGCTGCTGGTCTTCCACGAGGGACGGCGCGACCGGGTGATGCTGCCGTGGAAGCATCCCGAGCATGCGCTGAGCGGCGTGTTCGCCGACGTCGGATCGGTGCGGGACAAGGCGGCGCTCGCCGCGATGACCGCCCGCGACCTGACCGTCCCCGATTCCTGGGTACGGGACGGGACCGAACGCGACACCGCCGCCGAGCTGCGCCACTGGGGCATCTCCGGCGAGATGATCGAGAAGCTGCTGCGCCCGTTCCTGGCCGGCGTCCTGCTGGAACGGGAGCTGGAGACCTCAAGCCGCTTCTTCCACCTGATCTGGCGGTCGTTCGCGCGCGGCACCATCGCCGTCCCCGCCCTCGGCATGGGGGAGATCCCGGCGCAGCTGGCGGCTCGCCTGCCCGACGGCGCGATCTCGCTGGGCACTTCTGTGCGCGCGGTCACCGACGAGGGCGTGGAGACGGCCGACGGCGAGACGGTCAAGGCGGACGCGGTGGTCGTGGCGACCGATCCCGTCCGCGCGGCGGCGCTCGTCCCGGAGGTCGAGGCGCCCGTGATGCGCGGCGTCACCACCTTCTACCACGCGGCCCCGGAGTCGCCGCTGAAGGAGCCCGTGCAGGTCTTGGACGCCGAGGGGATCATCGCCGACACCCTCGTCCTCACCGACGCGGCACCCGAGTACTCCAGTGACGGACGTGCGCTCGTCTCGACCTCGGTCCTCGGCATCAACGCGAACGAGGCGGCGGTGCGCGGACGGCTGAACCAGATCTACGGCGACACCTCCGCGTGGCAGCTCATCGCGACGTACCCGGTCGCGGTCGCGCTTCCGGCGATGACGCCGCCGCTGCGGATGCGCCGTCCGGTGCGGATGCGGGCCGGGCGGTACGTGTGCGGCGACCACCGCGACACCGGCTCGATCCAGGGCGCGCTGGTGTCCGGACGGCGCGCGGCCGAAGCCGTCCTGGACGACCTGGACCCGGCCTAGCGTCGCGCGGCGACGACGTCCTGGAGGCGGCGGGCGAGCGTCGGCGCATCGGCGACGGTCACGGTCAGGTTGGGGTGGCGCAGCCGGCCGGTCGGCTCCGAACCGCGGACCGGGCGGCGGAACCGGATGCACACCCCCTGCCCGATGCTGCTGCCGAACGTGAGCCCGCGGTCGGCCAGCGACAAGCGGACCCCGACCGCCTTCCACGACTTGAAGGGCCCGCTGACCTCGGCACCTTCGACATTGTCCAGGGGCGTTCGGACCGTCCAGGGCCCGAAGCGAACCTCCAGACGGGACTCGGTGACCAGGACGTAGCACGCGTCCGGCCGGATCCCCAGCAGGGACAGCGGCCGGGCCAGACGGTCGAACGCGAACTCGTACCGCTCGATCTCGGTTTCTGAAGACATCTGTGGTCCCTACCCGAACGGACCGGCGATTCGCGCGATGTGCGGAGGGAGGGCGGCGGCCGAGACTGTGGGCTCCATCTGGCTTTGGAGGTCACCGTGCGTCTGCCCCTCCGGATTCACTGGCGGCGGGTCGCCGCCGCGGCGTCGGGGGCGGTGCTGTCCGCCGCCCTGCTCTGCGTCCCGCCCGCCGCCGCACAGGCGACCGACGCCCCTGAGATCACCGTCCCGCCGGACGGGAGCCACGGCTTCCCGTTCCTGGCCGCGGCGGAGGACCTCGGGTCGTTCGGGTACACCGAGAGCGAGTACCTCTTCTCGGGCACCGCCGCGTCGTACGCCAAGTCCGGCTGGTGGAGGTCGGACGGCCGCTGGGACGTCCGGGCGTCCGGGCAGGCCGCGTACAAGAGCAGGATGCTGGTGCGCCGCCCCGCCGACCCGGCGAAGTTCAACGGCACCGTCGTGGTCGAGTGGCTGAACGTCAGCGGGCAGCTGGAGCTGTCCCCGGACTACTGGTTCGAGCGGGACGAGCTGCTGCGCAAGGGCTACGCGTGGGTCGGCATCTCGGCGCAGGCGGTCGGCGTCAACGGCGGGCTCGGCGACATCCGCGGGCTCAAGGGCTGGGACCCGGCTCGGTACGGCACCCTCGTCCATCCCGGCGACGCCTACTCCTACGACATCTTCTCCCAGGCCGGGCAGGCGCTGCGCACCCCGGACGGGCCCGACCCGCTCGGCGGGCTGACGGTGGAGACGCTGCTCGCGGACGGGGAGTCGCAGTCCGCCGGCTTCATGACCACCTACGCCAACGCCGTCCAGCCGGTGGCGCGGGTCTACGACGGCTTCATGATCCACAGCAACAGCGCGGTCGGGTCGCCGATCAGCGGCGCGCTGACCGACATCCTGTGGATGCCGAACCCGTCCCGGATCCGTACAGACCTGGACGTTCCCACGTTCGTGGTGCTGACCGAGACCGACGTCCCGGGCGCGTCCGCCGCTCGCCAGCCGGATACCGACCGGGTCGTCCACTGGGAGCTGGCCGGTACCTCGCACGGCGACCAGTGGGCGTTCGACCTGGGCGGCCCGACGCTGCGGAAGTCGGCCGGCGACGCCGCGCCGCAGCCCGACTGCGCCGCCGGGTCGGCCCCGTACAACGACGGCCCCGGCCACTACTCGATGAACGCCGCGCTGCGCCACCTGGCGTCATGGGCGCGGGGCGGGGCGCGTCCATCGAGCGGGACGGAGCTGGACACCGACCTGCGCAGTCCGAGCGCCGGCCTCGCGTCCGGCGGCGTCCGGCTGCCCGCCGTCGCGGTGCCGACCCGCACGCTCACCGGGATGCGCGACACCGGCGGCAGCGGCCTCTTCTGCGGCCTCTACGGCGCCCGCGACCCGTGGAACGGTGACGCCGACCCCTGGGACCGGCACGACGCCGGCGACCCGTCCGACCCCGCGTTCCCGCCCCGCGCCGAGCCGGTGCTGAGCGAGCTGTACCCGACCCACGCCGACTACGTGACCAAGGTGCGCGCCGCCGCGCAGGCGTCGGTGAACGCCGGCCACCTCCTCCCCGAGGACGCGGCGACGATCATCACCACCGCGCAGAACTCCGGCACCGGAGGCTGACCCTCGCGCCGTCGGCCCCGTCCCGTGATTCCGGGCCGGGGCCGACCGGCATCGACGGGCCCCGGCGAGGGAAGGATCACCGGGATCGGAGGTGCCCCTTGGCGGAGCGGTACGGGCCCCAGTTCGGGCCGGACATCACGTTTCTCGGAGTGCCGCGGTGCACTTGGTCGGACCCGGCCACCTACGCCGACGCCGATGTGGTGATCATCGGGGCGCCGTTCGACGGCGGCACGTCCCATCGTCCTGGCACGCGGTTCGGCCCGCAGTACATCCGGCAGAGCTGCTACCTGCCGCAGGACGGGTCGCGGCCGTCGCTGGCGCTGCGCGTGGACGGCCTTCAGGGCGACCTCACCGTCCACGACGCCGGAGACGTGGAGATGTTCTCCGGCGACGCCGAGCGCTCCGTCGGGGATCTGCGGCACGCCGTGCACACCGTCGCCCGTACCGGGACGATCCCGCTCATCCTGGGCGGCGACCACACGATCGCGTGGCCCGACGCCGCCGGGGTGGCCGATCACCTCGGCGCGGGCCGCGTCTCGATGATCCACTTCGACGCGCACGCCGACACCGGCGACGTGAGCTTCGGGTCGCTGGTCGGGCACGGGCAGCCGATGCGGCGGCTGATCGAGTCGGGCGCGGTGCGCGGCGACCGGTTCCTGCAGCTCGGCCTGCGCGGCTACTGGCCGGGCCCCGAGACGCTGGCGTGGATGGCCGGGCAGGGCATGCGCTCCTACGAGATGACGGAGATCGTCGCGCGCGGCCTGGACGAATGCCTGACCGAGGCGTCCCAGATCGCCACCGACGACTGCGACGCGGTCTTCCTGTCGGTCGACATCGACGTGTGCGACCCGGGGCACGCCCCGGGCACGGGCACTCCCGAGCCCGGCGGCCTCACCGGACGGCAACTGCTGGACGCGGTCCGCCGCATCACCTACGAGCTGCCCGTCGCCGGCATCGATCTGGTCGAGGTGTCACCGCCCTACGACCACGCCGACATCACCTCCGCCCTGGCCAACCGGGTGGTTCTGGAGGCGCTGTCGGGCATCGCCCGGCGCCGCCGCGACGACCGGGACGGGACGGTGTGGGACCCGCGCCGGCCCCTGCTCGACGGGCGTTAGCGGCGGGCGTTAGCGGCGGGCCAGGCGGCGCTCTTCCGGGCCCGCCTCGTAGAGCAGGTCGTAGTGCGCGAAGACCTCCGGTTCGGCACTGGCGAAGAGCTCACCGTCGGTGTCGATCGCGGGGGCGCTCTTGATCTGCTTCTTCGGGTGCGCGACGCGGAGATGGCCCGGGGCGACGGTCGCTCCGTCCAGCGGTACGAAGACCAGCCGCTGCCGGGTCGGCAGGCCGATCTTGATCGTGGCGAAGGACGGCAGGTCGGTGAGGGTGTCGACGTAGACGGCCTCCAGCGTGCCGACCTTGCCGCCGGACTCGTCGATCACGTCCCGGCCGCGCCAATCCCGAATGTCCTCGATCTCGAACATGTTCGTGACACCTACCCAGCTCACGGGGGTTACGCATCCCGGCCGCGCGAAGGCCGGACTGGACGGGCGCCGAACGCGGGCGAAGCATCGCAATGGGGAGGTGGGTTGCTTCATAATTCGTGCATCACAAGTTGCGGCAACGGAGGCGAAACGGTGAGTGACATCGAGCAGGCTCCGCCCGGGGTGGACACCACCGTCCCGAGCCCAGCCCGGATGTACGACTACATCCTCGGCGGCACGGAGAACTACGAGGTCGACCGGACGGCGGCGGAGGCGGTCCGGGCGAACATGCCCGATCTGGAGGACGCCGCCTGGGCGAACCGCGGGTTCCTGCAGCGGTCGGTGCGATGGCTGGCGCAGCAGGGCATCCGGCAGTTCGTCGACGTCGGCGCCGGCCTGCCGACGCGGAACAACACGCACGACGCGGCGCAGGCCGTCGCCCCCGACGCGCGGATCCTGTACGCCGACAACGACGCGATGGTGGCGGCGCACGCCCAGACCCTGCTGGAGGGGTCGTCCGGGACGGCGTTCATCACCGCGGACTTCCGCGAACCCGAGGCGCTGCTCGGGAACGAGGACGCCCTGGCGCTGATCGACTTCACGCGGCCGGTGGCGCTGCTGCTGGTGGCGGTGACCCACTTCGTCCCGGACGAGGACGACCCGTGGGGCGTCGTCCGGCGCTACATGGACCGGTTGGCGCCCGGCAGCTACCTGGCGCTGTCCTCCATCACCAGCGAGCGCCAGCCGGACAAGGCGGTCGACACGGTGGAAGAGGTGTACTCCCATTCGTCCAGCGGCGCCGTCCGTGTCCGGACACGTGTGGACATCGAACGGTTCTTTGCCGGGCTGGAGATCGTCCCGCCGTACGAGGGGGGCGCGGCGGAGCTCACCTACGTCGGGCAGTGGGGGGCCGTCGACCCCGACGAGGCCGACAGTGATGGGTCGCGGTGGGGTTACTGCGGTGTGGCGAGGAAGAAAGCATGAGCAAGCCGACCATCGAGGAACTGGGCATCGACCCCGGCACCCTGGACTGGAAGCGGTCGCAGACCACCGAGGGCGGTATTGAGGTCGCTTTTGTCGGTGAATGGACGTTTCTGCGTACATCTGGAGACCTCATCTCGGTCTTCGACGAGAACGAGTGGGCCTGCTTCCTGGACGGGGTGAAGAACGGCGAGTTCGATCACGCCGCTTCCTGATCCGGCCGAATCTGTGATTCACAACTTCGGAAGGCGTATGCTGATGCCGGCCGTATGTCAAGGGAGGTGGCGCCGATGAGCGAGGCTTACGGCGCCACCGTCGCCAAGCGGGGGCTTGCACGCCGGTTGAAGGACCTGCGTGTCGCGGCGGACTACACGGCCAACCAAGTCTGCGACCGGCTGAACTGGGGTCGCGGAAAGGTCGGCCGATTCGAGGCCAACAACTGGGTGCGGCCCGAGCTCAGCGATATCCGTGACCTGGCACGGATCTACGAGGGCAGCGATCTCGAAGAACTGGAGGAGCTGGCGACGTGCGCCCGGCAGCGCGCGTGGTGGCGTGACTACTCCGAGGTGTTCGACAACGAGTTCCCGGGCTTCGAGAGCGACGCGTCGAGCATCCGGGTGGTCATGCCGCTGGTGCTGCCGGGCCTGCTGCAGACCCTGCCGTACATGCAGGCCCTGCTGACGTCCGGGGACAGGTCGCCCGAATGGCGCGAACGCGCCCTGCGGGCGCGCCTGCGGCGGCAGCAGATCCTCGACCGGGACAACGGCAAGGCGCCGGAGCTGTGCGCGCTCATCACCGAGGCGTCCCTGATGTACGAGTGGGGCGACCCCGGCGACCGGCGCGCCCAGCTCGCCCACCTGCTCGCCATGTCCCGGCGGCCGAACGTGGAACTGCGGCTGCTGCGGCTGGCCGACGGGCTGCATCCCGGCATGTCCACGCTGGTCAACATCTTCGAGTTCCCCGGCGGCGAGCCCGGGATGGTCTTTCTGGAGAACGACGCGGACGTCCAGGAGATCGACGACCCCAAGCACGTGGAGGCACATGCCGCGATCTTCAAGCAGATCCGCCAGGCGGCGCTGAACACCGCCGACACCGCGGACCACCTGGAGAAAATGATCTCAACACTGGAGTAGTGATGGACCTCTCTCAGGCACGATGGTTCAAGGCCACCGCGAGCGCCAGCAGCAACGGGGGATGCGTCGAGGTCGCCGACCTCGAAACGGCCACGGGGCTACGTGACAGCAAGACACCGGACGCCGGGGCGCACGTCGTCGCCCGCTCCGTCTTCGCCACGTTCCTCGACGACGTGCGGGCCGGGCGGTACGACCGCTGAACCGGGCCGCACACAAGATCCCCCAGGGCTGCACCCCTGGGGGATCTTCTTGTGTGCGGCCCTCTCTCAGGCGCCGTCCACGCTACAGCGTCCGGGGCGCCTGATCCCGGGGTCCGCCGGTATGCGTTCCAGGGGCCCGGGGTGCACGTGGTATGGGCGTCTTCGGGCGCATCGGTGAACGTCTCAATTGCGGCCGCATGATCCTTGCCGTGTTCCGCGTCACGGGGCCAGAAATGTGCGAAGCTAGATCTGTGATTCACACATAGCGACTCGGGAACCAATGAGGTTCATGTCGCGATTGTCTGAGTCGCGAATGTCTCCGCAACCCCCGAGGGTGGGCGTCATGACGAAGGCCGCAACGATCTGCGGGATTCCCTGGAGGCTGGAGAACGGCGGCTGCGCGGCGCTGCCCCTCCCCGCCGACAAATCCATCGCGGCCGTCGCGCGCGCCCATGTCACGGGCCTCCTGCCGGCGCTCGGCCTTTCCGTCCGGGACGTCGACGACATCACGCTCATGGTCAGCGAACTCGCCACGAACGTCTTGCAGCACGCGATGCCCGGCGACGGCTCGACGGGCGCCGAACTGTGGGTCTACCAGCGCGACGACGGCAACGGACGGGACGAACTGGTCGTCAAGACGTTCGACACGCTCCGGCGCTGGCGCCCGGCCGCACCCCCCGGCGGCGACGTCCTCGACCACGGCCGCGGCCTTGAGATCATCGAGCTGCTCACGCAGGGCCGGTGGGGGCACCACCCGTCCCGGTCCCGGCTGCGGTCACCGGCCGTCCGGGGCAAGGCGACCTGGTTCGCCCTGCCGCTCCCGCACACCGTCCGGCGCCGGCACGTCTGGCGGGTGGACGGGCCCCACGCCGCCAAAGACCTGCACGCACTGCTCGTCCAGCGCGGCATCGTCCACCTCGCTCCGCGCGACGACCTGGACATGACCGTCCTGTCAGGCAAGGGCGGCCTGACCGTCTGGTGCGAGGCGGCGACGTTCTGCTGGACCTCCCCCCGCGAGGCGGGCCGGATCCCGGTCACCGACATCACCGAGATGTGCGAACGGGTCGTCCAGCTCTGCGAGTCGGTGGACTGACCCGCGTGGCCCGGGGTGGGCCGGGCCACGCGGGTCGAAATCAGGCGGGTCGAAATCACGCGGTCAGTTCCGCGCGGACGCGGCGGGCCGCCGCCACCAGGTTCCGCAGGGACGCCTCCGTCTCGGGATAGGCGCGGGTCTTCAGCCCGCAGTCGGGGTTGACCCACAGCCGCGCGGGCTCGACGGCCCGGAGCGCGCGCCGCAGGTTGTCCTCCATCTCCTCGGCGGCCGGGACGCGCGGGGAGTGGATGTCGTACACGCCGGGGCCGATGCCGTTCTCGTACCCGGCCGCGCGCAGGTCGGCGACCAGCTCCATGTGCGAGCGGGCCGCCTCCACGCTGGTGACGTCGGCGTCCAGCGCGCCGATCGCGCCGATGATCTCCCCGAACTCCGAGTAGCACATGTGCGTGTGGATCTGGGTCGCGTCCCGGACGCCCGAGGTCGCGAGCCGGAAGGCGCCGACCGCCCAGTCGAGGTAGGCGGCGCGGCCGGCGTCCCGGAGCGGGAGGAGTTCGCGCAGCGCGGGCTCGTCCACCTGGATGACGCGGATGCCGGCCGCCTCCAAGTCGGCGATCTCGTCCCGCAGGGCCAGTGCGACCTGCCGGGCGGTGTCGGCGAGCGGCTGGTCGTCCCGGACGAACGACCAGGCCAGCATGGTGACGGGCCCGGTCAGCATCCCCTTGACCGGCCTGTCCGTCAGCGACTGCGCGTACGTAGCCCACTCGACGGTCATCGGACGCGGCCGCGCGACGTCGCTGTGCAGGATCGGCGGACGCACGTACCGCGACCCGTACGACTGCACCCAGCCGTGCTCGGTCGCCGCGTACCCGTCCAGCTGCTCGGCGAAGTACTGCACCATGTCGTTGCGTTCGGGTTCGCCGTGCACGAGGACGTCCAGGCCGAGGTCCTCCTGGAGCGCGATGACGTGCGCGATCTCGTCCTTCATCGCCTTCGTGTAGGCGTCGCCCGTGATGCGCCCGGCGCGGCGGTCGGCGCGGGCCCGGCGGATCTCGGGTGTCTGCGGGAACGAGCCGATCGTGGTGGTGGCCAGATCGGGCAGGCCGAGCGCGTCCTTCTGCGCGGCGAACCGGGCGGCGCGGTCGCCCCGGCGCACCTCGCCGATCGCCCCCAGCCGCTCGCGGACGGCCTGGTCGACGCCCCCGCTCGGCACCGTCGCCTCCGCCGGAACATCCTCACGCAACGCCCGTCCCAGCGCGACCACCTCGTCGACCTTCTGCCGGGCGAACGCGAGCCGGTTCCGGACGTCCGGCGCGAGGGTGGTCTCCGCGTCCAGGTCGATCGGGACGTGCATCAGCGAGCAGGACGTCCCCACCACGAGCCGGTCGACGAGCCCGAGGAGCGATGCGCACGTCGCCTTCGCATGCCGCAGGTCGGTGCGCCAGACGTTGCGCCCGTCGACCACACCGGCCACGAGCGTCTTGCGCGGCAGCCCGCCGACGGACGCGAGAACGTCCAGGTTGCCGGGCCCGGCGACGAAGTCCAGCCCTATCGCCTCGACCCGGCCGCCGGCCAGGACGCGCAGGGCGCCGGCGCCGACCGTCCCGAAGTACGTGCTCACCATCAGGCGGGGCCTGCTGGTCAGCCGCCCGAGACGCGCGTAGGCGCGGGCGAGCGCGTCGATCTCCTCCGCGCTCCGGTCGGCGACGAGAGCGGGCTCGTCCAGCTGCACCCATTCCGCCCCCGACCCGGCGAGCCGCTCCAGCACTTCGGCGTACACGTCGACGAGCCCGTCGAGCAGGTCGAGCGGCCGGAACCCGTCCACCGCGGGCTTGGCCAGCAGCAGATACGTGAGCGGCCCGACCAGCACGGGCCGCGTGTCGACGCCGCGCGCCTTCGCCTCCCGGTACTCGGCCAGCGGCTTGGCGGCCGCCCCCTCAGCCAGCCGAAACCGCGTCCCCGGCCCCACTTCGGGAACGATGTAGTGGTAGTTGGTGTCGAACCACTTGGTCATTTCCAGGGGCGGGACGTCTTGGACGCCGCGGGCCATGGCGAAGTAGCGGTCGAGCCCGGTGAGGTGGCGGTAGCGGTCGGGGATCGCGTCGACCAGGACGCTGGTGTCGAGCATGTGGTCGTAGAAGGAGAAGGTGTTGGACGGGACGGCGTCCAGGCCCGCGTCGCGCAGTCGCGTCCAGACGGCGGCGCGGAGGTCGGCGCCGGTTCTGGCGAGCGCGGCGGCGTCGGTCCGTCCGGCCCAGTAGTCCTCGGTGGCGGCCTTCAGTTCCCGGTGTGCCCCGATTCGGGGGTATCCGAGGATTGTCGTGTTCATGGCGGCTTCCCTCGCTGTGCCACGAGCGGCCCGGGGAGGAGAACGCGCACGATCGACGTGCGCCGCAGACCGTCCCGCGAGGCCGCAGACCACCGCGCGCCGGTCGGCGCACGGGCGGAGGCAGGTCTTCGGACTTGCGGGCGTCGCCTTGACCAAGGCGTCCTACTGGCCGTCGCTTCCCAGGCCGTGCGGCCCAGTGCGTGATGACGGCGGTCGTTCCCGCTCACCGCTGCGGGGCAGTCCCGGACTCGCACCGGGTTCCCTCTTACGACACTCCAACGGAGTGAACCATCCGCGCCGCCGAGTCTACTTGCGGCTCAGCCGGTGAAGGACTCCGGGCCGAAGCGACCCCACGCGACCAGAACGGACAGGGCGAGGAAGAGCAGGGTCATCGCGACCGCCGGGATCTCGCGGCGGCGGAGGTGCGCGATCATCGCGCCGGCCATCAGCAGGGCCACGCCCACGGCGGCCAGCGGCACCAGGACCGGTGCGACGTCCAGCGCGGCGGGCAGGATCAGGCCCACGGCGGCCAGGACCTCAAGCGCGCCGATGCCCTTCACGGCGCCGTCGCCGAAGCCTTCGAGGGCGCCCATGCCGGACGCGACGAGCTTCTGCCGCGACTGTGCGAGCTTCATGGTGCCGCTGGCGAGGAAGAACACGGCCAGCAGCCCGGCGGTTATCCACAGGATGACGTTCACGGTGCTCCCCTGACGGGCCGGTGTTTGGATGGTGTCCGGTCCGGGGGAACGACGACGCAGCCGGCCGGAATGTCAGGTCCTCACATTTCGGTGGGCCGTCTCGTCGAACCTGCGAAGGCGGAGGCGAACGGGGGGACATCATGGGCGGCCGACCTGATCCGAGCCTGGGCGCGGTCATGAGCGAGCGGCGCCGGCTGATCAATCTCGCGTACCGGCTCCTGGGCAGCCTGGCCGAGGCCGAGGACGTCGTGCAGGAGACGTACGTGCGCTGGTACGCCATGTCGCGGGCGCGGCAGGAGGCGATCGAGTCGCCGGGTGCGTGGCTGACGAAGGTCGCGGGCCGCATCTGCCTGGACGTGCTTGGCTCGGCGCGGGCCCGGCGGGAGCGCTACGTGGGCGAGTGGATCCCGGAGCCGCTGCCCGCGTCCGTGGCCGTCGGCTCACCGGCGGCCGACCCCGCCGACCGGGTCACCCTCGACGAGTCGGTCAGCATGGCCTTCCTCGTCGTGCTGGAGTCGATGACGCCCGCCGAGCGGGTCGCGTTCGTCCTGCACGACGTCTTCCGCTACCCGTTCGCCGAGGTGGCCGAGATCGTCGGCCGCACGCCCGCCGCCTGCCGCCAGCTGGCGTCCTCGGCCCGCCGCCGGATCGGCGAGGGGCGGGCCCGCGTGACGCCCGCGGCTCAGCAGGCCGGCATCATCCGGGAGTTCAGGGACGCCTGGGCGGCCAAGGACATCGGCGCCCTCGTCGGCCTCCTCGACCCCGCCGTCACGGCGGTCGCCGACGGCGGCGGCCTCGTCAGCGCCGAACTCCACCCGATCGAGGGCGGCGAGCAGGTCGCGCGGGCCTTCGTCGACGTCGCGGGCAAGGCCCCCGGCCTGGCGGTCCTGGAGCGCACCGTCAACGGGCAGCCCGGCCTGATCGCCCAGCTGGACGGCGTCACCGTGGTCGTCGTGGCCTTCGACATCGCCGGCGATCGGATCAGGCACATCTGGGCCGTCCGCAACCCGGAGAAGCTCCGTGCCTGGACGGCAGGATGAGGTGATGCTTTAGGGAGGGAGGTCCCGTGGCGAACAGGTCGTATGTGGTGACCGGGGGCGGGCGGGGCGTCGGCCGCGCGATCGTCGAGCGCCTGCTGGCGGACGGCGGCACGGTCGTCGTCATCGAATTCGACCCGGCGGCGCTCGAATGGACGCACGACGGCATGATTCCGGTCGTGGGCAATGCAGCCGACGAAAGCGTGGCCGAGCGCGCCGCCGACCTGGCGCAGGAGTCGGGGGCGCTGTCCGGCTGGGTCAACAACGCCGCCGTTTTCCGGGATGTGCAGAACCCGTCCGCCCGCGAACTGCTGAGCCTTGTCGCGTTGAACTTCGACCCGGCTGTGGTCGGGTGTGTCACCGCCGTCCGCCGGTTCCTGGACGCCGGGACTGGTGGCGCCATCGTCAACGTCTCGTCCCACCAGGCACAACGACCGGTACGGGGCTCTCTTCCTTATGCGACGGCAAAAGCGGCGATCGAGGGGCTGAGTCGCGCATTGGCCGTCGACCACGGCCCCCAAGGCATCCGCACGAATGTCGTCGCGCTCGGATCGATCACCACCGATCGCTACGAGACCTTTCTGGCGCAGCAAGCACCCGAGGAGGCCGCGCGAATAGAGAACGAAATGCGCCTGCTTCACCCGCTGGGGCGTGTGGGACGTCCAGCCGAGGTTGCCGCCGCCGTCGCCTACCTGCTCTCGGACGAGGCGAGCTTCGTCAACGGAGCCGTGGTGCCGGTGGACGGCGGCCGCCACGCGACTGGCCGCGACCCCGAAGAAGCCTGACACCGGTTTCCGCGAATGCGTCCAAGGACGCAGATCATGATCAACGCCTTCATTACGCTTGCTCAAACAGACAGCGATGTTCGGCAGGCGTGAGGCAGGTGGGATGTCCGGCGGAGGACTGAAGGCGCTCAAGGACGGCGATCCGGCGCGGATCGGGCCGTACCGGCTGCTCGCGCGGCTCGGCGCCGGCGGGATGGGCCAGGTCTACCTGGGGCGCTCGCAGGGGCGGCGGCTGGTCGCGGTCAAGGTCGTCCACCCGCACTTCGCCGACAACGCGTCGTTCCGGCGCCGGTTCGCGAAGGAGGTCGCGGCGGCACGGCGCATCGGCGGCTTCTACACGGCCCAGGTGGTGGACGCCGACCCCGACGCCGAACCGCCGTGGCTGGTGACGGAGTACATCGCCGGGCCCACGCTGCAGGACGCCGTCGACGAGAACGGCGCGCTGCCCGAGGTGACGGTGGCGGCGCTCGGCGCCGGGCTCGCCGAAGGGCTGCGGGCGGTGCACGACCAGAACGTGATCCACCGGGACCTCAAACCGGGGAACGTGCTGCTGGCGCAGGACGGGCCGCGCATCATCGACTTCGGCATCGCCCGCGCGATGGACGCCGCGTCGCAGAGCCTGACCCTGGTGGGCACACCCGGGTACATGTCGCCCGAGCAGTTCCTGGGCGGCGCCATCGGACCGCCCAGCGACGTGTTCTGCCTGGCCGCCGTGCTGTCCTTCGCCGTCACCGGCCGCCACCCGTTCGGAGAGGGACCGGCGGACGCCCTCGGCTACCGCGTCCGGCACGAGGAACCCGACCTGACCGGCGTCCCGGCGTCGCTGCACGTCCTGATCGCCGCGGGCCTGGAGAAGGACCCGGACGACCGTCCCCCGACCGCCGAGTTCCTGGACCGCTGCTCCGCGCTGGCCGCGGACGAGGACATGTTCCTGCCGAAGAAGTTCAGCACGATGATCGCCACCCGAGTGGCCGAGACGGAGGTCTTCGCACGAACGTCCGGCGCGGGCAACTCCGACGCAGCCAACGCGACCACAGAAGCCGCGAACACGGGCGATGCAGGGGCCAGCGGGGGAAAGGCCGGTGGAGGGAAAGCCGGCGCGGGCGAGGCCGGCGCGGGCGGAGCAGGTGCGCGAGAGGGCGGCGCGGGTCAGGGCGGCGCGGGCAAGGCCGGTGGAGGGAAGGCCGGCGCAGGCGAGGCTGACTCGGGGAAGGCCGACGCAGGGAAGGCCGACGCAGGGAAGGCCGACGCGGGGAAGAG